>CAZIMT010000067.1:10281-16332 GCA_964540295.1 uncultured Phycisphaeraceae bacterium
CGAGGTTGGCCTTCATGGGAAAGAGGGTCTGCGGCAGGTTCAACGTGGCCCGGTAAGGGCTCTTACCCGGGCCCTTATCGCCGCCCTTGTCGGTGCCCGCGCCCTCGGCCTTGTTCGGCGGTGTGGTGAGCGGTTGCACAGCGGGGTGGTGAGCGGATGAGGCGGGTTGGTTCGTCTGGTTCATGGTGTGCTCGTGAGACCTTGGCTCGGCCTCCGGTTCAGCCCGGGGGCGAGTTGGTGATGGTATCGGTGTGATGGTGAGATTTCGGGGCAACGTCGGCGCGCGATCGCGCAGCGACCGACAGGAACCGTCAGCCCCCCGGGATGGGAAGCGTCGGTTGGCAGATGCCCCGCAAGGTTGAAAGCAGGATCACGCGATTCGCGAGTTGCGGGCGAGAAGGAGCCCGGACGCCAAGCCACCGATCCGCCCCTCGCGGGGCGTTCTAATTCGTGCCGCGATGAGCGGAGGACGGAAGGTGGCTGAAGCTGTGATCAAAGAAAGCATGAGGAATACAAGCGAAAATCGACCGGTTTGAAAGGTCACATGGCTAGTTCAAAGATCGTTTGCGACCGCAGGAACATACCGGTCTGGGCGATCAGATGGTACGCCTGGATGTGAACCTGGTCCTTGTGAGGCTGGACATCAACGACACTGAGACATTTTCCACCGTGGTCGCGCCACTCGTGGATCTGGGCCGAATTGACCTTGGCGAACTGGAGGTACTCGTCGCAGGCCGACACATAGGCGTGGTCGGAAAGGGTCTCTGTCTGCACGGCCGTCATGTAGTTGGCGTGGTCGCGTTTGAAGGCGTGATCGAACTCGTGCTCGCCGGTACACAGGAACGCGTTGACGATACCGGTCTGGGGCAGCTCGTGAGAATGGTCCGCGACCAGTTCGCTGGCGCACAGGCCTTTGTGCTCGAAGCGCAGAAGGTGCGAGCCGTTCATGAGCCAAGACTCGAGTTCGTAGTCGTTCATTTTCTTGACCTGCCGCGACTTGAGCGGAAAGAACTCGGGGTGGATCGCGCGGTTGTAGAGGACGACTTGATAGAGTTGAAGTCCGCTCGGTTTCAACGAATTACTCATGGCTGGTCTTTCTAGCTGAACTTTCCGGCTGAACTTTCCGGATGGACGTGGTGCGGGGCAAAGGCCCCCAGATTTCAAGAGGCTCGAGATGGGTGAGATCGGGACGCGGTTGCGCGGCGCGAGTTTCCGGCAACAAAGTTTCCAAGAAGCGAGATGCCAATCTGAGCGAAGCTCGTCTCGCGAGCGGTCCGGAGAACCCGGCCGCGAGAAACCATAGAGCATCGCTGTGCAGTGATAGCGAGCATTGAGTCGAAAAGATGACGGGAAAGAACTTGGGCCATGGCGTGCCGAACAAGCATTGAAAATGACAGAACTCAAGAACCCGAAAACGCTGAATGAGGCTCAAATACCGACCGAAAAACGAACACAGCTCGGAATCGAGACATGTTCAGTGGTTATCTTCGCATATTCGATACTCTTGGAGAAAGAAAAAGTTCCGTTTCTGTTTGTTTCGGACCCTTAATTCGCATTCTAATAGGTGAATGGTCGCCTGTCTAGCAAAATAAAGCGACATGGAAACGTTCGAGTCACGCCTAGATTCTCTCAAATCGCTCACCACCGAACAAAGATTATCGGTATTGGTTGATACGTTCGTACTGTGTACGGTTTCCGAACGAAATCAGGTTGCATTAGAGTTGATTGCGATTGCGCTCGGATCGAGCGTGGACGCACGGCCACGAAAGTCCGGGCTGTTTACCAGATTCACCGGGTCCGAACCTCGCCGAGATTCGCACGCCGCGGTCGCCGATCGGGCGTTGTCCGAGCTCGCCTGCCGATGGTCCTTGCTCGATGAGAAACTGAGACACTCGACGGTATCTCTGGCCGCCGGTCGCTGGGCCGAGGCGTTGGCGAAGGTTACACCGGAGTACCCCGACATCGCGCGGCGGTCGGCGATTCAGTTGGCGGAGGACTGCCCCGAGCCCGGTCTGGCCGGAGTGTGCGCGAGGCTGCTGAGCGATCCGGAAGTCTCCATCGCCGCCGCTGCGGGCCGGGCACTGGTCGCGATCGCGCAGGCCGCCGGTCCGAGCGCCGCATCGAGCGCCGCATCGATCGAGCCGGAAGTTTTGCATTCCATGCTCGAGATCGGCGTCCACCGATGCCGCGGGGCCGCCGTGGCCGCGATGGTGCTGCTCACGCCATTGTCTGTACGCGGTTCCGGCGGCCTGCCCGGTCCGCTCGCGTCGTGGTTCCTGGGCGAAGAGACCGAACCGCACTCGGCGCTCCGCAAAGCGCTGCGGGCCGACCGGTCGGCGGTGTCGCGCGAGCGTGCTTGGGAGTGGCTCAAGCTGGCGCGCTTCGCCGCGGCATCGGGCGAGCGGCTCAAAGCGTTGCGTGACCTTGCGGAGTTCGAGGCGTTTCTCCGGCGCTGGCACCTGCTGGCAAGCCCGGCTCGTCGCCGGGAATGGCGCTCACTTCGCGCCGCTGGCCGCGCGGTCACACTCCCGAACGAACAGTCATTCGCGCGCTTGTCCCCGGCCTCGCGTCGCGGGCTCATCGCGCTGCGAGAGGCTCAGGGCGACGGTGCCGAAGCGCGCGCGGCAACCATCATCGCGATGCTCCATGACGACGAGCCGTGGCTGCGGAGCGCCGCGGCGCGAACCGCCGGTCCGAACGAGCTGATCGATCTTTGTTTCGATGCCGACGCGCGTGTGGCCTGCTCGGCAACGCTCGCATGGTCGGTGGTGGGGGAGCTGGGGCACGACGGGCGGCTGATCGCGCGTGTCGGTGCGCGCACGACTCCGCCGCGCCGTCGCTGGCTCGGAAAGCTCGCCCGCTCGCCGCACGCGCGGGTCCGCTTTATCGCCCGCGATGAACAACGCTCAACCGACTGGCTTGATCCAAGCTGCGCGGGCGGCCGTGCCACCGCGTGGGCCATGCTCAGGTCCGACCGTGCGGGCGTGCTCGCCCAACTCCGCGAACTCATCGGATCGGGGGACGATGAATCTCGTACCCGCGCGATCGTGGTCGCCCGGTGCCTGAACCTCACTGCCGAGTGCGAAGCGGCGCTCGTGGCCATCGTTCAAGACAGGCCAAAGACGGCGCAAAGCGTCAGTCTGCGCGTCGAGACGGCGAGTCTCGATCCGAACCCGCGGCTCTTGTGGCGAGGTCGTGCACGCGCCACTGCGGTCATGGCGCTGGGTGAGCTGAGCAGCGTTCACGCGATGGAAGCTCTTCGCGCGAGCGTCAGCGACGACGAGCCGCGCGTGCGTGCCAACGCGGTCGAAGCGCTGGGACGCGGGCTGGTCACGCTTTCAGCGTCGAACGCGCCGCTCGCGGCACTGACTCGCGATGTGATCGTGGAGCTCAAGCGTGACGACGAGCACCGCGCCCGCGCCAACGCGCTGCGTGCGCTCTTCGCGGCGGCACGCATGGGCGTCGCGCCCGCCACCGGGTCCGGCGGCGTCGGCGGTGTCGGCGGTGTCGGCGGATTGATCGAACTCAAACCTTCGGTGCTCGGCGAACGTGAATCGCTCGAGGACGTGCTCGCCATGCTCGGTGATGTTCGCGTGATGCACCGGCTGGCCGGAACCTGGCTCTCGGCCCGGCTGGTCTGGGGGCATTCGCCCTCCGGCGCGTGGACCCGATTGTCAGACCTCACGGCCCGGCTTGGCGAGCTGGCACGCGGCGACGCGGACGCCCGCGTGCGTGCGCGAGCCGGACGTTGCGTCGCGGGGCTTCGCTCGATAGACCAGACCGCACGCACAGATCAGGCGCAAGGAGAACGCGGCGAATGAAACTGCATGTACTCAGCGACGGCATCAGCACTTTCGCGCACGATCTCACGCGCGAAGCCTTGCACGGCCTGGTCTTCACGACTCAGATCGCCCAAACGCGAACGCCCTTTCGTCTCGAAGGCGCGAGTGTGCCCGAAGGCGGATCGACGGCGTGGTGGCGGGCGGCGATTGATTCGGCCTGGACACCCTGGATCGCAGGCGGCGCGGCCGCGCTGGTCGTGATGGTTACCGCGAGCGTTGTAGCGGTCAAACTTGTTGCAGGCTTGAAGCGTCGGCAGCACTCATGGACAAGGATCGCTGCCGCCATGGGGCTTGATCGCGGCGAACGTGAGTGCCTCGCGCGTTTGAGCGGCGCGTCGTGCATAGTTGAACCGGCGGCGCTGCTGATGTCTCCGAGCGTCTTTGGTGCGGCCATGCAGGCGGGCGCGGCCGCCTTGACCGCTCGGGACCGCGCGACGTTGCTGGCGCTCGCGGCCCGGCACGAATGGTTGATCCCCGCGGCGCGGCCCGCGCTTACGCGTTCTGCGAAAAATCAGGCCATACTCGAAGCCAAACTCGTGAATAATACGTTTGGCGTGAACGGAGCTCGCGCGACGAGTCAAGTACTTGCTCCGACGAAGACAACGTCCAAGGCCGCTCCGAAGATGTCAAGCAAACCGTCTCTCGCCGGTTCAGTCGGTCGGCGGCCCGGCCCCGTCACGAGCGATCGGCGACTCTCCGCGTAAGCGCCGCGCCAGGTCAAGCAGCAACGCACGGTTCGAGTTCACCGCAAAGTGACTAAGCGTGAACGCGAGGAGCCCGCGCGTGTCCGTCCAGTACGGCGTGAGCCCCGGCGGCGCGGCGTTGGTCGCGCCCACCCACCAGTCACGCAGCTGCGCGTAACAGACCAGCTCGTAGCTCCGCTGCGCGAAGTCTTGATCGAGCTGAAAAAGAAAGGACGATCCTTGCACCATTTCGTGCGCGGCGCGGTCCACCGCGACGACCCGAGCGATCTTTGCGCCGCGGTGCGGGGTCGCGATGGTGAAGAGACGGCGGATATTGAGGCGCGGCGATGTTCTTCCGTTCTTTACGCGTGCCGCCGCCGCGTATCGCGCGACCAGGCCACCCATCGAGATGCCCACCACGTCCAACTCACGCGTCTGTTCTGGATCAGAACTCGGGAACCGTTGCTGAATCTCCGACATCATACGAGCCGCCGCCGACGCGATGTTGATCGCGAACGGGTACGCGATCGCGTGCACCGATGAAGGAACACCCGACGTCAGCGTGCACAGGTTCTGGGCGACCAGACGGGAGGTCACCAGCGGCGAGTGATAACCGGCCAGCACTACCAGTGGGCGCTCGAGCGGGCGCGGCTCTCGCCGCATCCGTTCCCACTCTGCGGCCTGCTGGTCGGGCGTGAGGTCAAAGTTCGGGTTGGCGCGGAACCGTGGCAAGGTGGAAGATCTGCGGGTGATTGAGGAGTTGTCGTGTCCTCATCTCGTTCGTGCATCGTGGCGTGGCCTTTCACGGTATGCCTCTACCATGCTGCTCGGGGCGGCGAAACTTTATCGGTAGCGAAAGGATTTAATGGCGGAGGTGTATCGCGAGCACACCGACCGCCTGTTCGAATAACTTGACCAACGAGCAAGGAGATTTCCGATGCGTGGCAGAACGAGTGAGGGTGGGGTGGGTTCGATCCGCAAGGCATTCGTCCGCACGATGCTGGTGGCGGCTTTGAGCGGCTCGTGCGTGGGCGCACTGGGCGGGTGGACCTCGATGCCGAAGTCGGCAGCGAATCGTTTTGTAATCGATCAACCGGTGCGCACCGACGGCAAGCCGGTCCCCGGGCAAGCGACGCAGGCCGAGCAGTACATCCGCGTCGTCGATGTTCCCGAGCAGCGGCGTGTCCGGCTTGAGACGTCCGTGCGCACGTTGCGCAAGCCCGGCGCGCCGGTCGTGCATCTCGTGGGCGCGATGCATGTGGGCGACAAGGCCTATTACGACGGATTACAGAAGTTCCTTGATGCGCAGAGCATCGTGCTGTTCGAGGGCGTGAAGCCGTCGGGCGTTGGCGAAGCTTCGAAGCTGGCGGGCGATGACGTAGCCAAGGGCAAGCTCACCGAGCAACGCCTGCGGCTGCTGGCAACGATGGTCGAGAAGCACCGCGTCGAGCACGGGGAGTATCCGGCGAGTTTGGAAGCGATGACGGCAACGCTGCGCAGGCCGGTGGCGCGGATCGTGGAAGGAA
>CAZIMT010000068.1:0-8139 GCA_964540295.1 uncultured Phycisphaeraceae bacterium
GCGGTCTTGGGCACGATCGCATCGGGCCGTGAAACACCGATCAACTCCGCGACGCCCGATCGGAACCTTTGGATCAGCTCAAGCCAAAGCCCCCAAGCCTCGTCCATGTCGGAGTACCAGGCGTCGACCGCCGCGCGCACGTCTTCGGCCATGCGGTCCAGAGGCAGCCCCAGCGAATGGTTGGCGAGGTAGATATCCTTCCGCGCCAGAACCCTCGAAAAGAGTGGGAAAACATGCTCACGAAGCGCGTCCTCGGTCAGCGGCCCCGGGCCGAGCGATCGAACGGCCCGCTGGATCGAATCTTGACTCATGCCGTTCTCACCGCCAGCCCCCGTTCACATTTCGCTCCGGCCGCGCTCACGTACCGATCTCCGTTCGCACGTCCCACAGCTCCGGGAAAAAGTTCCGGTCCACGATCTTTGACAGGTACGGCACGCCAGCCGTCCCTCCGGTGCCACGCTTCCACCCGATCACGCGCTGCACAACTTTCAGGTGACGGAACCGCCACAGCACGTACTGCTCGTCGACGTCCACCAGCTTCTCGCACATCTCGTAGGCATCCCAGAACCGCTTGGGCTGCTCATAAATTGCCTTGAAAACACCGGTGACTCCCACGTGCGGCACGTGCGGCTCGCTCACATCGCGGTCCAAGACCTCCCGCGGGATCGCGTGCCCATGCCGCGCGAGATATCGGAGGAACTCGTCGTACAAACTCGGCGCCAACAGAGCGTGCTCGAGCTCCGCGTGGGCGGCCGGGTCGTGCTTGAACAGCCCGAGCATCCGACGATCCTTGTTCCCCATCATGAACTCGATCAACCGATTCTGCACACTCTGGATCCCGCTCGCCGGGCCAAGCACGTGGCGGAACTGCACGTACTCGCTGGGCGTCAGCGTCGCCAGCACGCTCCACTGGTTGAAGAGCTGGGCTTGGATATGCTTGACCCGCGCCAGGATTTTGAACGACGCCCCCAGCTCGTCGTGCCGCACCATCAGCATCGCCGCGCTCAGCTCGTGGATGATCAGCTTGAACCAGAGCTCCGTGGTCTGGTGCTGGATGATAAACAGCATCTCGTCGTGGTGCGGCGGGCGCGCCAGCGGCTTCTGGGCCGCGAGCAACTCTGGCAGCGCGAGGTACGTGCCGTAATCAAGCTGACCGCGAAGGTCGTCGCGGATCCCAGGGTCGATCGCGTGGGGGTCGTCGCGGCTCGATGAGACGCGGCCCGGTGAGTCGCCGCCCTGAGGCGACGGTCCGTGAGGTGTTGGTGATGTCATCGCTCTCAGAGTATCGAGAGCAACGCCCGAACGCGCAGCGACCACGCCCCTCATTAAGTCCGCGGCCAATGACGAACGGCTCACACGACATGTTCTCTGGTAAAGATCACTGCGAATCGGAGATCTGGTCCGAGGTTGTTCCCGGCGCATGACCCAGCGCAAGAGCCGCCGCGGTGCCGCTCTCGATCCTCGAGAATCTCGACCCGGCCGCGGTCAACGCCGCCCCATCACCCGGCTCTGGGACCAGAACGATCGACCGAATCCGGTAGTACTCGTCTTGAGCAGAAACCGAGCAGCCCGACAGCCCCAGCAGCAAACCAGCCATCACGCTCATCGCCGCGGCCAGCCTCGCGCCCTGTCTCGTTCGGACATCGCGCCCGCCAATGTTTGTTGGTGCGTTCAAGGACGTCCTCGGACTCGTGATGACTGAGTTCTCGAAGTTCATCGTCAGGAACCTAGAATAGTTTCGGACGCTCTCACCCACAACCCCGAACAAAGCCCATCGGGCGTTCTTCGAGAGATGCCTTTGTCCCCAAGGGTTCCTTCGGCTTTCTGACCACCTCGCCTGAGCGCGCGAACGCCAGATTGTTTTCGTCGGCCCTTCCGATCTCGGAACTTTCGGAATAACCGGAATGAACCCTCTGATCGATGGTCTGTCCAGAGTTTGACGAGGAGCGCCGTTCTTCTATCATGCCTCATCGCTGCACGCCGCGGTAAGCCGCAGCCAGCTCTCAACCGCGCCATCCTTCCACGAACGAGGCACGTTCGGGAAATGGTTTAGACGACCGTTCGGACTCTGTAGGGAGCCTTTCATGAAGCCCGCATTCAGCACGGTGGCGTGCCCAGATTGGACCTTGGACCGTGTCGCCGAATCGGCCGAGCACGTCGGCGCGATGGGCGTCGAGCTCCGCACCTTCGGCTCGGGCTCCACCGAGTTTGCGAGCGATCCGGCTCTGATCTCCTCAGAAAAACTTCGCATGCTCTTCGGCTGGGCTGGCGTCACACCCTGCTGCCTCGCCACCAGCATCGCGTTCGACGAAACAATCTTCCCGCCCGTCATCGGGCAGGTGATCTCCGACACCGAACGAAGCGTGCGCGAGGCCAAGAGCGCCATCGATCTCGCGCAATCCATCGAGTGCCCGTTCGTCCGAGTCTTCGGCTTCGAGTATCACGGCAGCGAGAACCGAGCCAACGCCAACGGCCGGATCATCAACCGTCTCTCCAAGGTCGTTGATCACTGCCGCAACAAAGGAGTCCGCCTCGTCATCGAGAACGGCGGCTCATTCGCGACCGCAGCCGCGCTGTCTGAACTTCTCGACCTCGTTCCCGACACGCTCCTCGGCGTCGCGTACAACCTGACCGTTGCAAAGGCCGCGGGAGAATCGATCGAGAACGGGCTCAACGTGCTGGGCGATCGTTTGCTCCTCGCCAAGATGAAGGACCTCAAAGACGGCCGCCCCTGCGCGCTCGGCAGCGGCGACCACGACGCTGCCGGCGCCATCGCCGCCCTCGCCGCGTCAGGTTTCCGCGGGTACCTCATCTACGAGTACGACCGCGCCTGGCTGGACATGCTCCCTCCCCCGCCAGCCCAGGGCGTGCGCAAGCCGGGCTTGAAACCGGTGCAGTTGCCCGGCGCGCTCGAAGTCCTGAAAACCTCGATGAAGTTCATGTACGAGCGCCTCGGAGCGGCCGAGCCGGTTCGCAAGCCGCGCCCCGCGCAGCGCGTCTGATTCTCTGAAGATGCCCTCGAGGGAGGGGCAGGGGAGGGTTCAATTTCACAAGAACTCGCCCGCCAAATCATCAACCACTGCCGCGAGCTTGGCTTCGCCGAGGCTGGCGTGACGCGCGTCCACCCCACCCGCTGGGCCGACCATGTCGCCGCGTGGATCGCGGCCGACAAGTGCGGCACGATGGACTATCTCGTCCGCGACCTCGCCCTGCGGCTCGACCCCGCACGTATCCAGCCCGGCCTGAAGTCAATCATCCTCGTTGCAGACCTCTACGAAAAACGCGGCCACCCCAACACCGCGCCGCTCCCGCCGGGCCACGCCCGAGTCGCGCGCTACGCCCAGGGCGCGGACTATCACCCGACCGTCAAAAAGCGGCTTTACGCCCTGAGCGACGCGCTCCGCGAACGCTTCAAGAGCGCACAGTTCAAGAGCTTCACCGACACCGTCCCCCTCTTCGAGCGCGAGCACGCCGAGCACGCCGGGCTGGGCTGGGTCGGCAAGAACACGATGCTCATCCACCCGCGTCTGGGCAGCAATTTCGTTCTCGGCGGTGTGCTCACCACGCTCGAACTCGACCCGCCCGATGAACAATCCAGAATCGCCGACGCCTGCGGCACCTGCACCCGCTGCATCGACGCCTGCCCGACGCGCGCGATCACGCCGTACTCGGTCGATGCGTCACGCTGCATCAGCTATCTCACGATCGAGCGAGAAAAGCCGATCGCGCCGGAGTTTCATGCTGCGATCGGCGAGTGGATCTACGGCTGCGACATCTGCCAGGACGTCTGCCCGCACAACTCGGAGCGCCCCGAGGGCACCGACATCGGCACGCCCAACGCCGCCTATTCGCCGCTGCGCCGCTCGTTCGACGCGCTGTCGATCCTCGGATGGATCGAGGACGATCGCCAGCGTGAGTTCGACGGTTCGCCCATGAAACGCGCGACGCTCGCGATGATGAAACGCAACGCGATGATCGTGGCCGCCAACACGCTGCCGCCCGATCAACTCACCGCGCTGGCGTCGCGGCTGCGCTCAATTCAGACGGACCGGAATGAACCGGAACACGTGCGGGCGACGGCTCAGCAGGTGGCGGCGTCGATCCACGCGAAGCTGGCGGGATCAACAATCGCGCCAGCAGCACCACCGCCAGCCCAGGGATAAGCCACCACTCGACCCGCTCAATTAACCCCATCCAATAGCACGGGGCGGCCACCGCGCACGCACCCAGCCAGACGGTGATGTGCCGCCTAGTAGGTTTCAGAGGATCACGCCAAGTCGGGATCATGCAGAGCCAGACATACGCGGGGAAGACGAGGCCGTAGAAGGACATGAAGAGGCGGTAGATGATCTCCACCATCGAGAGGCCAGCGTACTGCTCGGGGAATCCGTGCCACGCCTGAACCAGCATCAAAAGAAAAAGCACAAACGAGACAATCACCCACCAGATCGAGACCTTTGGTTTCGTCCGCAGGGTGTCGAGTTCTCTGGCAGCGCACGCGGTATGGAGTATCCCCTTCAGAATCCCCTGCCCGATCAGATGAGCAGCGAGCGCCCATTCCGCGATCACAAAGCTGGCAGGAGCAACGTTTCGTGCGAGAATGCGTGACACAAAGTCGGCGTAGAAAAACGTTAGCAAGATCATTCCAAAGAAGAACACACCAAAGCCGATCGCAAAGGCGAGCTTTCCTGAAGTTGGCGTCGTGGCTTGCCGAGCTTCGTGAAACGTGAGGTCTAAATACGGACAAAGCAGAAACCCGAAGCCGCACACGAGCCCGAGCGGCCCGATGCGCACAAGATTCATACTCGGACTATCAGGGATGCTCAGCGACCCGGTGGCGATCAGGATGCACGCCGCGGCGAGAGAGAAGAGAAGCATGATCCCCGTAAAACCAAGTACACGATTTCTCGGGGCGAAAGCGCGAGCGAGGAACGACAACGAGAAAACCACGATGATTGCCGCCAGAGCAACCTTGCTGCTGAACCAAGAACCCGTCAAGAACAGTAAGAAGAAGGCGTGAAACGCAATCGTGATGATCGAGAACCGACTGCAAGCAACGGAGTGCGCACGAACGAGGCGCTCGCTCGCTTCACGATCCGTGACAAACCATCCCATCGCCGCCGCCCCAACCACATTCGGCACCGCGAACACCACGAACCCCCATATGCCGTAATCGCGCACCAGCAGCACCGGCAGGAACATCCCGATGCACCACGTCCACGAGCACGCGAGATAGCACGCCCAACCGAGGATCTTCAGCCAATGCATTGTGTTTGACGAGAGATTCAGCAAGCCCGCAGTGTACGAATCAATCTCGCGCGACGCGAAGCCGCGGGCATGAATCGTCTTCTACCGAACCTTCCGCCCGCGCGCCTGCTGGTGTGTCTTCGGCGTCACATGGAACGTCGCCACGCACCGCCCCACGCGTTTCTCTTTCGCCGCCACCCGCGTGCCCACAGCTTTGGGCAGCATCGCCTCCGCCCCCGGCCGGATCGGCTCGGGGATCAGCGACTGCTGCACGATCTCCATGTCCAGCGTCACGTTGAACTCGTTGCCCGTCGCGATCAAAGCCTGCAAATCTTCTCGTGGCGTGATCTTGTACACCGCCGGCCCAAAGCAAGGCCGCATGAACTTGTACTCCAAACTCTTGCACACAACCGTGTACGCCGCACCGGCCGCGGAAAAGACATACATCCCACCCGCGATCTCACTGTTCCCGAGCAGCGCCGCGCCCGCCATCGCGTTGTACCAGTTGCGGTTGAAGCGTCGGAACGGCAGCACGGCCGCGAACGTGCTCTCGTTCACACGCTTCATCTTGATCCCGCTCTTGAACGCGTAAGGCATCCAGATGAGCGAGCAGACACGCTGCCAGAAATTGTTCCGGGCCGACAACCGGCTTACGAACATGTCGATCCGATCCATCAGCGACGGCTTGCCCATCACCACGCCAGCCGAGGGCATGATCGCGGTCGGTGTTGTCGTGCGGTGCGTCGTTGACATCGGCCCTTGCGAGATCGAGAGTTCTGGGGTTACGGAAAACCTGGCGGGCATGTCGACCGAAGAGGCCTGTGTCTCGGGAAGAGCCTCGGGGAGCGTGTCGGGGTTGGCAGATGAGGAGGTGTTCAAAGGCGATGCCGGAGAACTACATCGTACACGCCTACGCCCTGACGAACGAGCCCAAATTTCAGCAGGATCTCGTGAAGAAAAGCCCATCCATAATTCACCCCTCCGCCTCCAACGTGTACCACCCGGTCGCATTTCGCCGAACACGCTGGCACGGGTTCCCAGCCTCGTGGTCCAGCACCAGCAGCCAATCGTTCAGCACCGCCTCTTCCAGAAACCAGTGCCTCGAAATCATGCTCGTGTATGGCTCAACGTCATAGCCGAGGCTGTACGCCGCCCCGACGTGGTTCACCGTCGGCAGCACGTCGGGCGTGAACACCACCGTCCGCCCACGCGTGTCCTTGAAAAGAATCGCCTGCTGCCCCCAAGTGTGGCCCGGCGTCAAAAACACCGACACGCCAGGAACGCCCGCAAGAGGCGTCGTCCGGTTGTAGATCGGCGTCAGCGGCAGCTCGTCGCGCCCCGCCGCGTACCCCGAAGGAAACGGCCTAGGCGAATCCACCAGCCTCACGCGCTCGCGGATCGGCTCCAAGTGGTCCTTGAAATACGTCCGCGTCATCACGCTCTTGTTGGCCAGCGCGTCGTCCCATTCGCGCAACTGCGTGTAGATCATCGCGTTGGGGAACGTGACCTTCACGCCGTGCTCGCGCGGCCCACCGGTCATCGACGACGCCGCCCCGTGCCAGTCCGGCTTCTCGCCCGGCTTGGCAAGCCTCGTGAGCGCGCCCGAGTGGTCAAAGTGCAAGTGCGACGTCACGATCGCGCCGACGTCCTCGGGCTTGCAGCTCACCTCGTGCAGCGCGTCGAGAATCGTCCGTTCCTCGAGCGAAAAAATCTCGCGGCTCTTGGTGTCGAGCTTATCCCCCGTGCCGACTTCGATCAGCACCAGCTTGGGACCGTCAGTCCCCGTCGCGCGCTCGAGCAGCAGGCAGTTGTGCTGAACACCGACCCGCCCGCGCTCATCGGGCAAGGCCGCCCGCGACCAGACCGACCTCGGGATCAGCCCGAACATCGACCCACCATCGAGCCGAAAGTTCCCGGCCCGCAGCAGCGCCCACGAATAGGTTGTCGCCGTCATCGTCATGCGAAAACCGTAGGGCCACAGCCCTCACGCCGCGCTATTCACGGACCTCGCCTCAAAGCCCCCGCAGACCCGGCACAGTCGTTCTCGTCCCGGGTCTTTCCGCGAAGTTCCTCGCCTCGCCCGAACCGTGGGGCATACTTGTCGTAGAAAAGAATCTCAGCGTGTAATGACGAATCGCACGCGCATGCGTGAGATTTGCTCGCGCAACAGCGGCGAAGGATAAAGAAGAGTTCACCCCTCGCCCTTCCCAGAGAATCAAAGACATGGACAACGGCTCCTCCAACCTCAATCACGCCGCCGCGCCGAACGCATCCATGCAGCCCGGCGCCGTGCCGTCGGCCAGCTTCGCCGCCCCCGCCAAACCGGACACTCGCTGGCGCAAGTTCGCCAAGGAGTGGGTGCTCCCCCTGACTATCGTGGCCGCGATCGTCGCGCCCTTTCGCTCCGCGATCGCCGATTGGAACGACGTGCCCACCGGCTCGATGGAACCCACCATCCTTCCCGGAGATCGCCTCTTTGTGAACAAGCTCGCCTTCGGCCTGCGCGTCCCCTTCACCAAGCGATGGGTCACCCAGTGGCAAGGCCCCGCCAGTGGCGACGTCGTGATCCTCTTTTCGCCCTCTGACGGCACACGCCTCGTCAAGCGCGTCATCGCCGGCCCGGGCGACACCATCGCCATGTCCAACAACCACCTCGTTCTCAACGGCCAGCCAATTACCTACAGCGCCAGCCCCAACGAAGAAACCGAATCGCAAACCCGGCTCCTGACCGAAGGCCTCAACGGCCACGCCCACGCCGTCAAGGAAACGCTCTCCAACACCACCGCGCAACGGACCATCGATCCCCTCGTCATCCCCAAAGGTCAGTACTTCGTCATGGGCGACACCATCGCCATGTCCAACAACCACCTCGTTCTCAACGGCCAGCCAATT
>CAZIMT010000068.1:8239-10651 GCA_964540295.1 uncultured Phycisphaeraceae bacterium
GGGCGACACCATCGCCATGTCCAACAACCACCTCGTTCTCAACGGCCAGCCAATTACCTACAGCGCCAGCCCCAACGAAGAAACCGAATCGCAAACCCGGCTCCTGACCGAAGGC
Organism: uncultured Phycisphaeraceae bacterium; assembly: GCA_964540295.1. Taxonomy (GTDB): domain Bacteria; phylum Planctomycetota; class Phycisphaerae; order Phycisphaerales; family UBA1924; genus CAZCPB01. Next base: position 8,355 of record CAZIMT010000068.1, read on the forward strand.
CTCAACGGCCACGCCCACGCCGTCAAGGAAACGCTCTCCAACACCACCGCGCAACGGACCATCGATCCCCTCGTCATCCCCAAAGGTCAGTACTTCGTCATGGGCGACAATCGCGACAACAGCGCAGACTCTCGGTACTTCGGCCTTGTCCCTCGCGCCAATATCGTGGGCCGAGCCTCCGCCATCGCCCTCTCGGTCGATCCCAGCAACTCGTACATGCCCCGCTGGGATCGCTTCCTGAAATCACTCAAGTAGCACAGTAGAGATCCACGCACGAGTTGTAGTGAGAAAAGCAAAGAGGAAGAGAAAAGACGCAATGAACAACCTTGCCGTGATATCTCATGGTCTCGTCGGAAATACGGCGTGCGAAAAAGTTCACGCGCCGGTCCGCCCTCTCGAACCCACCGAACACGCCCAGATGAACGACGTTCGAGACATCTTCCGCGAGTACGCCGCCAGCCTCAGCTACAGCCTGCGTTACTAAGGGTTCGAGCAAGAACTCAACACTCTCCCCGCTCCCTACGAAACTCCCCGCGTCGTGATCGTGCTGGCCGCCGACAGCAACACCATCGACGGGTGCGACGGCCTCCGCGCCGTCACCGACAGCGTCGCGGAACTGCGCCAGCTCTATGTCCGCTCGTCCCACCAGCGGCGCGAGATCGAGCGTCTGCTCGCGACCACGGTCGTGAACCGCGCTCGCGCGATACGCTACCGAGCGATGCGTTTTAAGTCCTCCGCGTGCATGCACGCCGCGCTGACGATCTGCGAGGGCCTCGGATTCCGCCAGGTGCCGCGCTTCAGCGACGACCCGATGCCCGACAAAGTCTTCTATGACCAGTACTTCCCGGCAACTCGCTACACCCTGGGCTGCACGCTGCGTGCCTGTTCGCTGCCCGAATCGCGTGGTAGCGAGGGCTCTCCGAGCCGTCTCTTTGATCGGTTCCATCTGCGGAAAAAGCCTGCGCACTTGCGGTTCTCAAAGCGCAGGATCAACCGACGACTCGAATCTTTCATTGAACTGAATGCCAACAAAGAATCGGCTCGAAGAGCCGATCTACCAGCCGATCGCCAATCCAGGCCTAATCGTGCCGCAGCGCCACGATCGGATCCTGCTTGGCCGCTTTGCGAGCCGGATAGATTCCGAAGATCAGCCCTGTCGCCGCCGCCACGCCGAACGCGACAAAGATCGACCACGCCGCAACGTGCGTCGGCAGAGTGAGCGTCGCGTCAAAGAACTTTCCGATGTACGGCGTCTTGGGCAGCTTGGGCACGACCCACCCCAGCAGCACGCTCCCGCCCACGCCGATCGCCACGCCCACGAGCCCGCCGATCGCCGACAGCACCCCGGTCTCTACCAAGAACTGCCACAAAATATGCCGCCGCGTGGCCCCGATCGCGCGGCGGATCCCGATCTCGCGCGTTCGTTCCGTCACCGTCGCCAACATGATGTTCATGATCCCGATCCCGCCCACCAACAGCGAGATCCCCGCCACCGCGCCGAACACGATATTGAAGGTCAAGGCCTGTTTCCGAGCCGTCTCCAGCAGTTCGTAGGGCACGAAGATCGAGTAGTCGAGCTGGGCCGTGTGCCGTGCCTTCATGATCCGCTCGACCCGCTTGGCGTCGAGCAGCACGCGGTCGCGATCAGGCGAAGAAATGTAAACCTCCGACAGCTGCACCTCCGTAATCTGCCGCGATCCGGTCTGAATCCGGACCACCGTATCGTCAAAGACATTCCGCGCCGTGGTGATCGGGATGTGAACATCAAGATTTAGATCACGCCCCACCAGCGCCGCCCCAGCCCCGCCCGCCAGACCGATCGGCTCCATCACGCCCACCACCGTAAACACCTGTTCGTCGATATAAAAAGTCTGCCCCACCGGGTCTTCCAGCGGAAAAAATAGCTTCCCGATCTGCGATCCCACCACCGCCACCATCGACTTGCTATTCATATCGACCGGCGTGAGGTACCTCCCGCCCTTGGCGATCTTGAAATTGGCCACGCTCGGCAGTTCAGGCGTGGTACCAAAGGCCTGGCTCGTGAGGCGGCGCTGGCCCCGGATGATCCGCCGCCCGACTTCCTTCAACGGCACGATGTTGTCCGCGTCAGGAAAATTCTCCTTCAACACCGCGAAGTCCTCGCGCGTGATGCCGTATTTGAGAATGAACCCGCCCTGCTGCTGTTGCTTGTTCTGCTGGTTCTGGTCTGTGTTCTCCGGCGGCTTCTGGGCCCGGATGATGATGTTCCGCGCCCCCAGCCGCTCGATCCGCGCGAGCGCCTCACGCTTGGTCCCCTC
>CAZIMT010000068.1:10751-16172 GCA_964540295.1 uncultured Phycisphaeraceae bacterium
CCATTCCTCCTCAAGCTGGGAAGCTGGGCAACCGAATGGTACCTGAACTTCTACAGGAGGCCAGCACCAAGGTGGCAGCGATCGTCGTCCAAACCGAACAAAACGCCCCCCGGGGCTGGTCCTACACCGTCCAGGTCAACCACCTCGACGGCACCCAGACCAACCACGTCGTCACCATGGCCTGGGCCGACCACGAGCACTGGTGCGGCGGCCGGGTCGCGCCCTCCGTCGTCGTCGAAGCCGTCGTCGCGTACGTCCTAGATCACCGAACAGACGACTCGAGCGCGACTCTTCTCCCCGCCAGCTTCGACACCGCGCGAGCACGCCGCTGGTTCCCACAAATCGACGAGGCACTGCGCGACTCACTCTGAGCGGCCATGATCGCGGTTCAGCGTGGCCCGAGAATGATCTCAGGCAATGTAAACCGCGATAGCATTCGTACCCGCGTCGTTTCGTAAAACTTCTATGAAGATAACCAACACGCCGCAGGTGCCGGGCGCGAGCGACGCTCGAGTTCCTTGGTGCTCTGCATCATTTGTACAGTTTATGCCTTGCAAAGTTGTCGATCGTGCCGCATATTTTCAACACAGTTTGCCATCATCAGCTCTTCGAGACATAGTTTCATGAGGCGGCCGTCAAAGAGCCGCCGCATCGAGCGTTCATCAATCAAAGAAGAGAGAGAACCATGAAGTACTTCACATACGCATCCGCGCTCGTCTCCATCGCCGCCGCGACAGCCTTGGCTGGCAACGATCACACCGGCTCGCCCGGCGGCCTGGCGCTGGAATACATCAACGCCAGCCCGCTCTCCGGAACGCCCGGCCTCGCGCCCCTACTCCAAGGCTCGGGCCAAGCGATAGACCGCGTGAAGTTCCCGGCCGGCATCCGCTGGAACCCGTCGGACGCCGCGAAGTTCCAGACCCCCGTCGCCTCGTCGATCCGCCTCCCCGGTCTCACGAACCACACCCTCGACGGCGGCATGAACCGTGGCTCCAACGACTTCTCTAACATCCTCCTCAGCGGGATGCTGCCAACGAGCTCCCCGGTTCCCGTCGGCGGAAGCAGCGGCAACGGCGCGAGCAACACCCCCGTGACCGTCCCGCTCCCCAGCGGCGCAGCGATGGGGATCATCGGCGCCATCACCATCGCGGCCGCCGCCCGGCGTCGTGCCGCCCGCGGCAAGTCGCTCTGATAGTTCGTCACCGGAAACCAGCCTTCCCACACCCTCTTTTCCGGCGCCGCGGTGCCGCGGCCTGGGAAGTTTCGTGGCGCGGCCGTTCGTGAGTGAACACACGCGTCGTGCCGCGGCAACAGCGCTCAGCAACCTGACTCAAACGCCGAAACAAACCCGTCGAAGTCCTCACCCGTCACAAACCCATTCCCATCAAAGTCCGCGCTCGCGACGCCCGCCTCGAACGCCGCGACGTACGCGTCAAAGTCCTCGCCCGTGACGAACCCATCGCCATCAAAGTCAGACGGGCACGACGTACACGACGGATACGCGCCCGTCAACACCGCGCTCACCGACCCCGGCACCAGCAGATCGGCCAGCCCCAGCGCCCCAAGCGCCACGTCCGGCATCCCCGCCGAATCTGGCGAGTACGCCTGATCCACGTTCGAGCGTCGGTACAAAATGCTCGCCCCGCTCAGGAACGTCTGCCGCGCCCCACGCCGGTACGCCTGATACCCCGCGACCGCCTCGGCCGTGCTGGACGCACCATCACCGTTCCCGGCCGTCAACGCCAGCAACGAAGTGAACGTCGTGACATCGCCCGGATGATTACCCAAGCTGTCCGCGTGATACCCACCCCAGATGCCCTTGGTCGTCCCCGCCGAGAACACCGTGCTATAGCGCGGCCCGTTGTCGTCGGTCCATGCCGCGTTCGAAAGCCGCAGGTTCAACACCTGCGTGCGCCAGCCCGTCGAATCTCGATAGTCCTTGTTGATCAGCAGCGGATAGAGCGAGATGAACGAAGACTCGAACAAGTTGTTCGCCGTGCTCGTGATCGATCTTCCCGTCACCAGCGTCGCCTTGGGCCAGAGCATCCGATCCAACCAGCGCGCGTAGACCGTCCCCGACCCCGCGCCATAAGCCGCCATCTGCTCGACAAACAGAATCCCCTCGTTGAACGGGCTCGATTGCGAGCCCGTGTCCGCGCCGCCGCCACCGAGCCCCTTGAAATAGATCGGATCGCCCCCAGGAACGTGATACGCGTCCCAGTTCGAGATCCCGCAGATGATCGCGTTCGCCGCCGCACGGATCACTAGATCGCTCGGATAGAACTGCCGCGCCCGCGCCGCCGCGATCACGATCTTCATCGTGCTCAACGTTGCAAACTCCGGGTCCCAGCCCGGCTTGACACCGCCAGTCGCCGGATCAATCCAGTGCCGGAATATCCCGTCGCTCGTCCGCGTCGGCTTGATCCCGTCGGGCATTAATCCCGCGTACCGCGTCAGAATCTGCCCCACCAGCCCCTGCGCCGCCGGGTCGCTGTTGACGCGATCGTTCATTAGCAACAGCAGCACCACCCAGCACGCCGCGTCCGGAGTCGCCGGATGAAACCGGGTCCACCCGAGCTGCACGTCCGCATCGATCACCCACCCCGCTGGCTCACCGTCCGGCGAAATCAAACCCTTGCCCATCGCGACGACTTGCGCAAACTCGTCAGCCTTCCACGCGTCAAAGTTCAGACGGGTATCCGCCGAATCTGTCACTCTCACCGCGTCCTCGTCGGCCGCGATCAAAAGCGCCCCGTCCGCCGTGGCCGCGAGGTCGTGCCATTCGACGCCCGATGTCAGGTATGACACCGGTGCGAACGTCGCCTGCCCCCGAGCCTGCGCCGGTGAAACAAACCACACCGCGCTGGCCGCCGGCAACGACGTGGCCGCCAGCACGTAAAGCCCGCCGTTCGCGGCCCCACCGAAGTGCGACCCATACGCCACCTCGCGGGCGTTGGCAATCGCCCCGACCGCCGTCCACGTCAGCGTGTTCCCCGAGATCGTGCTCCGCCACACCTGCCCGTTCCAGCACCCGTAGACCTGACCCAGATCTCGATCGACCGTCAACCCCGTCACCATCGCCCCGGCCGTCGTCGTGCTCGCGAACAGCGGAACGCCCGCGACATCGTTCATCCCCGCCCGATACACACGCACCGAGCCCGTCGTCCCGACATACAGCCTCCCCTTGAAAAACACCATCCCCGGATGCGGCCAAGGCCCGTCTACCGCCGACAACTCCAAGCGCGCAAACACGGTCAAGGAGTTCGTCAGCGTGTCGTAACGCAGCACCGCGTCGCTGGGAAAGCCATCAGTCGCCGCGTTCGCGTCGTGCACCCCGATAAAAAGAAGCCGCCCCGAATCGCTGAATGCCAGCGAATCCGGCCCGTCCGGCGAACCGTCCAGATTCATCCACGGCAGCAACGCCTGGATCTCGGACTTGCCGATCGTCCGCACGAGCGCACGGTTTACATCACGAATCTCAACGGTGTCCTCGAACGAGTCCCCGACCGCGTACCACCCCGAGAGCGCCGCCGCCGACACCGCCGCCGAATCATCAGGCCCGAGCACCGGCCAACTCGTCGTCACCGGCCCGGCCGCGGCTCCGTTCACGCCGAACGCGACCAACGCGGCAGCAATCCAGCGAGAAAAAAGAACCGCTGAGTTTTCTGTCATTCTCAAGTGAATCACCTCGGAGCGATCGTACCACGCCGAGGTCGATTCCCAAGCAAAATATGAGAGCGCTTTCATACGATCCACACAAGCCCCGAAACCTTCTCATCGACTCAATCCGTCACCGTGTACTCCACGAACAAATCATCGCTCTTCACGGCCTTCTGAAATCTTTTCCACTCGGCCGCGGACACGCTCGTCGCCTTGGGCATCAGCCCCGCTGGCGGATTCGGATCAGCCCAGATCACCCGCCCTCGAGTCCGTTCGAGCAACGACAAGTACAGTTCGTTGGCTGGCATCTTCCAACGATTCCCCAACGGGTCCATGAACAGCGGCAGCATCGCTGTCAGCTCCGGGTGCGTCATCAACTCCAGTCCCAATTGGTTCAGCGTCGCGTTGTAGCTGCCGTGGTGCGAGACCTTGTACAGCACCGTTTTGGCCAGCAGTTCCTTCGTGGTTAGCGCCCTGCCTCCAGACTCAAACGCCTTGTCGTGCCACGACCGCCAATTCCCCGCCTGCGCATCGCCCGCGAACAGCAGCACTTTCCCCGTCCGCGGCAACTGGATCGCCAGCACCAGACTCGTGTTGTTCGTGTGCCCGTCCATCCACAGCGCCAGTTCCTCGGCCGCCATCGCCCATGCGCCGTCGATCCGACGCCAGCTCTCTTTCTTCGCCGTGTACGAAACCGGATAATCCGCTGCCCGATGCCGATCTTTCATCACCCAGTGGTCCGGCGTGAACGGCGTCAGGCGATCCCAGTCCTTCACCGCACGCGGCTTCCCGCCCCGCCCGTCCATCGACGCGACCGTCTCCGCCAACCGATCCGCCATCAGCCCGCCCAGCGCCAACGACCGCGCCATCTTCGCGCCGAAACCCTCCCCGGCCTTGGGATCATCATCATCCAACCGCCCCTCGTCCTTCGGAGGCCCAAGCACAAACACTTTCACTCCACTCAGGCCCGGAACCTCGACCGGCCCACCAAAGGGGCTGAGATGCCGCTTCACCTTCCCGCTCGACGCCGCCCAAGACATCGCCTCCGCAACCTTCCCTCCGCGGTGTTCTTTCGCACCCAGCGGCCCCAGAAATCCCATCAACCCATCAAGCCCAGCCTTCCGCACCGCCATCTCAGAATCGAGCCCGGCCTTGGGCGCACTGTTCAGCGCCGTCATCGCCGCCCCCAGCGCCATCCGCGCCTTGGCGTATTGCCCGCGGATCGTCTTGGCCGCCGCGTCGTCCGGATCTTCCGTCCACGACGACCACGATTCGCCAACCTTAAACGTCTTGAAAGTCTCGCGCGCGTGATCGAACCCCGAGACGTGGTCCCAGTGCTCGTGCGTCACCGCCAGCACGCTCAATTCGCCGCCCGTTTCTTTCTTGATGTGGCTGACCACTTCCTTGATCCGCGTGGGCCCTCCCGGGTGCGACGAGTGCACGCCGCAATCGATCAGCATGTGCGTGCTCTTGCCGTGCTGGGTGAACGTGAGCAGGAAGCAATCTCCGAAGCCCTGGCGGTACATCCGCACACGAACTTTTAATCTCGCTGATCCTGGTGTCGGTGCCATGCAATTCTCCCTCCGAACCCAGTAGAGCAGGTTCTCAACCTGCCTCTACCCGCTCTCTGCCTTCTTCTTCTTCTTCTTCTTCGTCGTCTTGCTCTTCTTTAAACTTCCTCATGCTCCCCATGCAGCCGCGCAAACGCCTGCCCGATCCCAAAGTGTGCCGCCGCTGGCGAAGCCATCTGCTCGGCCAGGA
>CAZIMT010000069.1:0-16084 GCA_964540295.1 uncultured Phycisphaeraceae bacterium
ACTCCGGTCACCGTCGGCAGCCGCTCGCCGGGAATAGGCACGCCCGAGAGCACGTCAGCCATCTTGGGGAAAGTTCGTTGCGGGCTAAGCGTCGGGACGAATACGCGGAACAAAGAACCGGCCCCGTTGTCTTCAGAACCGGTGCCGCTGAGCGGGCGAGAAACGCCCGAGTCGAACTGTTCCCATGAGTACGTGAGCGGCTCGCCGTCGGCGTCGGTGGCGTTGGCGCTGAGCACGAAGGGCGTGCCCGGCGGGATCGCGGTGCTGCCGGTCGTGGACGTGATCACGGGGATGTTGTTGCCCGACGAGCTCTGGGCCGGGCACGAGATGGTCGAGAGGAACGTCTGCATCTCGGCGACGCTGCCGTGGTGGAAGAAAGGCTGGGCGAACTGCACGATGTTGTCGCTGGGGGCCGCGTCGCCAACCGGGCAGGCGCCCGCGTAGGCCATGGGCGACGAACCCGAGCCTGCTTCCCACGCCGACGCGAGCCGCACATTCCCCGCGCAGCGCCCGCGCGACCCGCTGAAGGTGTGGTTGGCCCCGAACTGATGGCCTAGCTCGTGGATGACGACCAGCGCCGAGAACGGATCGACGTCGCCACCGCGTGGGATGCCCGAGACAGCGCCCGCTTTAAACCCGTCGTTGCAGACCGCCGAGAGGTACGCGACGCCGCCAGCGATGCGTGTGACCACGTGCCCGACGTCGAAGTTCGCGACACCGATGACCGACGCGAGCAGGCTGATGTTCTGGCCAAGCAGGTTCCCCGAGCAGTCCGAGCCGCCGCCGCCGTCGCAGGTACTGCTGTACGGGTCGGTCGCGGGGTCAAAGAAAATCAGCAGGTTGTTGTTGGCGACGAGGTTGAAATGCACGGCCAGGTCCGCCTCGTACACCACGTTGGCGCGCCCCACGACCGTCACGATCGCGGCCAGCGGGTCCGCCGCGTTCGGGGCGTTCCCTTGGATCGTGCTGTGATAAAGCCCATACTCGCCGTTGCACGCCATGGCGAGGCGAACTGTGCGCAAGGTCTGCACGGCCCGATCCGAAAAATCTTCCGTGTGACCCTCGGGCGTCCCCAAGCCGTGAACACCCTCGGTTGTCTCGCACACCCAATCGCCGCCGCCGGGCAGATCGCCGAGCCAGTACGCGACGACATGGTTCGGGTCGGCCGACTGCCAAGGGTCGATCATCCATACACCACCAGAAGCCGCGCCCTCGGTCGTGCGGAGCATGCCCGTCAGCCCGCGCGGCGAGAGTTCGATCCGGCCGTTGGCGGTCTCGTCGGCGGACCGCACGACGAACGCGCGGATGAACGAGAACTGAGCCGCAAGAATCGGCTCCATCACCGGCGAGTTCGCGATGAAGCAGGGCACCATCGCGCCGCTCGGCCCGGGCAGTTCGACCGCGAGCCCGTAATCGCTCAGCGGTCGATCAAAGCGCTGAGCCGGGGCCTGATCGAGCAAGGCCTCGAGCGCGGCGTGGTCCATCGTGAAGACTGCGGCGGCGCTGGGCCGAGGGCCAGCGACACCGGTCGTCGGCGGTGCATCGGCACGCGGCGCGAAGACCTGTCCACGAACGACCGACGGAACGAGACACAAGAGAAGAAGAAAAAGTTTCATCAAGGATCCTCGTGTGGGGGCTTTCCGCGGCCTGTTCGGCCCGGAACGAACTCTGGTTCCATGCTACAGAACCGGGGCGGGAGCAACAACGCAGAATCAGGCCGTGGAAGGAAAAATCCTGCGAATCTGGCACGAATCTGGCACGAATTCGGCACGAATCTCGATCTCGCCCTCCGAGAACCGGCCGCCGCGAGCGTGAAGATCCACGACCAGACGGACGAACGAACGGACACTGACGTGGAAAGAGGTTGCGAAGAAGTTCTCGCGGACTTCAGACGCTGCGCACGCTCCAGAGCTTTTACATCTTCCCGGGCTGCGTGAACAGGAAATTGTTCGAATAGGTTCCCTGGCCGTAGACCTGGTGAACGCTCGCATCGAACTGAGAGACGAGGGTTGCTCGGCCGCTGGCGGGGAAGAACCAGCCGTCGTACCCGCTATCGCGCAAGAGTTCGGTGATCTCACGCACCGGGTCCGCAGGCTGCGCCGCATCGCTGGCATGGTGGTGCCGCGCTTCGATCTCGACCAGCAGGCTCGGGCGGAAGCGTTCAATCACTCGTGCGGCACCGGACAACACGGCCCGCTCGTGGCCCTCGGTGTCGATCTTGATGAAATCAACTCGCGTGAACTTGTGATCCTCGGCCACGCCATCGACGGTCACCACCGGCACGCGCACGTTCTCGACGCCCCGGCCCTCTATGCCCGTCAGCGACGCGCCGTGCGTGGACCTCGTTCGCATGGCGATCTGAGACTCGCCCGGCTGATCTGACGCGGCGGCCTGGATCACTCGGACGTGCTTCATGCCCGCGGCCGCGAATGCTCGCGCGGTAGGCCCGGTCACGCGCGACTGAGGCTCGATGGCGATGACCGTGCCGCGCGGGCCGACCGCACGAGCCATGCTCCACGAGAAGCCGCCCTTGTGCGCGCCCACGTCGATCGCCACGCCGCCGACGGGCAGCAGCTCGCACATGGCCGCGATCTCGGGGCGGCAGAGCTTCCACTTGTACCGGTACGCACGGCAGACCAGCCGCGCCATGAGCACCAAATCCGGCACGGTCGTCGCCTCCGCTCAAACACTTCGCGATCCTGTTCGTACGCGCGAGATGCTAGGCGTAGGTCGTGCCGACCGGTCTCAGGGGCAACGTGCGATTCAGCAGCCCGCTTCGAACGCCAGCACGTACGCGTCAAAATCGTCACCCGTTACGAACGTGTCGCCGTTGAAATCGGCCGCGGCATCGCCGAGTTCGAAGGCCTCGACGTACGCGTCAAAGTCATCGCCGGTCACGAACCCGTCTTGGTTCAAGTCCGACAGGCAGTGCGCGGCCGCGAGCGTGACGGTGAACGGATCGCTGGGCTCGTAGAGCCTCGAGAGATCGCGCGCCAAAAAGGTGAGGTTGAACGACGCGCCGCTCGGGCCTTTGATGATCTGCCAGATCGGGTGATAGTCAAAGAACGGGTTGCCCACGAGCAGCGTGTCGCCCGCGTTCATGGCGACGGTCGGGCTCCAGAGGCGGCAGCCGGGGTCGAAGGAGACAAGGACGATCTCGACGTTGGCCGAGGAATCGGGGACGAACAAGCCTTCGAGCGGGACATCGAAGGCGACCGACTCGAACCCGACCACCCCAAAGGCCCAGCCGGGCTGCTGAGAGAAAACAGAGAAGGGAACCACGAACGAGGGCGCATCGATCACGACCTTCAGCTTCCCCGCGCCGTCCTGGCCGACCTCGATGCCGTCGCCAGCGCGAGCCATGGGCACGGTCGCGAAGGCGGAGAGTGTCGCCGCGATCAAGGCGAAACGATTGATCGAGCGTCCTGTGCGCTGCATGGAGAACTCCTCATGTGACTGAGTTTGCCTGAGCGCTGGCGCCTGCCGAAGTTGGTCGGCCAACACGAAGAATGTACCGCGAGATTCGCTCGAACTCAATCGAAATCAGAAGTGATGAGAGCGCGCGGTTGTTTTTTAACGCGATGCTCACAAGACCGACACACTTCGAAATTCTTCGCAAATCTGACAGGATCGTGCAAGTCCCGACGCATGGATCGACATCAAACTTGTAGCCGCGCGGTCGGTGCGTCGTTGTCGCGCCGCTAAAGTGCTTCGTGACCGGCGGATCGTGCGAGTTCTTCGTGCACTTGTCCGAATCTGTGAACGTCCAGCGAGCGAAGTGACCCGTCTCGCGTCCCTCGTTCTGTGTTTTCGGTTTGTGTTTTCGGTTTGTGTTTTTTGCTCAATGTTCCCTGTTGCAGTTTTTATAGAGGAAATCGAACATGTCAATCGTTTCGTACCGTGCCTCGGGCACTCTGGCGTCCGTGGCGGCCCTTATCGCGTTGTGTGGGGCCAGCGTCGCTAGCGGCGCGCTCATTACCTGGACCGCGTCGCTCAGCGGCGCGGCCGAGGCTCCGCCCAACAACTCGGCTGGCACCGGCTTCACGCAGGTGGATTACGACACGGTCACCCACCTGATGCGCGTCCAGGCGTCGTTCACCGGGCTGACCGGGCTGACGACCGTTGCGCACATCCACTCGGCGACTGCCATCGCGGGTGTGGGCACCGCGGGCGTCGCGAGCCAGACGCCGTCGTTCTCGGGTTTCCCTGTCGGCGTCTCCGCGGGCAGCATGGACACGACCTTCGACATGACCTTGGCCTCGAGCTACAACCCAGCCTATATCACCGCCAAGGGCTCGGTCGCTCTGGCCGAAGCCGCGCTCATCCAGAGCTTTGACGACGGCAAGGCCTACTTCAACCTTCACAGCAGCGTCTTTGGCGGCGGCGAAATCCGCGGCTTCCTCGCTCGCATTCCCGCTCCGTCCAGCCTCGCGGTCCTCGGTCTGGCCGGGCTCGTCACGGCGCGCCGTCGCCGCGCGTAAGTTCTCTCAATCGCCACACTCGTGCGTTGAACACGCACGCTGACCTCACGCAGCGCCAAGGCCTCGCCCTTGGCGTTGTTCTTTTTGCATAGATTTATCGGTCCTTCCTTTGCCCGAAGAACTGGGCTCCAACGTCTCTCTCATCCGAACGTAATCCTGACCCTTATTCACTGCCTCCCTCGGCCTAGATTACACTGTGGTGAATGTCGTCCGATGCAGATTGCCCCACAGTCACGATCCTGCTCAACGACCGGGCGGGCAGCGCCGACCGCATCAAAGCCCTGCTGCCGCTGGTGTATGAACAGCTCCGGGCCGTCGCTCAGAAACACCTCCGCTCCGAGCGCCCCGACCACACGCTGCAAGCAACCGCGCTGGTCCACGAGGCCTACCTCAAGCTGGTCGGCCCGCGCGAGATCCCTTGGCAGAACCGCGGCCATTTTTACGCGGCTGCGGCCCAAGCGATGCGACGGATCTTGGTCGATCACGCTCGGTCCAAGGCGGCCGCGATCCACGGCGGCCCGGCCCGGCGTGCGGCGCTAGGGCTCGCCTCGCTCCCCGACCCAGCGTCCGAGGCCGAATCCGCCGGATTCCTGATCCTCGACGGCGCGATCGCCCGCTTGGAGAGCGTGGACAAGGACGCCGCCGCCGTGGTCCACCTCCGCTATTTCGCGGGGCTCAGCATCGAACAGACGGCCGCGGCCCTGGGCGTCTCAACGGCGACGGTCAAGCGGTCGTGGGCGTTTGCTCGTGGCTGGCTGAAAGAAGCGATCGAGGCGGGGCGGGTTTGAACCACGAGTGATGAGTCCGAGCGAGAGGAACGAGATCATGGCCGAACAGACGCACGAGGAACTTCGACGAATCTTTGGGCTGGCCTTCGCCGTGCCAGCCGCCCAGCGCGATTCGCTGCTCGACCGCGAATGCGGAGGCGACGCCGCGCTCAAGCAACGAATCGTCGCGATGATCGCGGCCGCCGAGGACGATCGTTTCCTGGCCGAGCCGACCGCCGACGTGATGCCCACGGCCGAAGTCGATCCCAGCGCTAGCGCCCCGCGCATCCAATCCAACAGCGCGGGCAGCAGTCGCGGTTCGAGCGCCGAGAACTTTCAGCGCGAAAGCCCGGGCACGAAAATCGGTCCCTACAAGCTGCTGCAACTCATCGGCGAGGGCGGGTTCGGATCGGTCTTCATGGCCGAGCAGGAAAAGCCCGTCGCGCGAAAGGTCGCGCTCAAGATAATCAAGCTGGGCATGGACACACGGCAGGTCGTGGCCCGCTTCGAGCAAGAACGCCAAGCGCTCGCGATGATGGACCACCCCAACATCGCGCGCGTGCTCGACGCTGGCGCAACCGAGGCAGGCAGGCCCTATTTCGTGATGGACCTGGTCAAGGGCGACCCCATCGCGGCCTACTGCGACAAGAACAATCTGAGCATCGAAGCACGGCTCGGGCTCTTCGAACAGGTCTGCGCCGCGGTGCAGCACGCCCACACCAAGGGAATCATCCACCGCGACATCAAGCCGTCGAACATCCTCGTCGCCACGCAAGACGGCCGGCCCAGCGCCAAAGTCATCGACTTCGGAATCGCCAAAGCAACGCAGAGCAAGCTGACCGAGAAGACACTTTTCACCGAGCACCAGCAGTTGATCGGCACGCCCGAGTACATGAGCCCCGAGCAGGCCGAGGGCTCGCTGGATATCGATACGCGGACGGACGTCTACTCGCTAGGCGTGCTGCTCTACGAACTGTTGACAGGCAGCACGCCCTTCAGCAGCAAAGAGCTGCGCTCCGCGGCCTTTGGCGAGATCCAGCGCATCATCCGCGAAGTCGACCCGCCCAAGCCCAGCACGCGGATCTCGGAAGCGACGGACACCATCGCGACCGTCGCGGCCAAGCGTCAAACCGAGCCGCGCAAGCTCGGGCTCGTCGTGCGCGGCGAGCTGGACTGGATCGTGATGAAGGCGCTCGAGAAGGACCGCCAGCGCCGCTATGAGACGGCCAACGGTCTCGCGATGGACGTGCGGCGCTATCTCAGCGGCGAAGCGGTGGTCGCCGCGCCGATCAGCCGCACGTACCGGTTCAAGAAGTTTGTCCGGCGCAACAAGGGCGCGGTGAGCGCGGGCACGGCGATCGCGGCGGCGTTGCTGGTTGGCGTGGTTGGTTTCGCGTGGCAGGCGGCGCGGGCGACGCGGGCCGAGGGCGTGGCGAGAACCCGGCTGGCCGAGTCGGAGGCGACGGTCGGGTTCCTCGATCAGATGCTGGGATCGGTTGATCCCAGCGCGATGGGCAAGGACGTGACGGTGCGCGCGGTGCTGGACGAGGCGTCCAAGACGGTGGGTGAAAAGTTCGCGGATCGGCCGCTGGTAGCGGCGCGGCTCCGCGGGACGATCGGACGTACCTATATGGCGCTCAGCGTGTACGACGTGGCCCAGCCGCACATGCGCGAGGCGTTGGCGATCAGGCAGCGAGAGCTTGGGGCTGCGCACCCGGACACGAGCCACGCCGTGAACGAGCTGGGCGCGTTGCTCATCAAGAACGGATCGCACGCCGAGGCCGAAGCGCTCCTTAAGAAGGCGATCGATGACCACACCAAGCTCTTCGGGCGGCGTGACCTGGTGACGCTGGAGAGTCTCGATCTTCTGGCGATGCTGTACGGGTCGCAGTTGCGTCCGGAGCTGGCCGAGCCGCTGCTCAAAGAAGTGCTCGAGATCCGCACGGCGACGCTGGGAAAGGAAGATCCGACCACCGTGGCGTCCATGAACACGCTGGCGACAATCGGTACGGACCTGAGGAAGTTCGACGAATCTGAACGGCTATTTGAGACTTCGATCGCGATCCAGGATCGTCTCACCGGGCCCGATCACCCGCGTGCGCTCGAATTGCGATCAAACTACGCCTGGATGCAGTATTGGGCCGCGATGGACGAGAATCTGCAGGATCTCGCGGTGAAGAATAAGCGCCTCGAATCGGCACGCACCATCGGCGAGCGGGTGCTCCGAACACGAGAGCGGGTTCTGGGCGCGGACCATCAGGCGACCGCGACCTCAATCAATAATCTTGCCCTGGTGTATCAGCAACTGGGGATGATGCTCGAGTCCGAGGCGCTGCGGAAAAGAGACCTAGAGATCACGCTGCGGACGCTGGGCGAATCGCACCCGGACTCGGCCGTGTCGCTCGCGAACTTCGGGAGTTTTCTGCAGAGGCAGAGGCGGTACGAAGAAGCAATCACCTATCTGGAACGGTCGGTGAAGATTTCGCGGCAGGTGCTGCCGCCAGATAATCCGGGGCTTGGTTTCACGCTGGGTTGGTACGGCAGTTGCCTGCGCGATGTCGGACGGTTCACCGAGAGCGAGCCGGCGCTGATCGAGGCTCGCGGGGTCATCGGGCGATCGATGGGCGAGGATCATCCCATCGCGGCTCAGATGAGCGAGTCGCTCTTCACGCTCTACGAAAAATGGAACAAGGCCGAGCCCGGCAGGGGCTACGACGCCAAGGCCGCAGAGTGGAAGGCGAAGATGCCCGCTCCACGGCCCGAGGGCACGGAACCCAAGTCGGACGAGAAAAAATAAATCAGGCCTGCTCGACCTCGGCCGTGGGGCCGGTCGTCAGCCAGCAGGTGCCGACTTTGAAGTAGAGTTGAATGGCGTGATGGTCGGCATCCGCCGCGGTCACAGCCATGGCGATCGCGCTATTCACGGCGTAGGCGCTGAGGCGTGTGGTCTTCCTGGGACTGGGCGAGGTTCGTGAAGCGCCAGCCGTCCAGCCCGAGCGCCGTCCAATAGACCACCGGCTCGCCGTCGAGGTTGAGCCCGTTCCACGGCGTGACGTACGTGACGAGGTCGCCGCGGAGATCGAGGTCAGCGACTCCGAACGCTTCGCGAACTTCTCGAGTGAGATTGGCCGTGGTCCAGAGTGTGTTGATGTCGGGGTTCGGGGAGCGGCTGTGGAAGTAGATCAGCTCGTTGGCGTCGGTGAGGCCGGTGAGATAGATATAGCCGTCGTTATCGCGGATGAGTCCGAACCCGCGAGTGATGGTGGGGAGGTCTTTGGAGAAGAGGTCGGCGATGTTCACGGCGTCCCACGTGCCGTCGGCTTTGCGTGCGAGTTGGATGACGCCGCGGTCGGTGGCGAGGGCTGCGCCGTCTCCCCAAGCCACGGCCCCGTGGACGGTGGTGAAATCAAACCAGCTCGAGACCGAGTTGGGTGAGAACGCAATGACTTTCCACTGAGCGGCTTCGTTCTCGCGGCGGTAATAAAGAATCTCGCCGAGGTCGCTACGTCCGACGATGACGCTGCCGGATTCTCCGATCGGTGTCGTGGCGAGAATCTGCGACGGGTCGACCTCGGGGGCTCCGACGTTGGCCAAGCGCAGGTGGCTGAGCGAAAAGAGCGAGCCGTCGTGTAGGGCGTAGATGCGTCCGAATGCGCCGATCGCGAGGCGACGAGTGGTCTCAGACTTGGTGTGGAAGTCGGGGGAGTGCCGCCAGTCTTGGGTGGTTGGTTTGGTCACGCTCCAAATGAGCGGCCCGTCAAAGTGGGAAGTTGGCGAGAACAGAACCGCTTGAGGGCCGTCGGCGGTGGTGATCGATGCGAGGATATCTGCGGTAACATCGTCGCGCGAGATCGGTGTCACCGTGAGGCCATCCACCTGGGGTAGTTCGTCGATGAACAGCTCCTCGAGTGGACGGCGCATGAACGAGAAGTATCCGGCGACGGCCGCGGAATCGGAGCGGTGCACTGCAGCAAGGCCGTCTCGGCTCACGGCTATGAAGTCGATCCCCGGTCGGGAATACGCGTTGTAGTTGTCGAAGGTGCCAAGGGTTGATCGCTCAGTCACGAAGCGTGATGGATCGGAGCCGGCTCCGTTGATCCCGAACGAGCGTCCGTTGGCCGAGATCGCCCCCGGTTCGCCGTCGAACAGATAGACCAGCTCGTAGTCAGTGTTCGCGGCGTTTCTGCGTAAGAGCCAGGTGGTGGCGATTGTGCCGTCGCGAACGATCTTCACCAGCTCGGCCTTGGCGTTCGACGCGAGCTTGAGCGCGATCGGGAACGTGTACGTGCCAGCGGGTTTGATGAGGAAGTCCGTGCTACCAACGATGAACTGATCGATGCGCGCCAGCGTGGAGAGTTCGATGCGCACGCTGCTGTCGAGAATGAACCCGCTGCCGTCGCCAGCCGTGTTGGTGCCGATCGCTATCCCGAGGTTGTTGCGGTCGAAGATGGTGTCGTTGGCGATGAGCCCGCGTAGCTCGGCGAAGGTGGTGGCCACGCCGTTGACGGTGACGAAGTGCTTCTCGTCGATGGTCCCGAACACGACGCCAGCCGCGTTGACGCTGGTGACGATCGGCTCGCGGAGCTTCATGTACGAGATGATCGTGATGTAGGGGTTGACCGAGCCCTTCCCCTCGCGCGGCGACTCGGCCTGTTGCACGCCGACGAGAAGCTCGGAAAACCCGTCGCCGTCGAGGTCGGCCGAGGCGATCGAGGAACCGAAGAAGATCGTGCCGGTGGTGCGCCCTCGATCAGCGACGACAGAAGTTCCGGCGATCTCCTGGATCAGCGCCCCGTTGCGGCCCGAGCGGATCTGCACGCTGCTCTGGCGCGACGAGAGGTCGGCCATGACGGCGAGATCGGCGACACCGTCGTTATTGAAATCGCCGATGGCCTTGAACCCGATCTGGTTGAGCCCGGTTTCGTTCGTCCAAGAGATATTCTCTTGGACCCAGACCGAGGTGACGAGGCTAGAGTTTTTGAGCGAGTAGACGGTGATCTTCGCGGTAGGCGCGGTGATATCGCTCGTTCGTTCATAGCCGACGACCGCGAAATCACCGTGCCGTCGGTGTCCACGTCGCCGAGGTAGGCGATGCGATTTCCGGCGACGTTGGTCGATGTCCCAACCTGCCACGCTCGAATGACAGAGCCGTTGATTCCGGAGATGAGAAAGACGGCCCCGAGCGCGTCGGGGACCGCCCCGAGGTCGTCCCCGCCGACGAGGATGTCGGTTCTTCCGTCGCCGTTGATATCACCGACAGGGATAATCGTACTCATCAAGCGGTGCGAGAAGTAGTTTAATCCGGGCGCGGGCGTGGACTCCCAGAACAGCATGCCGGTGCGCGCGGAGTACGCGCGAAGCAACACGTTGTTGCCGCTTACCTGGGTCGGGAAAACTCCGCTGACGATAATGTCGGGCTCGCCGTCGCCGTTGATGTCGCCGAAGCCAGCGAATGTTCCATTCGTGAGCGCTGAGGAGGCGACATCGAGCGAGAACATGGAGATCTGGGAACCTGTCTTGGCCGAGTATGTGTGAATCGAAACGTTCGTGCCGAAGAAGTAGTCCGGCACGATCAGGTCGCGCACGCCGTCAAAGTCCAGATCCTCACCGAGGACGAATTGATTGTCATACGGCCATTAATTGCCGTAATAATATGAGCCCGGGAAGCCGAGTGAATAGATCACTGAGCCGCTCTTGCCGTCGAAGACTTGGACCACGCTGTCGGTAAAATACTGTTGAGTTTTTTTCTGAACCCTGACGGCCCCGCTGGCGGAAAACTCCCTGACGCCGTCGTTGTTCAGATCGTCGAGCACGGTGATGTTGCCGTTGACCCCGAGCCCGCCGATCCGATCCGACGGCAACTTGAGAATGCTCTCCGACTCGTTGTAGAGATAGGTGGCGTCCAGCATCACACGCTGCTCGATCGACTCAAGAATTGCGACAGATTGCGTAGTACCGCCGGGACAACTCAGACGATTCAGCATCGACGCTCTCCTTGATGAATCGCGGACAGCAGCGATTATCGCGCCTCGCTCGAACACGGCCCTTCGGCTTGTTCGCGTAAGCGACGGTCAGTTGCTACTCGATTTTGGCGTCCGTGCGCAACCCTGTCAACATCTTTCTGAGCAGAAAATTTCTGCATATATGTTGCAAGGAGTTTCGCTCGTCGCGATCCTCGGCCCGCGATCAACTTAGATCTCCTCACGAAGATCTCTCGCAAGCATGTCGTGCGTAAATTCGCCGCAAATCACCGGAAGATCTATATATGAAGGCGAAATAATCTCGTAGTCACGACCTCTGAACCCGAGGATTGTTGTCACCATCAAAAAAGGTCCTCGAGCAGATGCTCGAGGACCTTTACGCTGCTTCATTCCTCGACCGGACCGTTTCCGATCAAAGTTGATGGGTTACTTCGTCTCGTTCGTGCCCTTGGTGTTCTCACCGAAGAAAAGCCCGAACGGGAAACCGCCGCCGCCGATCTTGTCGGTGTTGTAGATGTACTGCGCGTCGAGAGCCTTGGTGATGCGCGTGCGAGCTTCGTCGAGGTGCGCGAAGGAATACGGATCAAGGTTCCCCTTGCCGTTGCCGTCGCAGAGCTGGTTGAGCTTCTCTTTGATCTGCTTGAGCTTCTGGCTCGAAAGGTTCGAGATCGGGCTCGCGGCCGCCCCGGGCGTGCCGGGCAGCGTCAGGTCGATGAGACGGTCCAGGTGCTCGCGCTGCAGGTTGCGGCGGAGGCTGGAGATCATCGGCTGTCGGGCCGTGAATTTCTGGCTCGGTTGAGCCTCAATCTCGCCCCAGATCGAGGTGGAGATCGTGTCCATGACCTCGGGCAGCGTGATCATGTCCACGCCGCCGTCCACGCGAAGCTCGTTGTCGAACACGCGGCGAAGCGTCGTCGGGTTCATCAGCATCGTCAGCGCCGAGGCCTGCATGCCCATGATCCGATCGTGGATCGGGAACGGTGCGTCCTGGAACAGCTCGCCCATGCCGCCGTTGTCGGCCCACTTGTCCACGGTCATCTTCGCCAAGAGGTCGGCCTTGAGCCCGAAGGCTTCATCCTTGAACGAGTTGTCGATCACGAACTTCAGCGCGTCGCGCTGCTGAACCGCCGGGATCATCTGGATCGGGTCCGTGCCGTTGGGATCGCCCTTGCGTCCGCGGTTGATGTGCACGCCGCCAACCCAACCAGCCATGATGCTCACGGCGTTCAGCTGCGACCCGAGCGTCGCTTGGTAGCCGCGACGAAGCTTGGACCAGCTCTCGCCATCCTTGACGAACTTCTCCACCAGCCGATCGCGGTGATAGTTCGCGAGCTTCACGAGGCTCTTCGAATAATCAAGCGGGTTGGCCGAGAAATCGTAACGACGCGCCAGCGGATCGCCGCCCCCGACGTCCTCGTCGGTCAGATACGCCAGCTCGGGCTCGGCCACCCGCGCGAGAGTCTTCTTCGGGTCGTCAAGCGTGTACCCGTACTCGATGGCCCAAAGGTCATAGGCACCGATGTCGATCATCGTGAAGTCGCCCTGGAGCTTCCCTTCGTTCATGTTGATGTTGACCGGGTTGTAGTCCATGACCGAACCGGTCTGGGGCACCTTGCCCTTGACCTCTTCGCTGTTGATCTTGGCGAGTGTGTAAATGCTCGACGCCTTAAAGTTGTGACGCAGCCCGAGCGTGTGCCCGGCCTCGTGAGACACCAAATCGGCGAGCAACGGCCCCACGAACCACTCGGGGACGCCGTCGAGCATCTCGGTCTTGGATTCCTTCTTCTCGTCCTTCTTATCATCCTTCTTCTCGCCCGGCTTGTCGTCCTTCTTGTCATCTTTCTTGTCATCAGGCTGCGACGACTCGAGATACGAGGAATCTCCAAGCAGGTCGTTCACCTCGAGGTTCATCAGGAACAGCCCCATGTCCATGGACTTGCCGCGACCGGCCATGCATAGGCCGTTGGTCTGGCTGATGCGCCCCAGCAACCCGCTGAACTCGCGGTCGCCGATGACCTTCGGGTCACCCTCGGCCGCCGCCGCCAAGCCCAGCCCGCCGTACGCCTGCACACCGCGACGAGCCCGCTCGGCGATGATTTGGTTGCGCTTCTCCGGCGGGGCCAAACGCACCCGCGGATCCCAGTTGGGATGGTTCTCAAGCCACGAAAGAGTCTCGGCGCCGAACCCTTCCGTCGCAATGTCAGGAAGTATTTCGTTGTACTGCGTCCAGAAGTGACGGATCCAGCCGTCGGTCAGCACGATGTCGGCGTCGAGAATCTGGCCGGTCATCGGGTTCACGCGGCTCGGCCCGATCGCGGTGCCAATGTCGTTGTTCAACCACCGCAGGAAGTTGAAACGAACGTCCTCAGGGTCCTTGTCCATGTGAGCGCCAGACTCGGCGTCTTGGTAGTACACCTCGACGGCGTCACGGATCCCGATCTTCTCGAAGGCCTTGTTCCACTTCAGCACGCCCTCACGCAACCAGTGGCGGTAACGGACCGGCGTCGTGTTCTCGACGTAGAAGATGATCGGCTCTTTCGGCGGGCTCATCTTCAGGCTCGCGTCACGCTTCTCAACGTGCCAGCGGTTCACGTAACGAACCCACTTGTCCTTCTGATTGTACTTGCCCAAGTCCCGATAGACCGTGGTGAAGAAACCAACCCGCTCGTCCGCGACCCGCGGCTTGTAGCTCGGGTCCTCACGCAGCACGCTGATCGAGTAGTGGACCTTCTGTAAGCGCCCGCTCGCGTTGGGCATCTCCCACGCGATCTCGACGTTCTCAGGGAACGACTTGGCCCTGGCGATCGACGCGAGCGCCAGGTTCGACCCCCGGCCCGGGCCCCCGATCGCGCCAGCACGCACCGTCAACAATTCTCGCATGTCGATCACCGGCTGACCGCTGGGACCGATCGCCAGGATCGGCAAGTCCAGCACCACGCGGTCCGTGAACAACCGCTTGACGCTAGCCTTGCCCTCCTGATCACCAGTAGCGCGAGTGCCAAGCTCGGGCTCGATCAACAACATGCGGTTGTTCTGACGCTTCCAGTAGCAGTACGTCTCCGCGCCCTGAAGTCCGGCGAAGAGCTCCCCGCTGGCGACCGTCACCGCGAAGAAGTGCTTCTGACTCTCGAACCCACGCGGGAGTTCGGCGATCATCTGGTTGTCCTTGGCGCGAGTCCAGATGGTGTACAGGCTGGCCGAGCCGTCGGCCGTGGAAACCACCTTCTCGAAGTCTTTGGAGATTTCAGCGAAGGGTTTGAAGTCTTCCTGCTTCTCGCCCGGCCCGCCCGGGCCGCCGCCGCCGATCAATTTTTTCAGATCCTCGAGCCCAGCTTGGCTCCTCGGGCCACCGTTGCTGCCTTCAGCAGGCGGCTCAAACGCCGAAGCGTTCACCGGAGACCAAGCAAGACCCGCCGCCACGACCAAAAGCCCGGCCGCCGAAAGCGTCAGCAGCCCGCGATTCGAAAAACCACCCATTCGTAAGCACTCCTGATGAGAGGACGGGACAAGCCGTCGGGGAGAAAATCGAGACCTCAAATCGTCACAACAGCAGAACTCAACCGTAAACGCCAACCCGAGCCGGAATAGAAACTCGGCCGAATGAACCAACGGACGCCAACCTTCGCCCAATTCCGAAATCTAGTAAATAGCCTACCGACTTGCGGTCGGTTTTTCCGTCTCGATCAACCATTTCGACTCGAGAAAGTTGCGGATTCAGATCGAGCAAGCCTTTCCGCGTTCCTGAAGCCGAGGGGTATTCACCTGGAATCTAGATCTGTCCAACCACGTCCAGACCACCCCGGAACCTTCCGCAATCTTCACATCCCGATCACAGTACGAACACATTCACCGCTCGCGACGTTTGGTATTCTGCGACCATGAGTACCACATCAACCATTGAAATCAGCCGCCGTCAACTCCTCGCCGCCGCCGGGGCCGCCGCCGCAGGCCTCTCACTCGAGGGCCCTCGCGCTCTCGCCGCGTCCCTGCTCGCCCGCCCCACCTCGAACCTGATCGTCGCGCGCCCCGACCGCAAACGGTCGATCCGCATCGGACACCTGACCGACATCCACGTTCAGCCCGAAAAACGCGCCGCCGAAGGCCTCACCGCCTGCCTCGCCCATATCGGCTCTTTGAAAGACAAACCAGAACTGATCCTCACCGGCGGCGATTCCATCATGGATTCCTTCGCCTCCGACCGGGCCCGCACCGATCTTCAATGGGATCTCTGGCACCAAGTCTGGAAAGAAAACTGCACCATCCCCGTCCGCTCGGCCGTGGGCAACCACGACGCCTGGGGCTGGAACAAAAAGGACAGCAAAACCACCGGCAACGAGCCCCTCTACGGCAAGGCCATGGCCGAAGAAATGCTCCGCATCCCCAAACGCTACTACAGCTTCGACCAAGCTGGCTGGCACTTCGTCGTCCTCGACAGCACCTTCCACGTCGGCGACGGCTACATCGGCAAGCTCGACGACGAACAGTTCGAGTGGCTCCGCGAGGACCTGGCCGCGGTCGATCTCAAGACCCCCGTGCTGGTCCTCTCGCACATTCCCATCCTCTCCGTCGCCGCGATCATGTACGACAACTTCATCAAGAACGGCCAGATCACACTCCCCGGCGGCGAGATGCACACCGACGTCTACGCTCTCAAAGATCTCTTCCTCCAGCACCCCAACGTCAAGCTCTGCCTCAGCGGGCACATCCACCTGCTCGACGACGTACGGTTCAACGGCGTGGCGTACCTCTGTAACGGCGCGGTCTGCGGAAAATGGTGGAAAGGTCGCGTCCAGCAGTGCGGCGAGGGATACGCCGTTCTCGATCTCTTCGATGATGGAACCTTCACCAACGAATA
>CAZIMT010000070.1:0-16047 GCA_964540295.1 uncultured Phycisphaeraceae bacterium
GCCGCGCCCTGCCCGTGCCAGCTCTCGGGCACCGTAGGCGCAGGACGTGCGCCGATCAGGTCGGCGGCCCGGCGGATCTCGGCCATCACCTGTTGCGGGTTAGATTGCATCAACCAAAACATCTCGGTAAAAGCCGTGCCCGAGGTGTTGATCCCGACCGTCCCCAGCCCGAAGGCCCGCTCACGCAACGATCTGTACACCGTCAGGTGCTGCACGTTCCGAAGCGGAGCGTCCGCCACGTGCTGCCTGAGCACGCCCGCCACGCGGATCACACGCTTGTTGGTTAGAATATAAAGCCTCGAACGCCACTCCAGAGTCTGCCACACGAGCCGCAGGAACACGATCAGCACGCCCGCCCCGGCCGCGATCGCCGCCCACTCGTACAAGTTCGTGTACAACGCCCGATCACCACGCCCGACCTGGTCGGCAAAGTACTGATGCAACTTCCAAGTACCCACGCTCGCACCCAGAATCAGCACCACCGACATCAGCGGCGTCAGCGGAACATACAGCCAATGAGGCCTGGTCGCGAGCAGAACTCGTTCTTCGGCCGGCACGTACCGCGCCAGCGCCCGCCAATTCACGTCCGTGTGACTCAAACCAGAGACCGCCTTCCTCTTGCTCTTCTTCCCCAAACACACTCACTCCTTCAGAACAATCCTTTCCCAAACCCCCGGCCACCAACTAACCCGCCCGGAACGCTCAATCTCGTGGACGCTCTGGACACTATGCCCCTTGCTGACCGGCCGTCCCGCGCCGGATCGCCTCAGCGCTCAGCGTCGCGATCTCCGGAAGATTACGATAAAAACCGTCGTAGTCCAGCCCATATCCCACCACAAACTCGCCCGGAATCTCGAATCCCACGTACTGCACATCCACCGGTACGACACGGACATCGCGAGGTTTGCGCAAAAGCACACAGATTCGTAAGCTGGCGGGCCTCTGTTCGAGCACCAAATCGCGGATCACCGCCAGCGTCTGCCCCGAATCCAAAATGTCGTCCACCACCACCACATGCTTCCCGCCCAGGTCGCGCGGGATCTCGCTCTTGAGCTTCACGCCTTTCGACGCCACCGACGCGCCCGGATAGCTCGAAACCGCGACCAACCCGAGCTTCAGCTTGATGGGCAGCTCCCTGACCAGGTCGGCCGCGAACACCAAGGCACCAGTCATCACCGGGATAAACACGATCTCAGGGTCGTGGTCGAGGCCTTGCGAGTGCTGGCTCAGCGCGTCGCCCTTGCCGCTGGAATGAGCCGCCAACTCCTTGGCCAAGTCTCGCCCGAGCTCTCCTGCGAGCTGACGCACCCGCTCTGCGATCCGCTCGCGCGTGACCAGAACTTTGGCAACGTCGCTCTCCATCAAGCATCCTAGTCCAGCGCTCGGCCGCGTCCGGATCGGTCCCGATCACGACTTCAAACCATGCTCGCCCCGGGCATTACGTGTACCCTCCGGCCGTGCAGGAAGCGCCACCGATTCCAGAGCGACCTCACGCGGCCCGGCGCGCCGCAGACCTCATCCTGCGCCCGTTCCCGCAGCTCCTTCTGTTGCTCGCAATCTGCGCGCTGATCTACTGGACCAACCTAGGCGCCTCGGGCTTTTCATCCACCGAAGGCCATCGCGCCATCCCGGGCTGGGAAATGCTCGCCGATCGCGCTGGCGGTCTCAGCGACAACTTCATCACCACACTCTTCGAGCGCCCCTACCTTCGCAAGCCGCCGGGCATGCCCTGGGCGATCGCGCTCTCCTCAATGATCTTCGGTCAGACCGAGTTCGCCGCTCGCGCCGTCTCGGCCACCGCCGCGACGCTCGCGACGCTCGTCATGCTCGGGTTCGGCAGACGCTGGTTCGGACCCGTCGGAGGGCTGGCGGCCGGTCTAGCTCAGGCGCTCATGCCCCGCTGGTGGTCGCCAGGCCGCAGCGCCGAGATCGAGATGCTCAACAACTTCGGCACGCTGCTGGCGATCGTGGCGCTCGCGGACCTCGTCGTGCTCCGGCACCGAAGCACGACCGCGTCAAGAATCTTCATCGCGCTCCTAGCGGGGGCTGGCATCGTGATCGCCGGCCTGGCTAAAGGCCCGGCGTCGCTCCCGGTGCTCATCGGACTGTTCTTCGGCACGACCCTGGTCTTCCGTTCGCCACGCCCGCTGTTGAAAGAACCGATCGTGATCGGGCTTGCCTCCGGCGTGGCGGTCGTCGCGGCGGTGCTCGCCTTGATCGCCTTCCGAAGCCGCGCCCTAGTCGACCCGCCGGTCATGCAGAACGTTTCAGAGTTTCTCTGGAAATCAGATCAAGCCTGGAAAGTGCTGGGAATGCCCTTCGTCGCGCTCGGCAGCGCCATGCCCGCGTCCCTGGCGCTGCTCTTCCCATGGGGGCCGGACGCCCGTCTCGAGGTCACGCCAGATCGGCCCCGAGCCCACATCGACGCCTACCGCCTTGGCATGGTCATGACCTGGTCGTGCTTGCTGGGTCTGGCTGTCTTGTTCCTCGTGGGCGTCAACAACCCGCGCTACGCCATGCCCGTGCTCACGCCCATCGCCGCGGTCGTCGGGTACGTCGCCTTTGGCGCGACCGGCTGGTTCGTCGGGCTCCGCAGCAAAATCGCACTCTGGATGAACCTCGGTTGGCGCTGGGGTTGGCCCACCGTTCTCGTGCTCGTCAGCGCGTACTTCGTCGCTATCAGCGAGATTCAGCGTGAGCAATCGAGTGGGCGCTCAGCAGGCGTCACGCTCGCGGCCTCGCTGCCCGATCACTGCGAACTCTGGGCCGACGCCCTCGTCGAAGCGCGACCCGAAGTGATCCAAGCCGCAATCAACGCCGCTCATTCCCAAGGCCGAACCGTGCGAGCCCGATGGATCTCGCTGGCTCGAGAGCCTGATTGGACCAGAGCCGACCCGAACGCCCGAGTCTTCGTGCTGCTGCGCGACGACGAACTGGGCAACGAATGGGCTCAGGCCACAACCGACGGCTGGGCCCAGCAGCTCGTCCCGATCACAACCGGCACCGCGCACAAATACAGCTATCGACTGCTGGAACACCCAACTCAATCGCAGACCCAGACCCCGACCCAGACCCAGATTGAGGGCCAAGCTCAATCCAACAAGTAGACAAGCGAAAGTCTCCGAAAGCTGCGCGGCACCTTCGTCGTTCCAGGCCCGAGTTGCTCGAGCGTCGAACAAACATTTCAACGGCCTCGCTAGAAAACGACGGCTCCGTACGCCTTTCCGTGGCCGTCACGCAGTCCGCTACGCCCGTACTTTGGGGGGCATCGGCAGTCTGGGAAGTGCTCAAGCCGCGCCGATCCAATCAAACGCGATGCGCGCACGATCTTCACGAAATCCAGCGTGAATTGTGTTGAATCGGCAGACCGTTTTCTGCTATCTTCCAATTGAGTTTCCGCCCGCGCCCCATGGGGGCGTCGGGCCCCAATACGAATCTGCCAAGACCTCATCAGATGAACCGCGGCGAGATTCGGGGAAGGGCCGATACAGCCCCCGAAACCCAGGTGATCGAACAATTCTGACCGCGAGGATCAGGGTTGTCCAGAAAGCTTGGGGGGTCGAGAACAGCAGCCTGCGAGCTCTAGGAGAGAGGCTCGCGCGAGGCTGCTGTTTTCGTTTTTGGCCTGAATCTGCCAGCCGCGAAGACGCGATACCCTTTGAGCTTACCCAGACCCTCACCGCACCCACCGCCCGCGACTCTCCCGCGACCAAAGCCCAACTCATGCCAATCACGAACGCTCGCACGCAGGTCGGGATCGTCGGCGCAGGCCCCGGCGGGCTCGCGGCCGCCATCCTCATCGCCGCCAAAGGCCTATCGGTTCGCGTCTACGAAGCCCAGCCCACCCTGGGCGGACGAACCGCACGCATCCAGCTCGACGACTACTCCTTCGACACCGGCCCAACCTTTTTCTTGATGCCCTACGTGCTCGAAGAAATCTTCGCGGCCGCCGGCGAGAGCCTCACCAAACACGTTCCGATGACCCGCCTAGATCCGATGTACCGCCTTGTCATGGGCCGGCAAGACGCCGACCCGATCACGCTCGACACCACGCAGCGGGTCTCCGAAATGGCGCGGCGGATCGGCGCGATCGAACCGCGCGACGCCGCGGCCTTCGAGCGCTTCATCCTCGACAACCGCACCAAGCTCCGCCTGATGGAGCCCATTCTCCGCAACCCGATGCGCAACCCGACCGACCTTCTCCGCGTCGGACCGCTCACCGACCTGGCACGCGTAGGGCTCATGCTCAACCCGCACTTGTCTGTCCACCAACTCCTCGAAAAGTATTTCCAGAACGAGCACGTCCGGCTGGCGGTGTGCTTTCAGAGCAAGTACCTGGGCATGAGCCCGTACGACTGCCCAAGCCTTTTCACGATCCTCCCGTTCATCGAGTACGAGTACGGCGTATGGCACCCGCGCGGCGGATGCAACGCGCTGATCCACGCGCTGGCCAAGGTCGCACGCAAGATCGGCGTTGAGATCGTCACCGGATCGCCCGTGTCCGCGATCGAGTTCGACGGCGCGAGAGCCAAGGCCTTGCGAGTCGGTCAAGGCACCGGCTCGCCGCTCTCGGGACAGCGGATCGAGCACGACCACATCGTGCTCAACGCCGACGCCGCGTGGGCGCTCAAGAACCTGATCCCGGCCGAGGCGCGCGCGCGCGCCGGCAACGAGTACGCCGACGGCACCCTCGATACCATGCGATATTCCTGCAGCACGTTCATGATGTACCTAGGCGTCGAAGGCTCGGTGGACCTGCCGCACCACACGATCTACACGTCCGCAAAGTACCGCGAAAACCTCAACGACATCAGCGTCAACGGCACGCTCTCGAAAGACCCCTCGGTGTACGTCTGCAACCCCTCGCGCACCGACCCCACGCTCGCCCCGACCGGTCACAGCTCGCTGTACGTGCTGGTGCCCACGCCCAACTGCAAGCCGCCGAACAGCAGCGGCCAGCCGGGGATCGACTGGTCGCGCGAGCGCGCAGAGTTCCGCGAGCGAGCCCTCGATCAGATCTCGACCAAGCTCGGGCTGCGCGACCTGCGCACGCGCATCCGGGCTGAGAAAATCATCACGCCCGCCGACTGGCAGGCCTCGAACATCCAATTCGGCGCAACGTTCAACCTTGCTCACAACCTCGGCCAGATGCTCCACAAGCGGCCTCAGAACAAGCTCCGCGGGTTCGACAACGTCTATCTCGTCGGCGGTGGAACACACCCAGGAAGCGGGCTGCCCACGATCTTCCTCTCAGCCCAGATCAGCGCGGCCATGCTGGGCGAGGCGGCCGGGGTCAAGAGCAGCACCCCGCCGTCGCGCCTCGGCGCCATGGCCGATCCTGTCCCCGTCTGAGCCGTTCGCCCGACCCGGCCACAAACCCGCGCTCCCATGATCGCGAGGAGACCCTATGCCCGTGGACCCGATTTCGCTTGATCGATCACGCCCTCACGTCGTCATCGTCGGCGGTGGCTTTGGAGGGCTCTACGCCGCACGTGTGTTGGGAGGTCCCGAAACTCGCGTAACGCTGATTGATCGCCGGAACCACCATCTCTTTCAGCCGCTGCTGTATCAGGTCGCAACGGCCACGTTGTCTCCGGCGAACATCGCCATGCCGATCCGCCGTGTTCTGCGTCGGCAGAAGAACACCAGCGTCCTGCTGGCCGAGGCCGTCTCGATCGACCCCGACCGTCGCGTGGTAAATCTTTCTGATGGCGAGTTAAGTTACGACTGGTTGATCCTTGCCGCAGGCGCAACGCACTCCTACTTCGGGCGCGACGACTGGTCCACTCACGCGCCGGGGCTGAAGACCATTGATGATGCGCTCGAGATCCGCCGGCGTTTCCTGATCGCGTTCGAGCGCGCCGAGCGTGAGACCGATCCGACGCGGCGCCGCGCAGAACTGACATTCGTCGTCATCGGGGGCGGGCCGACCGGCGTCGAACTGGCGGGAGCAATGGCCGAGATCGCGTACCGCGCAATCCCGCGCGACTTTCGATCAGTCGACACGGCCACGGCCAAGATTATTCTGGCCGAGGCGGGCGATCGGATCTTGGCCGAATTCCCCACCGAGCTTTCCGCGCGAGCCAAACTCGATCTCGAAAAACTGGGTGTCGAGGTCCGTCTCAACGCCCGCGTCACCAATGTTCAATCTCGTAGCGTGGCGATCGGCAGCGAACGCATCGAAGCCGCGAGCGTGATCTGGGCGGCGGGCGTTCAAGCCTCGCCGATCGGAAAGTCGCTCGGAGTGCCGATCGATCGCGCGGGAAGGGTGATCGTGAACCCAGACCTCACTATCCCGGGCCACCCAGAGATCTTTGTCATCGGTGACATGGCCAGCGCTACCGACTCCAAGACCGGCAAGGCCGCGCCCGGTGTCTGTCCAGCAGCAATGCAAATGGGGTTGTACGCAGCGCGGATCATCGTGGCCGAGATCCGCGCGAAACGTGAGTTAAAAAATCAACCGCTTCGCCGGGCGTTCAAGTACTCCGACAAGGGGGTCCTGGCGACCATCGGCCGGAACAAAGGGATCGCGTGGATCGGCCGGCTCAAGTTCTCCGGGGCGCTGGCGTGGCTTTTGTGGGCGCTCGTCCACGTCATGTTCCTGATCGGGTTCCGCAACCGCCTGTTGGTGATGATCGAGTGGGCCTGGCTGTACTTCTTCTTTGACCGCGGCGCAAGGCTGATCACAGGCGACTCGCCCAAGCCGGGTCTCGAACCGGTCGTCGCGCCGAAGGCGTAAAAACTGACAGGCGATTTCCAAAAGCCGCACCCAGAAAGCCGCGAGATTCTGAAACACGCAGGCCAGTCTATCGGTATCCTTAGGTTCTCGACCCGCCGACACGCGCGATCGGTCTTTCACTCGTGGAGATTCTCATGAAACGCTCGTCCATCCGTCGTTCTGCCGCTGTAGGGCTCTCGGCCATCGCGTCGATCGCGGCCACCGTTGCCTCGATCGCCCAGGCCAGCGAGCCTACGGCACCATCGGTGGTTGCATCACCCGCGTTGTCCGCCCCACCGACGCCCGCCAGCGCGGCAACTAAACTCTTCGACTACCGCGACATCACCTTGGACAACGGGCTGCGAGTGGTCACGCTGGAAGATTTTTCCTGCCCCATCGTGGCCGTGCATCTTTGGTACCACGTCGGCAGCAAGGACGAGAACCCCGAGCGGCAGGGGTTCGCGCACATGTTCGAGCACATGATGTTCCAAGGGACCGACCGGCTCGGGCCGACCGGGCACTTTGACAACGTCCACCGCGTCGGCGGCGATTGCAACGCGTACACGAGCTTTGATAACACGACGTACATCCAGACCGTGCCCGCCAACCAGCTCTCGATGGTGATGTACCTCGAGGCCGAGCGGATGAGCTTCCTGCGCATCGACCAGAAATCGTTCGACACCGAACGCAAGGTCGTGGAAGAGGAACGCCGGCTGGGGTTGAACCGGCCCTACGGAACCTTGGCCGAGCAGATCCTGCCAGCGATGTTCAAGACTCACCCCTATCAGTGGTCGCCGATAGGCAAGATCCCGCATCTGCGAGCGGCCTCAGTGCAGGACCTTCGAGATTTCTGGACCACCTACTACGTACCCAACAACGCTACGCTCGTCGTCGTCGGTGCCGTCAAGCACGAGGACGCGCAGGCAGAAGCCAAGAAAGCGTTCGGGTGGATCCCCAAGGGCACGGACCCTCAGCGCGTCAGCGTCCGCGAGCCAATCCCGACCAAGGCACGCTCGATCACGATCAAAGAGCAGAACGCGCCAGCACCAATCGTCGGCATCGGGTTCCCCGGCGTGCCCTTGGGTCACAAGGACAGCTACGCGATTAACGTGCTGACCACGATCCTCGGCGGGGGCGAGAGCAGCCGGCTGTACCGTGAACTGGTCGCCGACAAGCAGATGGCGGTCTTCGCGCTGTCGGGCGCGTTCTCGCTGGAGAATCACGGCATCACGGGTGCGGCCGCAGTCTTGTCGCCTCTCAAGGGCAACACCAAGAAGGTCATGAAGGCCGTCGAAGCGCAGATCGAGAAGATCCGCAACGAGCCGGTCACCGCCGACGAACTGCTCAAGGGCAAGAACCAGCTGCTCCAGCAGGTCGTGGCGCAGAACCTGACCGTTTCGAGCAAGGCCAGCGTGCTCGGGCAGGCGGCCGTGCTCGAAGGAGATATCTCGCGCGTCAACCGTCAGTTTGACGACATCCGCGCAGTGACCATCGAGGACGTGCAACGCGTGGCCAAGGAGTATTTCGCGCCCGAGCGCGCGCTGAAGATCACCGTCGAGCGGAACTTGCTGGGCACCGTGTTCGGAAGCAAGAAGAACCCCGAAGAAGACGCGCCGATCACCGCCAAGCCCGAGGAGAACTCGCCGCCGCCGGGCCGACCGGGCGCGAAGCGGCCCGAGTACGTCGCGGCGACCCCGCCACGCGGCGCGCTGCTGCCCTTCAAAGCCTCCCCCGAGTACCAGAGCGCAACCCTCGATAACGGGCTCAAGGTCGTGTGCGTGCCCAACCACGAAGTGCCGTACGTCACGGCCCAGTTGGGCCTGCTGGCCGGGACGTGGTGCGAGCCCAAGACGGGCGTCGCGAACATGGCGCTGTCGATGCTCACCAAAGGCACCACGGCCAAGTCCGAGGGCGAGCTGGCCAAGGAACTTGATACCTACGCGATCTCGCTGAGCGGGAGCGCAGGGGCCGACAGCTCGAGCGTCACGGCCGGGTGCGTGACCGATCAGATCGAGCACGCCGTCAAGCTCCTAGGCGAGGTCGTGCTCACGCCAACCTTCCCCGCCAAAGAGTTCGAGAAGATGCGCACGCAGGCACGCACGGGACTAGCCATCTCAACCAACGAGGCGGCCTACGTCGCCGACCGCGAGATCCGCCAGCGGCTCTACGGCGCTCACCCCTACGCCCACACGACCACCGGCGAACTCGCCGACGTCGACGCGCTCAAGGCCGACGAGCTCGCGCCGTGGTGGACCCAGTTCGCACGCCCCGACATGGCAACGCTGATCTTCGCGGGCGATATCGAACTGCCTCGCGCAGTCGAACTCGCCAAGGCGAACTTCAGCACGTGGAAAGCCACCGGGCCCAAGCCCACCGCCACGCTCCCCGAGATCCCCAAGCCCGAGCAGACGCGCATCTACCTCGTCGATCGCCCGGGAAGCGTCCAGAGCCAAATCCGCATGGCCAAGGTGGGCATGACCCGACAAGACCCGCGCTACGCCACGGCCAGCGTGGTCGGAAGCTACTTCGGCGGCGCGTTCGGGTCGCGCCTCAACGAGACCATCCGCGTCAAGAAAGGCCTGACCTACGGCGCGGGCGGCGGGTTCCGAGCTCAACGCTTCGCTGGCCAGTTCTCTATCAACACCTTCAGCAAAACAGCCTCGACCGCGGCCGCCGTGCAGGCGGCGTTCGAAGAACTCGATCGACTCAAGAACGAGCCGCCCAGCAGCGAAGAACTGGATATCAGCAAGTCAAACTTCCTAGGCGGCTTCGCCGGGCAACGCGAGACGCCGCAGGCGGTCGCGGGCGACGTGTGGTTGCTCGAAACCAACGGGCTCGACGCCGAGTACTTCAATCGCATGGTCTCCGGGATCAGCAGCTCGACGGCCGACCAGTGTACAGGGCTGATCCAAGACATGGTCGATCCATCCAAGATGATCGTGGTCGTGGTTGGCGACGCGCGGCAACTGAAGGCCGACCTCGAAAAGATCGCACCAGTCACAGTGGTGACCCCGCAGGACAAGGTCGCGGAAGTCAAGGAAGAAGATAAGGACAAGGACAAAGACGACGAGAAGAAGGACGACGAGAAGAAGGACGAGAAGCCAGCGGCGGAAAAGAAGTAGCTCGAACCCCAAACTTCTTCCTTCCTTCCTTCCTTCCTTCCGACTGCAATCCCAACAAACTTTCGCGATGACCACGAGCCGGGCGCACAGCGCCCGGCTCGTTTCGTTAGTGGTGACGACGAATCTAATCGGAATCGCGCGCCCCGGAACCTCTCCCACGCGAAACGGTTCAAGGTGTACCAATCAAACCAAGTCCATCAAAACCGAACCTTCGCGATCGTCCTCTGAAAATAGCAACTTCCAAAAAAACAACCGGCGGCCCTTGTAGGGGCCGCCGGTCGTACGTTTCAATCCGTAGGAGGCTGCGCTGGCAGCTCCGTCGAGCCTGCGTTACTTGCGCAGCCCCTTCGTACAGTCACAATTCGTCACTGAATCACCTCCTTCTGAAAAGAGACCACCCGACCGTCGCGTGAGTGTACATCCACGCCGTCGGCCCCTTTCCCGCGGACCGTCGCCCGCGGCACATCGCCCGGCCCCGGTGCGTGATCCCCGCCCGAAGGCGAGAGTCACGACTAAGCCCGGTCGGCGTGTCGTTCGTCGGAACGCTGCGAGGGTTTTTCCTCGTCTGACTTCCGCTCCCAAACACGCATCGTCATTATCGCATGCTTCAGGCTTTCCGCAAGAGAAAACTGACCACTTCACACAAAAAAATAGACCGAGAACGCGAAAGCCATCCCCGGCCCTCGAGTTCATCCCGGCGCCCCGCCACGTCTGTACGGTTTCCAGAACCTCTTTCCCGGTCGAGGTTTCAAGGCCAGGTTATTCAACGGGTGGAACGAGCCGATGCCACAAGACGCCG
The DNA here is from genome assembly GCA_964540295.1 of uncultured Phycisphaeraceae bacterium. Lineage (GTDB taxonomy): Bacteria > Planctomycetota > Phycisphaerae > Phycisphaerales > UBA1924 > CAZCPB01. The sequence continues at coordinate 10,640 of CAZIMT010000070.1, forward strand.
ATCCCTGCCCTCGGGTCAGGGTGTTCGGGCGCGGTATCGCACCTGACCCTTTTCGAGACACTCTTCATGAGCAACCCTGCCAATGGTTCAACCACGCCCCTACCCAAGTCGGCGCGTCAGAATTCCGTCGGTTTCGGGCAGAAGGAACTCGATCTGCTTCTTGACGAGATCGACCACGTGGCGGCCGAAGATCGCCGCCGCGGGTTCGTCCGCTGGCCGTTCCGCAAGCTCTCCATCCCCTGCAAGATCGGTCACCCAGGCGGCAACTCGGCGAGCATCATGGTCGCCTGCCGGAACATCTCCTGCGGCGGGATGTCGTTCATGCACAACTCGTTCATTTACCAGAACTCCAGGTGCGTTCTCACGCTGCCTCATCCCAAACAGGGAAAGATTGAGGTCTCAGGCACGGTCTTGCGCTGCACGCACCGCCGCGGCGTGATCCACGAGATCGGCGTGCGCTTTGACAAACAAATCAACGCCCGCGAACTGTTCGAAAAAGATCCCTTCTCGGACTGGTTCAGCCTCGAGCACGTCAACCCCGAAGAGCTGCGCGGCACCGTCGTCCACGTCGACGACTCGCCCCTAGACCGAAAACTCATCCTGCACTATTTCCGCGGAACCCAGGTCCGGCTCCTGCAGGCCTCCACCATCGAGGAAGGCATCGAGCTGGCGGCCAAGGGGTGCGACCTCATCCTATGCGACTTTGACCTTGGCACCAAAACAGGAGCGGACCTGGTGCTGGCGTTGCGAGCGCAGTCCGTCCGCACGCCCGTGATCCTGCTCACCTCCGACACCACGATGCAGACCCGCGAACGCGGGCTGCAGGTCAACGCCGACGCGTTCCTGACCAAGCCGGTCACCCAACCGCTGCTGCTCCGCGCCGCAGCCGAGTTCTTGGTCGTGGGCGGCACCGCAGACGTTCAGGTCAGCACCCTGGCCGCAGGACACCCCAACCGGGTGCTCATCGGCGGGTTCGTCGAGCAAATGGGCGACTATTGCAAGCGACTCCAGATCGCGATCCAGCGCGAGGACGCGGCCGTCGTGCGCTCGATCTGCTTGCAGATCTCAGGCGCGGCCCCGGCGGTGGGGTTCGATCGGCTCGCCAAGCTCGGAGCCGCGTCGGCCGCGGCGGTCGCGTCGAGCATGAGCGTGGCCGAGTCCATCGTCTCCATCCGCGCTCTACTCGCGGCGTGCGAGTCGGCCTCCAAGTCACGCGTCGTCTCGTAAACCAAACAAACACGCACCCGCAGGAATCTCCGGAGCACGACGTTGACGCTTCAAATCAAAACAATCATCACGGTGGCGATCACCCTGTTCGTGGCGTTGCTCGCGATGATGGCGATCTCCGATCGCGTCGTCATGGCTGGCTTCATGGACCTGGAAAGAAAAATGGCAGTCGAGTCGGCGCAGCGAGCCCGGGCGGCCCTCGATGACGACGTCGAGCAGGTCCGCGTCAAGGTCACAGACTGGTCCTCTTGGGACGACATGTGCCGGTTCGTGGGCGATCGCAACGAGAACTTCATTCGATCAAACCTGCTGGTCGAGTCGTTGGCCCGGATGGACCTCGCGGCGGTCTTGGTCATCGGCAACGCCGGGAACACGGTGTGGAACGGGATGGTCAACGACGCGGGCGACGAGTTCCGTGAAACGCCCAACGAACTGGAAGCGGTTGTCAGACGGATCGCTGCGAAAGGCCGCGGCGGGTCGTCCAGCGGCATCCTCCGTCTCTCGGGTCGCGTGTACTTACTCGTGATCGAGCCGATCCTTAACAGCAAGGGCGCCGGAGAAACGCACGGGACGGTCGCGTTCCTGCGAGCAATCAGCACCCAGACGATCGCCCGCATCAACACGCTGGGAAACCTGGATGCGTCGATCTCGGGCGTGGGCGATCCGGGCATGCAGCCCGAAACGCTCGCGGCCCAATCGGCGCTGCTGGGCGGCGCACCCTGGGTGGTCGGTCACGCGGTGTCGGGAAAAGTTTCGGCCTACTTGTTGTTGAAGGACGCGGAAGGAACTCCGGCGCTCGTGCTGCGGACCGACACGGCGAGAGTTGTGTACCAAGCCGGCCTTCTCAGCACGCGCGAGGACTTCGCGATGGTGACGGTGCTGGGCCTGATGTTCGGCGTGTCGATGGTTGGGGTCGTGAGTCGGCTGGTGATCCGCCGAGTGGTGAGGCTGCGAGACGACGTCACGGCGATCGCGTGGACCCGTCAATTTTCAGAGCGAGTGGGGGAGCAGGGCGGAGACGAGATCGCCTCGCTGTCGGGCGCGATCGACGGACTGCTCAGCGAGATTGAATCCGCGCGAGCCCAGACCGAATCCGCCAACGTCGCCAAGAGCCAGTTCCTCGCTCGCATGAGCCACGAGATCCGCACGCCTTTAACGTCCATCCTAGGCTACGCCGACCTGCTCGAAGACGCCAGCGTCAGCGAGCCAGACCGAGCCGAGCACGTGCGCACGATCCGTGCCAGCGGCCGGCACCTGCTGGGCGTCATCAACGACGTGCTCGACCTTTCCAAAATCGAGGTCGGCAAAATGACCGTCGAGCGGATCGACTTTACCCCAACACAGGTTCTGATAGACGTGCTGCGGATGATGAGCGCGCGAGCGACCGCCAAGGGCCTGACGCTCGCCGTCGAGTTCGATTCACCGATCCCGACGAGCGCCCGTTCCGACCCCATGCGACTCCAGCAGATCCTGGTCAACCTCATCGGCAACGCCCTGAAGTTCTGCGAGACCGGTTCCGTGCGCGTCGGTGTGCGGGTGGAGCGAGCCAGCGAGCCCGAGGCGATGCTGGTGTTCGAGGTCCGCGACACGGGGATCGGGATGTCAAACCTTCAGTTGAGCGAACTATTCAAGCCCTTCGCGCAGGCCGACGTTTCAACGGCGCGGCGCTTCGGGGGCACCGGGCTCGGGCTAACGATCTCGTGGAACCTTGCCAAGTTGCTGGGCGGTGAGATCTCGGCCCAGAGCCAGCCCGGTAAGGGCAGCACCTTCACCGCCAAAGTCCAGGCGGGCTCAATCACGGGAGTGCCGATGATCGATCGCTTCGACCAGCACGCACCCGCGGCCATAGTGCCCGGCTCGAACATCATGGTGAGACTGCTCGGGCGCGTACTGCTGGCCGAGGACAACGTTGCGAGCCAGCGCCTCATCGCGTTCCACCTTGAACGAGCCGGCGCGAAAGTTGTGCTGGCGGAGAACGGCCAGGTCGCCCTCGATCTCGTGCGCGCGGCCGACGCGAAGGGCACACCGTTCAACCTACTGCTGATGGACATGGAGATGCCCGTACTCGACGGCTACGAGGCGGTACGACTGTTGCGCGAAAGCGGGTGCTCGATCCCGGTGGTGGCGTTGACAGCCCACGCAATGGCGGACGCGCGCTCCAAGTGCGTCGCCGCCGGGTGCGACGACTTCGCCACCAAGCCCATCGACCGAGACGCGCTGGTCCAGACCTGCGCGAGCTGGATCGCCAAAGCGGTCTCGAAATCAACGAGCATAAAAAGGGAAGAAAGGGCGACCGACGGGACTCGAACCCGCGACCTCAAGGATCACAACCTCGTGCTCTAACCAACTGAGCTACGATCGCCATCGCAGGCCGAAACGCCCCGCCAAGCGTGTTCTCAAGCTCGCCGAGCGGGAAACCTCCGGCATGGTCGCAATGGTAGACCAGCCGACGAGGTTTGGAAAACAGCGCGAGAACGCGGACATTCGCCCGAGGACCGGTTTGGACCGGCAACAACCAACGAGCCCGATCGGTATCATCCGCCGATGCCAACCGCCACCGCCAGAAAAACCGCGCACTCGAAGTCCGCCACAAAGAAATCTGTTCACGAGTTCGATCCACCGCTCTACCGCCCCCGCCTCAAGCGTCTCCGGACCGCGGCGGCCGCCAAGGGGCTGTCGCACATCCTCATCACCAACCCGATCGACGTCGGGTACCTCACCGGGTTCCTCGGCGGAGATAGCCCGGCGTTCATCCCAGTAGCCGACGCTGGCAAGCCGACGATCATCACCGATTTTCGGTACGTCGAAGAATTGGCCGAATTCAAACCGCTAGTAAACGTGTTCGTGCGCAAGGGCTCCATGGGCGACGCGATAAACCAGTTCTTGAGCGACGCCTCGGTCACGTCGTGCGGCGTTCAGGCCGAGACGATGACGCTGGCCGAACGCGGCGGGATCGCCAAGGCCCTAGGAGAGCACGACTCGAAGGTGAAAGCGGTGTCGGAGATCGTCGCGGAACTGCGAGCGATCAAGGACGAGCACGAGATCGGGCTCATCTCCAAAGCTATCGCGATCCAAGAGAAATCGCTGCTCGCGGTGCTGCCCACGATCAAGGCGGGCCTGACCGAGCTCGACGTCGGCGCGGCCTTGGAAGCGGAGATGAAGCGGCGCGGGTCGGTGCAGCCAGCCTTCGTGAGCATCATCGCCGCCCAGGCCAACGGGTCGCTCCCGCACTACCGGCCGGGCACTGTCAAGCTGGCCCGGAATCAGCCGCTACTCATCGATTGGGGCGCGCAGTGGAAGGGCTATCACGGCGACATGACGCGAACCTTCACGCTGGGGAAGTGGCCGCCCAAGATCCGGGAGATCTATCAGATCGTGCTCGACGCCCACCTGCTCGCGGCAGCCGCGCTGGCCCCGGGCAAAACCACCGCCGAGATCGACGGCGTCGCCCGGGCCCACATCACCAAGCACGGCTACGGCGAGTTCTTCGGACACGGGCTGGGGCACGGCCTCGGCATGAACGTCCACGAAAACCCGCGCGTAAGCCACATGGCGGCGGCCACGCCGCTGCGGGTCGGGCACGTGGTCACCAACGAGCCAGGGATCTACTTGCCGGGTGTCGGCGGCGTGCGGATCGAGGACGACTTCGTAATCGTCAAAGGAGGAAGCCGGAACCTGTGCTCGCTGCCCAAGACGATGGAGTGGTCAACCCTTTCCTGATCGAACCGAGCTGAGGCAATCCGGCTTTCAAACCAGGTTTCAATCCAGGTTTTCCAGGCCGATTTGGCGGCAGCGACCGGCGAGCGTAACCTGTAGGCCCGACCCACTCGACGCGAATCCAGGGGTTTCCTTGGGCTGATGTTGACGAGCCCGGTTTCGGATAGGATGACGCCGATCGAAAATTCCGATCCGAGCCCTAGATCGGCCGTTGTGATTTTCTTGCGATTTTCAATCCATTTCGGAGTGCCGCCAGCGCGGCAGAGGCCCGATGATCGACACCAAAAAACTCAAAGAACTTGTACAGCTGATGGTCGATAACGACCTGACAGAGCTGGACTTACAGAGCGGCGAAGAGACGGTGACGCTCAAGCGCGGCGGGGTGCCCACGTCCATGCCCATGACCATGATGGCCCCGATGATGCAGACAGCCCAGGCCGCACCGGCGATGGCCCTCGCAGGTG
>CAZIMT010000071.1:0-7466 GCA_964540295.1 uncultured Phycisphaeraceae bacterium
CCCCCTCGTCGAGCGCACCATGGAAGGCCTCGTCCTCGTCGTCGGCGTCACCGGCTCCGGCAAGAGCTCCACGCTCGCCGCGATGATCGAGCACATCAACGCCACCCGCGCCGAGAACATCATCACCGTCGAAGACCCCGTCGAGTACCGTTTCGTCCCGAAGAAGTCAATCGTCTCGCAACGCGAGATCGGCATCGATGTCAACGACTACCCCACCGCCCTCAAGTACATCGTCCGCGAAGACCCCGACGTGGTCTTCATCGGCGAGATGCGCGACCACGACACCGTGCTGGCCGCCGTGCAGGCCGCCGAGACCGGGCACCTGGTCTTCGGCTCCATGCACACCGCCGACACGATGCAAGCGTTCAGCCGGATCCTCGAGTTCTTCCCCGTTGAGGAGCACGGCTTCCTACGCCACGCGCTGTCCAACACGCTGCGAGCGGTGTGCGCGCAGAGGTTGCTGCCAGCCGTCGCCGGTTTCGAGGTCGGCGTCGTCCCTGCCTGCGAGGTCTTGATAGGAACGCCCACGGTGCGCGAGAAGATCCGCCAAGGCGAGGACAACGACCTGCCGTCGATAGTCTCAAGAAATGAAGAAGGCATGCAAAGCTTCACGCACGCGCTGGCCGACCTCGTGAAGAAGGAATGGGTCGCGATGAGCACGGCCATGGACTTCGCGCCCAACCGCGATGCGCTGTCGAGCATCTTGAAAGGCGTGGAAGTGAAGGCGGCAACGCTGGTAAGCCGGCTGAAGGGGCCGGCGCATCGGTAGAAGGTCTCTTAATCTTCGATCGACCGTCACATCGAAGTGCGATGCTATTTGCCAGCCTTCTTCGCTGCCTCGATGAGCAGATCCTGCGGCGGCATCGGGTTGTGACCGACAACTGGCCGTCCGCAGTCCGGACAGGTCGTTGGCCCGGTTTTCCCCACAATTTCATTGACCAAGACGTACGTAGGCTTCAACGTGGCCTTGCCGTCCTTCGTCCAAAAGCACGTTTCTGTCTGATACAAAGTTTTGGTGCCGGTCTTGGGGTTCTTCAAAGGCATCGTTGTACCAGCAGGAATGGGATGATCCTCAAAAACCTCGCCGGTGACAGAGTCCTTCAACGTGGAAAACCGCGAGGATTCACCCGCGGTCGCTGGCGCGAAGATCGTCATGCGGGCCAAGATAATAATCGCAACCGTCACCGCCAAGACCGCCGCGCCAACGGACAGCACGGTTTTTTTGTCCCATTTCAGTTCGGTCATGGTTCCCGCCATTGAAGCTAACATGTCGATCTCCTCATCGCACGATGAAGTTAGGGGACGATGTATTCGTTCTCTTTGCCCGTCTTCGAAGGCCACGTGTTCTTGGCATAGTTCCAAGTGCTACTGCCATACCCCTTAGCGAGCTTCGTCCCGGTCGGGAACCAATAGTCTGGATTCGTCGCCGCGGCGTCGTCCATCATCTGAACGTGCGTGTCTAGAAAGGCTAGGTTGCCGGTAAAGCTCGCGCCCGGAGAGTTCGCAAGGTTGCCCTTTGCCCCGTGACGGAACGCGAACTTGCGCGGATCGACGAACCCAAAGTTGCTGAGGCCTTCGCCCGGGGCCACGGTACGATCAAGCTCGCGGCTCTCGCGGAACCAAGGCCCTGTTCCCCCAAACATTCCACCGAACCTGGCGTTAATCGCCGGATCAAAGTCCGGAGGCTTTCGTGCCTCGGGCGGGGAAAAGGTGGCGTAACGGTGGCCCTCAAAGATGATGGCCTTCATGTGCGGGGTTCCGATTCGATCCATCCGAGGGCGGTACCCGCCTCGTTTGGCACTCGATCTCGAGTCGGGCTGCGTTCCGCCGAGTTCCGAAGCATCCGCTGCGATCGATGAGAATTGCGTTGACATGTTGTACGACATCATCCGACCCGTGGTCCAGAGCGCTGCGCTGGTGCCGTAGGGGATCGCCTGAATGTCATTCTCAGTACAAATGAATGTCTTCAACTGGCTGCGGTACCAATCATACCGAGCGGCCCGTGCTTCTTCTGAATAGTCGCCGCCTTCACCGGGACCAACCTGGTTCAGCATCGACGCGAGCGGCCCGATCCAGTCCCACTGCTGCACTGAGGTCCCGTTGAATCTTCTGTCTTTACCCGCGTCGTAACCGCTCGTGAGCGGCGAGCCGACCAACGCGTCCTTGTTTCCATCGGCGTACATCGTGATCGCGGTAGTCACTTGGCGCATATTCGACTGACACACGACGCGCCGAGCGACACGACGCGCCGCCCCCAACGACGGCAGCAAAATACTAATCAGCAGCGCGATCACCGCGATCACCACCAGCAGCTCGATCAGCGTGAAGCCGCGGCGAAGAGAAGTTCGACAAGGTCCGAGGTTCGACACGGTTTTCGGTGTGCTCATGCGCTTCGCCGTTCCTTGATGAGTTCCTTGGACCCTACTTCACACTCGCGGCTTGTCCCGCGGTTCCGAACTTCACATTTTCTGAAGGCTGAGCCTTCCGACCTTCGCCGAACGATCGCCGAATCCTTACCCACCCAACGGCTGATCAGGGCCTAACCCAGATTTCTCGGACCCTGCTGGTTGTAGGTCTCGATCGTTCACACTACTAGATCTCGGGGCCTGCCGGGAGAATCCGGAGTTGAGCATCATACCCAAGAATCCAACCATAGCCTCTTTGATGCCGCTCCAACAGGCTGTGAAAGTCGTGTTTAGCGAAAACTTCACGATCCACAACCTGATAAACCGACCATCCTATCAAACTACAAACTTACAACTCGTCTGGTCTTATTTACCTTCTTTATACCGAACATCCACCACCACCGGATAGTGATCTGACGCATACCCCGGCGGCACCGGGTACGACCGCCAATCCACACCCGCAGGCCGCGCTGGCGTGCCCATGATGAACGTCGAATTGGCGACCACCTCCGCGTTCATCGCGAGGTTGACCAAGATGTAATCAATCGTGCGGCCCGATTCGTGCGTGATGAACTTAGGCCGCTCGGCGAGGTTGGCCGAATCGCGAGCGGCCAAGAGATCGATCAGCCCGCCGGTGAGATAAATCTTGGTGGCGGCATCAGACGGGACGGAGTTGCAATCGCCCAGCACCGAGATGTTGATCCCAGGGGTCTGTGCCTGAAGTTCCTGCACGATCGACGCTGTTTTGGTGGCTTCAGCCTCGCGCCAGTAGCCGCTGTTCTTCCCGCTCTTCTGATGCACGGCCAGCAGCGTGAAGCGATACGGCTCGTCTCCGGTCACTGTGGCGGGGACTTCAATATCGACCTTGAGAGGCGAGCGGTGGTAGTGAATCGGCGAGCCGGGCGTGGCATCCTTGGCGTCGTCGGGGTGGTTGCCCGCCAGCGGCAGGTCGGGCCAGTTTTTTACCGCCTTGATGGGGTAGCGGCTCAGCACCGCTTGCTCGATGCCGCGCGCGTCACCAGCGTCGATCGAGGCGTGATAGGCGTACCCCATGCCCTTCAGATACGCATCATGGAACCACATCAAGGCCTTTTCAGATTCGACCTCTTGGAGCGCGATCACGTCGGCGTCGAGCGCGCGAATCGCGGTGGCGAGGCCTTGGAGCTCGGACTCGGGTTTCGTCGTGCCCTTGTCCTCATGCTGGCCAGAGAGGTCGAGGTCGTCGGCGTTGTCAAAGAGATTCTCGACGTTGTACGTGGCGAGGCGGAGCGCACCAGGAGCCTTGAGGAGCGGCTTGGAAAGGCCGAAGCGGATCTCGGGGGCGGCCAGAGCAGCGGCGGGCTGAGCGGGCTTAATCGCCTGATTGACCGCCTGATTGAGAGGTTGATTGAGCGGTTGATTGAGCGGTTGAGACTGGACGCGGAGCAGCGGCTCGGGCGCGCCGGTTCGAACGAGAGCCATCCCTCCAAAGACGAGCGCGCACGCGAAGGCGACGAGAACGAGGGCGGCCGCAGTGCGCGAGACGCGCTTGCGTCCGCGCCCGTTGGCGAGGGTGGCCATGGGACAAGCTCCACGAGGTCAACACAAGTGCGAGGCCGTCCTGGCCGAGAGATCGATCCGTCGAGGCGAAGAGTACCACTCTGGAGTGGAGTCAGGCAAACGCAGCAAGCCGGTTGGCCCGGTTTCTTAAAAAGTTCTTCACAAATGTGCTGTTATTACGAGCTTTTGGGGTGGATGCCTAGGGTACGGACCGAGGTGAAGCCCGGGCATGTGGGCACGCGTTCGGGTGCAAAGTTTGTCAATTGCGATCCGCGACGACGGTTCACCACGACGCGGCGAACGGCGCGGACAAGAAGCCCGCACGAAGCGGCGCTGCGAGCAAAGCGTCGTCCGCAAGCCCGAGAACAGAGGCCGCGGCGGCGTACCCGCTGCGCGTCGCGCCCTCCATCGTCGCTGGCCAGCCGGTCGCGGTGTAATCGCCAGCGAGCGTGACGCCGTGAGCTTCGAGTGCTCGGCCCGAGGGTCGCAAGGCGTCGGAACCGGGCGTGGGAGCGAAGGTCGCGCGGCGTTCTTTCACCGCGCGAGCAGAAACGATGACTGCGCCGCGCGAACTCGGGAAGCACGCGTTCAGATCGTCAACAACTCGGCTCACGATCTCGGGTTCGCTCAGTGCCATCCATTCGTCCGCCGCGCTGATGACCGCGTGGACCGTGCGGCCTATGGGGTCCTTGGCGAAGAGCCACTGCGTTGGACGGCCAACCAGCACCGCGTGCGGCACGTCCATCACCGAACGGTCGAAGGAGAGGTGTACGCCGCAGATCGGGCTGGTTTCGAGCGATGAGGCCCGGGCCAGTCTGAGGTCGGGCCGCTCGTGCGAATCGAACACCGCGCGGGCGGCCTTCTCGATGGGGAGCGCACAGATCACGGCGCTCGCGCGGTGGTCTCGCCCCTCGGAATCGTTCACGACGCCGGGGCGTAAAGATTCGGCTCGCACACCGAATCGAACCGTGCCGCGGGCCCGCTCGATGATCCGGGCCGCGCCGTCGTAAAGCCTGGCGAGCGGGACGGTGGGGATGCCGATCGTGGCGCTGTCGCGGTTGGCGAGCATCCCTTCTTGAAAAACATGCAGAGCGGTCGAGGCACTGACGCGCTCGACGCTGAGATTGCAGGCGCTCACCACCACCGGCGACCAGAACTTATCGACAACAGAGGTCGGTTGATCGTGGCTCTGGAGAAATGCGCCGAAGGTCATCGCGCGGAAGTCATCGCGGCGCGCCAGAATTATCCTCGCCATGGCGCGAGCGATCGCGGTCTTCTCGGTGAACGAGAGAAACTTTGCCGAGAGAAAGCTGGCGGCATGGTGCAGCGGCGCGGGGAGGTTGCCAGCGGTGATGATCGATCGCCGGCCGCCAGCTTCGACCCAGTGCTGGGCCCGGTACCACGCGATCAGATGAGCAACTCCAAGCCGCTCGCAGAGATCGCGATAGTTCGTGCAGCACCCGAGCGCAACGTGCTGGCAGTTGTCGATGGCCTCGCCCGTACGCGCGTCGGTGAACGACGTGGCCCGACCGCCGAGTCGGCGCGAGGATTCCAGCAGCGTGACCGAGACGCCGTGCTCAGCAAGGCGCAGCGCGGCCGCGATCCCCGCGATCCCGCCACCGACCACGATGGCGTCGGAGCGTCTCACGTTATCGAAGCCTCGCGGCGCGCGCTCCGCTGGGCCGACCACATCGCCGAGAGAGCGATGGTGAGTTTGCGGGCGGTGGTGAGGCGTGCTGGAACCGGGGCGCAGACGCGCGAGGGATCACGCTCGATCAGCCCGAGCAGCCCGCTGTAGATGCGCGTCATGGCCAGCAGCGAGGCGCGGCACTCCGGCTCGATCATCGCGTGCAGAGGCTCCGACTCGTCGTACGCGGCACGAGCCCGGACCGCGATGGCGCGAACGCAGGCCGAGCAGCGATCAGGTTTCGACCAGGCGCAGAGATCGTCGATCGTCACCCCGTGCTGTTGCAGAACCTGCCGCGGGAGATACACCCGCCCGGGGCTGGCGTCACGGTCGGCGCGCAGGTCGCGGAGGATGTTCGTGATCTGGAACGCGATCCCACGCTGGTGCGCGAGCGTTTCCGCCTGAGCCCGCTCGGTTCCCGGCGCTATCCCCCACACCGCCACGCACATCTTCCCGACGGTGGACGCGACGAGGCCGCAGTACCGCTCGAGTGCGGCCAAGTCTTCGTACCCCGCGTGAGAAAGGTCCTCCTCCATCCCGTCGAGCACCGCCCAGAGCCACGCGAGATCGATGGGATACCGGCGCAACGTCCAGCGCACCGCCAGCCACATCGGATCGGACCGTCCAGGATTTTCGAGGTCAAACCGTTGCTCGATGACGAGCCGAGATTGTTCGCGGAAGCAATCGAGCGCACGCCGGGCGTGGTCGAGGGTCGGGGCGCCATCGACCGTGTCGTCGGCCTGCCTCGTCCAGGCGTAGAGCGCATACAGCGCGGACCGCTTAGGCTCTGGCGTCAACTTCAGCCCGAAGTAAAAGTTGCGAGCCCGCGCCCGGGTCACGCCAGCGCAGTGGTCCATCGACGCTTGTAGAGCTGGGTCAGCGCTCGCGTCGATCATGTCCGGCTTCCGGTGGGAAACAACGTTGTCAGCCAGGCTCGACCGACCAGCCAGGCCTTACGCGGACGGCTCAGCCGCGGGCGGTGCCAGAGCGTCGAGACCTCATGCCGCTCGATGGCGCGGAGGACGTGCTCGCCCCCGTCCTGGAAGAGCCCCACCACCGGGCCGATGGAGCGATCAAGCAACGCCCGAAGTTCTCTCCCGCGTTGAAAGAGCGCCCAAGTACGCGCGATGCACGGCGCGACCGCGCCCGCGAACTCGGCCCGGTGCAAAGAGCCCTCGCCCTCGCCCAGCCAGGCTCGGAGCTTCACACGATCAAGCCCGCAGATCTCACGCGGCAGGTACACGCGGTCCCGCTCGATCAGGTCACGCCGCACGTCCTGCCAGAAGTTCGTCAGCTGCAGCGCGACGCACACCGCGCCGCTCAGCTCGTAGCGCGCGGCGTTGGCCGGGCACTCTTCGGGCGGGCGATACCCGGCGAGCATGAGCACGATGCGGCCCACCGGCGAGGCGCTCTTGTCGCAGTACGCCAGCAGCTCGGCCCAGGTCTCGTACGTCTCGGTGCGCTGGTCCTGCTCGAAAGCGTCCAGCAAGTCATCAAACGGCTTTCTCGGGAGTTTGTGTTGCGCAATAACAGGCCTGAGCGCTTGAAAGACCGGGTGCTCGACAACCGCAGGTTGGTCAGCGTCAAAGCAGACGTGAAGCTGTCGCCGCCAGTCCGCGAGGCTCGCCAGCGCCGCGGCGCGAGCTTGGGGGCCCGGTCCGCCCTCGTCGGCCAGATCGTCCGAGACCCGGCAGAAGGCGTAGACCGCGGCGAACGCGGGCCGCAGCGGGCGTGGGACCAGCACGCTCAGCACGCTGAAATTCTCGTAGTGGGTGCGGGCCAGGTCACGGACCGCGGCCTGAGCATCCACGTTTAGACCGCTCGACGTGGGCGGC
>CAZIMT010000071.1:7566-15982 GCA_964540295.1 uncultured Phycisphaeraceae bacterium
TGACGTACGCCTCGCACGCGACCGAGAGCCTTCTCGTTCACGCGGACTCAACCCTACCATATCAGCGATCATCAACCGTGAAAGACCTTCCCCAGGTGAATCTCACCGCAGACTTCGAGCGCGAGCCGCACCGCCCAGCGGACGTCCCTCCCAGCAATCACGCGATCTGAACGCTCAACCATGCACCTCATCCTTGCCAACCCTCGCGGATTTTGTGCTGGCGTGCGCATGGCCATCGACGTCGTGGACCAGGTGCTCGACCTCTTCCCGGGCGAGACGGTCTACGTCTACCACGAGATCGTGCATAACAAGCACGTCGTCCAGCGATTTATCGATCGGGGCGTGGTCTTCGTCGACCGCGTCGAGGACGTGCCGCCGGGCAGCGTGATCGTTTTCTCGGCCCACGGGATCAGCCCGGCGGTGCGGACGGCGGCGGCGGCCCGGAATCTGTCCGCAATCGACGCCACCTGCCCGCTCGTGACCAAGGTTCACGCCGAGGCCATCCGATACGCCCGGCAGGGGTATCAGATTCTCCTCGTCGGTCACGCCAAGCACCAGGAAGTCGTCGGCACACGGGGCGAAGCGCCCGATTCTGTGCAGGTCGTCGAGAGCCCGGCCGACATCCCCACGCTCACCGTCCGCGACCCTGCCCGGCTGGTGTACCTCACCCAGACAACGCTCTCGACCGACGACGCCGAGGTGGTGATCTCGGCGCTCAAGGTCGCCTTCCCGCTCATCAAAGAGCCGCCCAGCAGCGATATCTGCTACGCCACCACCAACCGCCAGACCGCGGTCCGGCAGATCGCGCCCGAGTGCGATCTGGTGCTGGTGGTCGGCTCGAAGAACTCGTCAAACTCGGTGCGCCTGACCGAGATCTCGGCCAACGTGGGCACGAAGGCCTACCTCATGGACGACGCACGCGAGATCGACCCCGCCTGGTTCACGACCGGGGCCGAAAAGGTGATGGTCACGGCCGGGGCGTCGGCCCCGGAGGATCTGGTCGCGGAACTCTGCCGAACGCTGCTCAAAAAGTTCGGCGGAACGATCGAACAACGCGACATCTTCGAAGAGGACATCGAGTTCGCGCTCCCCTCGGCTCTCCGACGCGAGATGCGCGAACGAGGCATGGATCCTGATTCCCGACGCGCCAAGGTACACGCGCCACGAGTCACCGAGCCTCTCTACGGCGCGGTGCCCCTTACTATGTCGGCCGCACGCCCGAAATAACACCCCGCACCAGCGTGCCTCGCACCAACAGGCCTCGAACCAGCACGCTCACAGACAGCACCACATGCGACACCCGACCTCCCACATCTTCGAGTTCACCCCCGACTCCATGGAAGCATGGTGCGACGAGAGGCGTCTTCCCAAGTTTCGCGCCAAGCAAATCCTCGAATGGGTCTACGCCAACGGCGTTGCCGACCCGGAGCTGATGTCCAACCTCTCTAAAAACGACCGTGCCATCCTCGCCAAGGACATGACGCTGATCTCGGGCGACATCATCGGGCACCAGAAATCCACCGACGGCGTCGAAAAACTGCTCGTGGAATGGTGGGACGGCTCCAACGCAACACCCAGCGATACGGCACCGCAAGAGCCCAGGCCGCTGATCAGCACCTCGCTCCCCGTGCTGTCTCGACCGGCCTCCGGGCACACCGATCGCCAGACCGAGTGCGTGATGATCCCCAGCGAGGACCGCCGGACCGCGTGCATCTCTTCGCAGATCGGGTGCCCGGTTGGATGCCGCTTCTGCGCGTCGGGCCTGGGCGGGCTCGATGGCAACCTCTCGGCGGGGCGGATCGTCGAGCAGGTCTGGCGGCTGGGACGGCTCAAGGGCATCGAGCGGATCACCAACGTCGTGTTCATGGGCATGGGTGAGCCGCTGGCAAACATCACCAACGTGATCCGGGCCGTACGCACGATCCAGGCGGAGTGGGGCCTCGGGATCTCGGCTCGCAAGATCACGATCTCAACCGTGGGCTTGCCAGCCGCGATCGATCGGCTGGCCAACGAGCTGGATTTGCCGGTGACGCTCGCGCTCTCGCTGCACGCGCCCAACGACACGATCCGCCGCGAACTAATCCCGTGGGCGAGCTACACGTCGATCGCGGACTTGCTCACCGCCTGCCAGCGCTGGTTCACGAAAACGGGCCGCGAGATCACGCTGGAGTACACACTCCTGCGCGGCGTGAACGACCGTCCCGAGCACGCGGCCGAGCTGGCGACGATCACCAAATCCTTGCGCGCCAACGTGAACCTCATCCGCTACAACGAGGTGAAGGGCATGCCGTTCGAGCGGCCTAGAACGGACGACGTGCTCGAGTTCCAGCGCTTGCTCCGGGCCCGGCACGTCAACGCCCACATCCGCGCCAGCCGCGGGCGCGACATCGCCGCCGCGTGCGGGCAGTTGCGGCACGAGCACGTTCAATCAGGCGGGAAGGCCGCCGCTGGGGTCAAGAGGTGATCGGAGAGCGCTGGCCACGCACGTCCTGCGCTGTGCTGGCCTGCCTGCCGACCCTCGCGGACGCGGGCCAACCAAGCGAAACCTCGTCGAGCTCCGAAAACTCTCTCCCGTCGATCGCGCCGGGCGGGTCGGGTTCATTGCCGGTCTGGCTGGAAACCTTCCATTCATTCTCCGTGATTCACGCCGTGATGGTGCTTACGGCCGCCGCGGTGTGCGCGTGGTTGTGCGCCCGGGCACGCGGCGGACACAGGCAGTCCAACGCGGCCTTGATCGCACGCCGCTGGGGGTTCTTCATCTTCGCGTGGCAGTCGCTCGACGTCGTGTACCACGCCGCCAAGCTGGACTGGGCGGTCAGCCTCCCGCTGCACATGTGCGACGTGGTCGCGTGGATCGCCGGGTTCGCGCTCATCACCGAGAATCGCCGGCTCCAGACGCTCCTGTACTTCTGGGGGATCGGGCTGTCCTCGCAGGCGTTCATCACGCCCACGGTGCACGTCGGGCCAGCCCACCTTAAGTTCTGGCTCTTCTGGGTCGGGCACTCCAACATTGTCCTAGTCGGGCTGTTCGAGGTGATCGCACGCGGGTACCGCCCGGGCTGGCGTGATCTCCGCTTTGCCTCGATCATGACCCTGGCCTACGGCGCGGTCGTCACGCCGGTGAACATCCTCCTCCACGTCAACTACGGATACATCGGGGATTCCAGGCCCGACGCCTCGACGGTGGTGGACATCATGGGCCCCTGGCCCGGTCGGATCTGGTGGGTGGCGCTGATCGTCTACTCGTCTTTTCTCGTCGTCACGCTGATCTGGCCCCGGAACTGGCCTAAGCGCTGGCCAAAGGATTGGTCAGGCTGGCGGCAGCCCGATCTGGCGACAACCCCGCCGTCGAACTCTCGGCCCGATTAGACTCGCCCCATGATTGTCGCCTGCATGATCCTGATCGCCGTCGCGTTCGGCATCGCGCTGCCCACGACGGCGCTCATGCGCCGCTGGGGCCTGCGCGCAAACGCGCTCGACTCCGCTGGCGTCGCCGGCCAGGTCAAGATGCCGCCGCGGCGTGTCCCCAACACCGGCGGCGTCGCGATCGTCCTCTCCGTCATGCTGCCAATCGTGCTGGGCCTGCTAGCCATCCGAGTCGCCCCCGACGCGATCGTGTCGTGGTTCCCAAGCCTCACGCCGCACCTCGCGGGCATCGCCGAGCGCACGCCGATGGCGCTCCTGCTGGTCGGGTGTTTGCTTGTCCTGCACGTCGTCGGTCTGATCGACGACCGCCGCCCGCTCGGGCCCGGCGTGAAGATGGTGTTCATGATCGGCGCGGCCGTCGCCGTCACCGTCGGGACGGGCTCGCGGCTGTTGACCTTGTTGGACGCGCACGTCGGCGGGGCGTGGCTCTCGTACCTCGTCACGGTGCTCTGGATCGTCGTCATCACCAACGCGATGAACTTCCTCGACAACATGGACGGGCTCTCGGGCGGCGTCGGCGCGGTCGCGGCCTCGTGCTTCCTCGCGGCGACCCTCACCCACCCTCAGCCGCAGTGGTTCATCGCCGCCTGCCTGGCGCTCTTGATCGGCGGGCTCGCGGGGTTCCTGGTCTATAACGCCCCGCCCGCGAAGATCTTCATGGGCGACGGCGGGTCGCTCGTTCTCGGCTTTCTGCTCGCGTTCCTCACCGTGCGAACAACCTATTTCGATCCGACCACAACCGGGTCGGCCGACGCGCCCTCGGCCGGGGCGTGGTACGGCGTGCTCATGCCGATCGTGGTCCTCGCCGTGCCGCTCTACGACTTTCTCACCGTCACGGTCCTGCGACTCTCGCAGGGCAAGAGCCCGTTCGTCGGCGACCTCCAGCACGTTTCGCACCGCATGGTCAAGCGCGGCCTCTCCAGGCCAGCGGCGGTGCTGGTAATCGTCGGGCTGACGGCCGTGACGGGCATGGGCGGGATCGCGCTCGCGTCGCTAAAACCGTGGCAGGCGGCGCTGGTCGGCGTGCAGACCATCATGTCGCTCGTTGTGCTCGCGGCCTTCGAGATCTCCAGCGCGGCACGACGAGACGAGACGCCGCGATGAACACTCGCTCCGATCATCAATCGCTCGCCGAGCATCCGCGCGGCGCGCCGGGCCTCGCGCTTCGCGCGATCGGGCTGGGGGTGATCGTCGCGGCCGCGCTCGTCCGTCTGACGCTCCCTTTCGAGCCCATGCCGTACTGGGACGCGGACCCGAGCGTGCTCTTCTCACCTTCGAGCGCGATCGGGCCAGCCCACTCGTTGATGCTCGACGTGGTGACATGGCTGGGCGCGGCCGTCGGACTCGCGGGGTCGTCGGGAGTATTCACCAGACGCTGGTGGCTGGCGGCGCTGCTGGCGCTGATCGGGATCGTGGGCGCCGTCTGGCACGGGCTCATAGATCAGGGCGGAAACCTAGACGATCTCCGCATCGGTTCAACCTGGGCCGCGGCTGTGGTCGGCGCTCTGGCGACGTTGCACCTGGCGCGTGAGGAACGGCTCCGTCGGTTGACGCTCGCGTTGCTCTTGGGGGCGATCGGGGTGCTGGCGCTCAAGGGCGCGGTGCAACTGCTGGTCGAGCACCCCACCACACTGGCGATGTACCGCCAAACACGCGAGCAGTTCCTGCAGTCGCAGGGCTGGTCGGAAGGTTCTTCCGCCGCCCGTGGATTCGAACGACGGCTCGGCCAGCCCGAGGCCACCGGGTGGTTCGCGCTCTCCAACGTCTACGCGAGCGTGGCCGCAGCGATCGCGGTGGCGCTCTGCGGCGTGACGGTGGCGACGTGGAAAAAGTCAGCCAAAGGCGCACGAACGGTGTTGGTCTCGGCGAGCCTCATCGCGCTCGCGGCCGAGGTCATGTCGATGTCCAAGGGCGGCGGCGCGGCCCTGGTGATCGGGCTGGGCCTGGTTCTGGTCGTGTGGTTTGTGCGCGCGCAACCCGCGAAAGTTCAAGTTTTCTTCTCTCCCAGATTTGGCGGCCTGATGGGCGCGCTCGCGGTCGCCGGTGCGCTCGCGGCGGTGGTCGCACGCGGGCTGGTGGGCGATCGACTCGGCGAACTAAGCCTGCTCTTCCGCTGGTTCTACATGCAAGGCGCGGCCCGGATCTTCGCTTCGCACCCGGCCAACGGCGTCGGGCCCGCGGGGTTTAAGGACGCGTATCTGATCGCCAAGCCGCCGATCTCGCCGGAAGAAGTCACCAGCCCGCACAGCGTGCTCTTCGACTGGGCCGCCACGCTCGGGCTGACGGGCCTCGCGTGGGCGGTGCTGTGGGTCGGGCTGGTGTGCATGGTCGGGGCACGGTTGTTCAAGAACCCAGCGATCAAAGATCCCAACGCTGTTTCCAGCGCAGAGACTCGCGAGGATTTTCGGGTGATCGCGTTGATGGTGATGGTCCCGACGATGCTGGGCGCGTGGTTCGACACCCCGGCCGCGACCATTGATTCGGCGCTGGTGCGCGTGGGTGGCGCGGTGCTGTGGATCACGATCTCGTTGATACTCTCGTCGGCGCTCCGTGCAACTCTCGCGCTCTCGATGGTCGCGGCTGGCGCGATCGCTCTTGCGGCCCACGGGCAGATCGAGGTCACACCGATCTGGCCCGGCACGGCTTGCTGGGTGCTGCTGCTTTTCGCGGCCGTCGGGGCCCCGAGTGAGCCAACAGGTTTCAACGAACGCGCGAATAGACCCGTCGAGCGGGTCGCGCGATCGTCACCGACTCGGTCATGGTGGACGGTTCTGGTCCCGGTCGCCGCGCTCGCATTCGCCAGCGTTGGCCTCGCATGGTTTGGGGTCCGACCGGTGTGGGCGTGGCAGACCAAGCTCGTGGCGGCGGCCGAGCTGGTCCGGCCTCTCGCCGAGTTTCGCCAACGAATCGCCGCGATCGGGTCGGGCAAAGGCGAACCGGGCGACTCGCCGACCACGCTCGCTCGCGACCTTTCACGCGAGCTCGGGCGGACCATCGGTGAGAGCGAGGCGTCGGTTCGAGGCGCGCTGGCGACGCTGAACCAGAACGCCCTCACCAGAGCTCTTGAAAAACTCCGGGCCGCGGACTACGACCTGCCCGCGCACCCCGCGACGCTGCGGGCCGCGAGCAAGATTGCGATCCAGCTCGCCGCGTCCAGCCAGCAGGCGGGCGACGAGCGCAAAGCCCGAGAACTGGCAGACCTGGCCGAGGAACTTTCATTGAACGCGACGACGGGCGTCCACGAGCACTCCACGTCCTGGTCTTGGCTGGGCACGCTCCGCTCGGCCCGGGCGACGATGCTGGGCGACCCGTCCGCGGCCGACCGCGCGATCGAGGCTTGGCTGACGGCCACAACCTTCGATCCCTACGGGCTTTCCGCCGCGGTTCAACTGGCTGAGGCGTACCAAAAGAAGGGCGACGCGACCTCGGGGGCGGCCTGGGCTCGCAAGGCGCTCGAACTCGACGCCAACACCCGCCTAGACCCTCTCAAGGGGCTGAGCGAGGAGCAAAGAGCATCCCTGGTTCGGCTGGCCGATCGTTCTTGATCGTTCTAGGCTCGGCGCTATTATTTCCTGACCCAATTCAGGTCGAGATTCCGTGAGAGATCCGCGTATGGACGAGGACGAGGACATCGAACCGGGCTAGTTGAAAGAGTCGCATCGCGGCCGGGCTGTCGGCACGCCGACACCTGATGACCTGCCTGATGACCTGCCGAATGACCCGCCTGATGCCCCGTCGCTTGTCTTGCCCTCGATCTAGACAGATTTCAAGACCCGCGACCCAGCAGCACGAACCATGCCGACGGAACCGGTTTTCACCGGCTCCGCGTGGCTCCTAAGTCAGCGTTTTCGATTACGACCCACCCGCACGAAGCCGGCCTTCTCGACGCGATGTACGCGTCGGAGGCATTGCCGGAACTGTTCCCAAAGGTTTTCCGCCATGACAGCCGTAACCACCGACCTCGCCCACGTCCGCAATATCGGTATCTGTGCCCACATCGATGCTGGCAAGACCACCGTTTCCGAGCGCATCCTGTACTACACCGGCAAGAACTACAAGATCGGCGAGGTCCACGAGGGCACCGCGACCATGGACTTCCTGCAGGACGAGCAGGAGCGTGGCATCACGATCCAGTCGGCCGCGACCACCTGCCCGTGGACCCGCACCGGCACCACCACCGATTACAAGATCAACCTGATCGACACCCCCGGGCACGTGGACTTCACGATCGAGGTCGAGCGCTCGCTGCGCGTGCTCGACGGCGCGGTCGCCGTGTTCGACGGCAAGGAGGGCGTGGAAGCCCAGTCCGAAACGGTGTGGCGTCAGGCCGACCGCTACAAGGTCCCGCGCATCTGCTTTGTCAACAAGATGGACAAGATCGGGGCCAGCTTTGACTTCAGCTACGGCACCATGAAAACACGCCTAGGCGCCAACGGCATCGCCATCCAGTACCCCATCGGCACTGGGCACGAGCACAAGGGCATCATCGACCTCATCACCCGCCGCGCGTTCTACTTCGAGGGCGATAAGGGCGAGAACGTGATTGAGAAGGACATCCCCGAGGACTTGCTCGAGACGACCGAGAAATGGCGTCGCG
This sequence comes from uncultured Phycisphaeraceae bacterium, assembly GCA_964540295.1. GTDB lineage: Bacteria > Planctomycetota > Phycisphaerae > Phycisphaerales > UBA1924 > CAZCPB01. The sequence goes on from CAZIMT010000071.1 coordinate 15,590, forward strand.
AGATGATCGAGAAAACCGTCGAGCTCGACGACGCGCTGATGGAAAAGTTCCTCGACGGCAAGGAACTGAGCATCGACGAGATCAAGGGAGCGATCCGCAAGGGGACGATCAACCGCGACTGCAACCCGGTGATGTGCGGCGCTGCGCTACGGAACATCGGCATCCAGATGCTGCTCGACGCGATCATTGACTATCTCCCCTCCCCACCAGAGAAGCCCGAGGTCGAGGGGACCGACCCGGACGATAAAGAGATCCGCATGACGCGCCCGCACGATGCCAAAGCCCCCTTCTCGGGGCTGGTGTTCAAGGTCGTCAGCGATCAGCACGGCGACCTGACCTACATCCGCGTCTATTCCGGCACGCTCACCAAGGGCACCCGCCTCTTGAACCCCG
>CAZIMT010000072.1:0-15885 GCA_964540295.1 uncultured Phycisphaeraceae bacterium
TTCTGGGCAGCCATTTGTGCGATCGGCTGGTTGCGGAGAAGCACGACGTGATCTGCCTGGATAATTTTTTCACGAGCCAGAAGATCAACGTTCAGCATCTGCTGGGCAAGCCGAACTTTGAATTGATCCGGCATGACGTGACGCATGAGATCTGGCTGGAGGTCGACGAGATCTACAACCTCGCGTGCCCGGCCGCTCCGGGGCATTATCAGTACAACCCGATCAAGACGATGAAGACGAGCGTGCTGGGCGCGATCAACGTTCTGGGAATGGCCAAGCGTTGCCGTGCGAAGGTGCTGCAGGCCTCGACGAGCGAGGTGTACGGCGACCCGGAGGTTCACCCGCAGCCCGAGTCGTACCGGGGCAACGTGAACCCGATCGGGACGCGGGCGTGTTATGACGAGGGGAAGCGGGCGGCCGAGACGCTCTTCTTTGACTACCACAGGTCCAACCGCGTGAACATCCGGGTCGTGCGGATTTTCAACACGTACGGGCCTCGGATGCACCCGTTCGATGGTCGCGTGGTGTCGAACTTTATCCGGCAGGCGCTGGCGGGCGAGTCGATCACGCTGTTCGGCGATGGGATGCAGACGCGGTCGTTTTGCTATTGCGATGACCTGATCGAGGGGATCATCCGGATGATGAACGGGCCGGATTCGTTTGTGGGCCCGGTGAATCTGGGGAACCCAGTCGAGTTCACGATCAAGCAGTTGGCGGAGCTTGTGATCGAGCTGGTTGGCTCGAAGTCGAAGATCGAGCACAGGCCGCTGCCCTCGGACGACCCGACGCAGCGTCAGCCGATTATTGATCTTGCGAAGAAGAACCTGGGCGGGTGGGAGCCGAAGGTCGCGCTGCGCGAGGGGCTGGTCAAGACGATCAACTATTTCAAGTTGATCGATCTAGACAATTTCCGGGCGCCGACGCCGAACTATTGATCTTGGCTTTGGGTGGATTCGCGAGCGCGGCGACTTTGGACTTTCGTGAGGTCGCGATGGCTGGGCGTACACAGCGGTTATTCTGCGCCATATTTCCGCCAGCGTCGGCTGTGGATTCGTTGCGGAGTCTGCTGGTTGGGCGCGAGCTGAGGGACCATCGCCTCGTACCGGCAGAACAGGTGCACCTGACGGTCATGTTCATCGGGGACACGGGGCGCTCGGAGCTGGCGAGCGTCGAGGAATCAGTTCGTCGCGCGGCGAGCGGCATCGATTCGTTCCTTCTCCAACCGGGACGGTTGGTCTCGCTGCCCGAGCGCGGGGCCGCGCGGCTCGTTGCGGTTGAAACCGATGGGCCGCCCTCGTTGCTGGAGATTCATCGGCGGCTCGTTTCCAGGCTTGCGCGCAGGCCTGGGTCTCGAGATGCGGACGAGTTCATGCCGCACATCACTCTTTGCCGGTTCGCGGGCGCGGGGGCGAGAGAGTTTTCGATCGATCAGAGAATCGAGGTTGAGCCGTTCCTTGTCGATCGTATTGAGCTTTTTGAGAGCGTGCTGCATTCGACGGGGGCGGAATATCGGCGAGTGGCGAGCGTGTCGCTGCGTGAGTCGCACGGGCCACATTGAGGTATAGTGCGGGCCCGGCGTGCTGTTGCCTGACGCCGCCGAACATCTCACGCTGCGGCGCGGAGGTTGCGATGCGATCGACTCACAGCTATGACGTTCCGAGTGTTCCGCGGATCAAGAAGCCGTCGGCGAAAACGGCGGTGCTGATCGCGTCTGGTGATTCGCGTGAGAGCGCCAACGCGGTGTGCTGGCCGGCGCAGCAGGCGCTGGAGCGTGACGCGGCGAAGGCCTTTGCTTCGCTGGGATGGAAGTTAAAGCGTGCGAAGATTCCGGACGAGCGGCGGGGCGTGGCCAAGCGTGCGCACGAGTTCATCGCCTCACAGGCGCAGGGACGGGCGGTGTTCGAGGGCATTCATCTCGACGCGCCGCTGGTGGTGGCCGAGGCGGTGTGGCAGTACTCGCACCATGTGCTGATGGGGCTGTGCCGACATCGCGGGCCGATCCTGCTACTGGCGAACTGGTCGGGGCGGTGGCCCGGGTTGGTAGGGGTGTTGAATCTGCGCGGGTCGCTGACCAAGGCGGGAGTGCGTTACTCGATGCTGTGGGCGGAAGATTTCAAGCACGCGAAGTTTCGGCAGGAGCTCAAGAAATGGCTGCGGAGCGCGGCTGCTAAAGACGAGCGTGGCGGAGTGATCCAGCACGACCTTGAGCACGCGCGGCCTCTGCATGTCCGGGGTCTGCCCGAACGTGAGCGAGAGTTGGGCGAGGCGCTCGCGGCGGAGCTCACGCGCAGGCCTGCGATCATGGGAGTGTTCGACGAGGGGTGCATGGGGATGTACAACGCGATCGTCCCCGATGCGCCGCTGCACGCGGCGGGCGTGTACAAGGAGCGGCTGAGCCAGTCGGCGCTGTACGCGGCGATGCGCCAAGTTCCGAGCAAGGAATCGGCGGCGGTCTTCGCGTGGTTGCGCGGCGCGGGGATGAAGTTCCATACCGGGAAGAACGAGGCGACGGAATTGACCGAGAGGCAGGTGCTTGAGCAGTGCGCGATGTACATCGCGGCGGTGCGGCTGGCGGATCACTTCGGGTGCGATGCGATCGGGATTCAGTATCAGCAAGGGCTCAAGGATCTGTGTGCGGCGAGCGATCTCGCGGAAGGGCTGCTCAACTGTTCCAATCGCCCGCCGGTGGTTGCGATGGACGGGCCGCGCGCTGGGAAGGTGATTCGTGCCGGTTTGCCGATCAGTCATTTCAATGAGGTTGACGAGTGCGCAGGGCTGGACGGGATCATCACGCAGCGGGTGTGGTCGGCGATGAGGCTTGAGCCGGACAACACGTTGCATGACTTGCGGTGGGGGGATGAGGACCGGTCCGGAACGACGAAAGAGTTTGTGTGGGTGCTGGAGATCTCGGGTGCGGTGCCGCCGTCGCATTTGATCGGCGGGTATAAGGGCGCGACAAGCGAGCGGCAGCCGGCGATGTATTTTCGTTTGGGCGGCGGGACGATCAAGGGCGTGTCGAAGCCCGGCGAGGTCGTGTGGTCGCGGGTGTATGTCGAGCCGGACGCGAAGGGGCGCGAGCGGTTGAAGATGGACCTCGGAAGGTGCAAGGCGATCAAGCTGCCGATGACCGAGACGCGGCGTCGCTGGGAGGCGACGACGTCGCAGTGGCCGATCATGCACACGGTTTTCTATGGCGTTTCGCGCGATCAGATGATGGCTAAGCACCAGTCGAACCACATCCAAGTGGTGTACGGGCCCGACGCCAAGACGGCGGACCGGGCGCTCGCGGCCAAGGCGGCGATGGCGACGGCGATGGGGATCAAGGTCACGCTCTGCGGAGATTCGGCGGATGGGGAGAGGTTGGGGAAGAGGCTGAGGTCTTTGTGAAAATGCCACATTGAGAAAGCGTTCCAGAAAGGAGTAGGTTCAGTAGAGACAGGTTGAAAACCTGTCCCACTACAAGCGGTAGGTAAGAGGAGAAGGACAAAAAAGATGGAAAAGGAAAAGGAGAAGCAAAGGCAAAAGGAGAAGGAGAAAGAGAATGAGAAAGTGTAAGAGAAGGCAGGCGGGACGCCTACTCCGCATTTGGTCAGATGGGAGGTTCGATTTCAAAGGCTTCGTCGGCGAGCGCGAGGAGGGCTTCGCTGGCCTTGGCCATGACGGACCAGTTGACCCAGCGTGAGATAGCGGTGGGGTCGCGGTTGATCTCTGCGGTGACAGCCCCGGACTTTGCGGCGATATGAACGAAGCTCGCGGCGGGTTGGACCACGGCGCTGGTGCCGATCGAGATGAAAAGGTCGCAAGCTTTGATCGCATCGTGCGCGGCTGCGAGGGCGGGCTCGGGAAGTTGCTCGCCGAACCAGACCACGCCGGGGCGGAGGATCGCGGCGGGCTCAAAGGGCGAATGCCGTGGGAACTGAAGGAAAGGTTCTGGGCCGGGCTCGAACTCTTGGTCGGTCGCGGTGCAGCGCCAAACGTGAAGCGACCCATGGAGTTCGATGACGTTGCGGCTGCCAGCGCGTTGATGAAGGCGGTCGACGTTCTGCGTGAGGAGCGTGAACGAGCAAGGCTCGTGACCGTCGATCTCTCGATGTTCGTTGTGAGATTCGATCGCGTTCTGGATTTTGACGAGCGCGATGTGGGCGGGGTTGGGCGCGCAGGAAGCGCAGCGCTGGCGGCGTTCGTCGTACCAGCGGGTCACAGTGGCGGGATCGTTCTTGAAGGCTTGTGGCGTCGCGAGTTGGGAGGGGTCGTACTTGGCCCACAGGCCTTCCATCTCGTCGCGGAAGGTGGGGATGCCGCTCTCGGCGCTCACGCCGGCTCCGGTCAGGACGACAACGCGGCGTGCCGATCGCAGCGGTTCGATCAGGGGCTGGATGAGGTCGTGGATCGACACGGGACGATCGTAGCCGAGGGTGCCCGCCAGCCGCATCGGTGTGGGCGTGGGTTGGTACACTGATTTCCTCGCAGAGGCGTGGACGAAGCGGAGAGTTGACGAGGGGACTCGACTTGGAGAACGACTCGATGAAGATGAAGACGGCTGGTTCGATTGCGCTGTGGACGATGCTCTCGGTCCCGCTCCACGCGGCGTGGCCGGGGCAGACGGGCGGGCAGGTTGGCGTGCAGCCGACGGACGGCACGGGCAAGGCTGACGAGAAGAAGTCGAGGGTGCCCGAGTTCAAGGTCACTTCGCACGAGACGACGATTGAGGGGCAGTCGATCAAGTACACGGCCACGGCGGGGATGCTGCCGTTGCTGGACGACGCGGGAAAAACGAAGGCGCAGGTTTTCTTTGTGGCGTATGAGAGGGCGGACCAGGAGGTAGCGCAGCGGCCGATCATGTTCGCGTTCAACGGCGGGCCCGGCTCGGCTAGCGTGTGGCTGCACATGGGCGCGATCGGGCCTAGGCGAGTGGAGATGGGGCCCGAGGGCGAGGTGTTACCTCCGCCAGCCAAGGTCGTGACTAACGAGTACTCGTGGCTGGATATGTGCGATCTGGTTTTCATCGACCCGGTGAGCACGGGGTACAGCAGGCCCGCGGAGGGCGAGAACCCGGGGCAATTTCACGGATTGAACGAGGACGTGGCGGCGGTTGGCAATTTCATTCGCCTTTACTGCACTCGGTACCAGCGTTGGTCGTCGCCCAAGTTCCTGGTGGGCGAGAGCTACGGCACGACGCGAGCGTCGGGGCTCGCGGCGTACTTGCAGGGGCAGCTGGGCATGTACCTCAACGGCATGGTGCTGATCTCGCCGGTGCTCAATTTTCAGACGCTCGAGCCGGACATCGGGAACGATCTGCCATACTGGCTATTCCTCCCGACGTACACGGCCACGGCCTGGCACTACAAGAAGCTCGATGCGGAGTTGCAGGGGGATCTTGTGAAGACGCTGGCCGAGGCGCAGAGGTGGGCCTCGGGCGAGTACATGGTGGCGCTCTCCAATGGCGACCAGCTTTCGGCGACGGAGCGTGACGCGATCGCGGCGAAGATGGCCCGCTACACGGGCGTGTCCAAGGAGTTCGTGCTGCGGCATGAGCTTCGGGTCACGCAATCGCAGTTCTGTCGAGAGCTGCTGCGCGAGCGCGGGATGATGGTGGGGAGGCTGGACAGCCGGTACTCGGCGGCGTCGCGTGAGGTGGGGGACGGCGGCGGGGGCGAAGGTGCCGTGGGCTACGCGGGTTCGGACCCGAGTTACGCGGCGATCCAGGGTGTTTATACGGCCGGGTTGAACATGTACCTGCGCGGCGAGCTGAAGTTCGAGAGCGATCAGAACTACGAGATCCTGACGGGCAAGGTGAACCCGTGGAGCTTTCAGCCAGCGGTGAACCGCTACGCAAACGTGTCGGACTCGTTGCGGCAGGCGATGGTGCAGAACCCGTCGCTCAGGGTGCTGTTCGCGGCAGGGTACTTCGATCTGGCGACGCCGTTCGGGGCGACAGATTACACGGTGGCGCACCTGGGGCTCCCGGCTGAGCTGCGCGGGCAGGTGACTCAGACGTATTACCGCTCGGGGCACATGATGTACGTGCGGGCTGAGGATCTCGCCAAGCTCAAGGCCGACGCCAAGAAGCTGGTGACGTCACCTTGACGGGCTTGGCGGTGGGCTTGGTCCGGACGCGACTGGTCGTGAGATGATCGGGCAGGTGCGGATCGGGTTGGATTGCACTCCGGCTGGCTGTTTGGTCGATACTGGAAGACATGTCGCATACTCGAACATTGGTGATCGCGGACGGCGGGGTGACGTGCGCGGTCGCGTGTGTCGCGGCGGTAGAAGCGGCGCTGTCACGAGTTGGGGCGTCCAGCGGGGCTCCGGCCGGAGCGTCCACTGAGGCACGTTTGATCGATGGCACCTCTGCGGTATCGGATCGGGCGGACGAAGGTCTGCCCGTAGTGTGGACGCCGTTGTTTCACGGCTCAACCGGTGCGGCGCGGCTGGCCGCGGTCGAGCGGATGTGCGGTCTGATGGGCCTGCCGCTGGTGCGCGGGACGACAGAGATGGACGGGTCACCTAAGGTCTCAGCGGATGGCGGGGCTCAGGATCTGGCGATGGGGGAGGACACCACGCGAGCGCTTGTCGCGGCGGGGTTCGAGGCGGCGCGGCTGTCGTGCGGCACGGTGCTCTGGCCGGTTCAGTTCTCACTCGGCGCGGAGGTCTCGCTTGATCTGGCTTCGCGGGCGATCGATCGGGCGTTGTTGGTCTCGCGGTTGGTTTCGATCGATGTTGGGGCGGGGACGCCGGTCACGATCGAGCCAGCGTACGCAGATTTCAGCGATGCACAGGTCGCGGATCTCGTGATGGACATGGACGCCCCGATCGAGCTTTGCTGGTGGTGGCACGCGGAGATGGCCGGGGGTCGTCCCGAGCACACAGCGATCTTCCGGGCCGAGCGTCAACGTTGGTTGAAGGCCTTGGAGCCAGCGGGTTGGACGCGGGCGGGCCGCTAAGCTGATAGGATCTCTCCGCCGAAACTCTCGGCACAGGAGGATCCGATGATCGCTTTGAAATGGTGCTTGAACGTTGTTGTTTGTATGGTGGTTTTGGCGTGGACCGCGCTGGCGGTTGCTGGCGGTGCGGGCAAGGGCTTCGCGCCAGAGCCGATCCGCGTGCTCTTGATCACCGGTCAACAGAACCACGATTGGAGTTACACGAGCCAGGTCCACAAGCAGACGCTCGAAGCGACGGGGCGTTTCAAGGTTGACGTGACCACGACCCCCGGCGCCACGCTGGCGGACGCGGCCACGATCAAGCCGTACCAGGTCTTCTTTCTTGATTACAACGGCGTGCGCTGGGGGGATGCCGCGGAGAAAAACTTCCTGAGTGCGGTCACCGGCGGGACCGGCGTCGTGTGCGTGCACGCATCGAACAACTCGTTCATCGGGTGGACCGAGTACGAGAAGATGGTCGGGCTGGTGTGGATCGAGGGCACCACAGGGCACGGGAAGTTTCATGCGTTCGACGTGAACTATTCCACGAGCGCCGCGGCGGCCGAGCACCCGATCATCAGGGGGCTCGCGAGCATGAAAGCCCACCCGGACGAGTTGTACCACACGCTCGTGAACACGCAGCACGCCAAGTTCACGGTGCTGGCGAGCGCGATGTCGTCAAGCGAGAGCGGCGGGACGGGCAAGGAAGAGCCGATGGCTTTGGTGAGCAGCTATGGCAAGGGCCGGGTGTTTCACACGCCGCTGGGGCATGTCTGGCCCAAGGACGAATCTAATAAGTCATCGATCAACGACCCGCAGTTCAAGGTGCTGCTGACGCGCGGCACGGAGTGGGCGGGGACGGGAGCAGTGACTTTACCCGCGACGATGACCGAGCCGCCGGTCGCGGCCAAGCCAGCTGGCGCGGCGGTTGCGCCCGTTGCTTCTGCGAAGAAGGAACCCGCGATTAACACGCTGACGGACGCGGAGAAGGCGGGCGGCTGGATTCTGCTTTTCGATGGGAAAACGACGGACAATTTCCGCGGGTTTAAGAAGGCAACCTTCCCGGAGAAAGGCTGGAGTGTTGACGCCGAGGGCGTGCTGCACAGCTCGGTCAACGGCGAGGGCGGGGACATCATTACCAAGGATCAGTACGAGCAGTTCGAGTTCTCCATTGACTGGAAGGTCACGCCCAAGGCCAACAGCGGCGTGATTTACCTGTGCAGTGAAGAGAACTTCAACGAGACATGGGAGACCGGGCTCGAGATGCAGATCTTGGACAACACGGCTTTTCACGATGGTAAGATCACAAAGAACTCGGCGGGCGCGCTCTACGACATGATCGCGGCTTCCAAGGACACGAGCAGGCCGGTGGGGGAGTGGAACACGTTCCGTATCCTGAAGAAGGGCACGCACGTGGAGCAGTGGTTCAACGAGTTCAAGGTCGTCGAGTTCGAGTTCCAGAGCCCCGAGTTCAAGAAACTCGTCGCCGAGAGCAAGTGGAAGGACCACCCGAGCTTTGGCAAGAACAATAAGGGGCACATCGCGTTGCAGACGCACGGCGGCGAGGTGATGTACCGCAACATCAAGATCCGTACTCTGCCGGCGCCGACGCCAGAGAAGTAGGCCTGTCGAAGCGAGTTCGCGTGCGGACGAGCTGAAAAGGCGTTGCGATTCTTGAAACAAAGCCTCACGCGCGAGCGTGGGTTTTCATTCATTCATTCCTCGCACTCACGCGTGAGGTTCCCTCGCTTGGCCGCTACGGCAACGTCGAGCTTTGGCTCTGGCTCGCTGTAGGTTCGCGGCTCGTGCTGGTCGGTCATGCCTTGGCGAAGTGCATCACGAGTCGTGCCAGCGCGACAACGAGGATCGACTTCAGCGCCGCGCCGGGGAGCAAAGGGAGCACGCCGTGATCCCACGCGGCGGCGATTCCTTTGAACGCGGCGAACCACGCTGCGCCGATCGCGAGTACCACGGCATGTCCTACGACAGCAACCACGGTCGCCGACGCGCGAGATTGGGTTTTTCCATGCTCGGCGAGTTTTCCCACGATGAACGCGGCGGCCACGAAACCGATCAGGTAGCCGGACGTTGCAGATTCAATGAATTCTGGCTCGCCGAACGATTTCCACTCGGCGAGCACGGGGAAACCGGCCATCGCCAGCGCGAGATACGCCGCGGCGACCCCGCAACCCATGCGCGCTCCGAGGAGCATTGGAACCAGCAGGACCGGGACAGTCTGCATCGTGATCGGCACCGGCTTGAGCGAGATTCGGAGCTGCGCGGCGACGACGATGAGGGCGACACCACCAAGCACGATGGCCGCACGACTTGAGGCTTTCTGAAGGATGTGAGGAAAGAGCTTCGTGAGCAAGATCCGACCCTTCGTTTGGAAAAAACTCGGCTTGGAATGATCGCTATCTACGTCCGATCGTGGGCGGGTTTATCTTCTGACTTGGGCGGCTCGGGCAGCATCAGGCAGATGATCAGCCCGGGGATGTAGAGAACCCCCGACCAGAGCACCGCGCCCGAAGGCCCGCCCGCGTTCGCCGCCAGCGTCCCCGCGAACATCGTGCCCACGGCCGCCACGACGCGGCCCGAGTTGTACGTGAAGCCAGAGCCGAGCGTGCGAATCAAGGTTGGAAAGAGCGGAGGGACGTACATGGGAAAGAGCCCGAAAAGACCCAGCCCGAAGAAACCGACGAGCGAGGTGACCCAGTAGATGTTGTCGAGCGTGGGGGGCGTGCGCAGGCCGTACCACCCGCAGACGATCGCGCCAAGCATCATCACAAAGAACGCGATCCGGTACCCGGCGAGCTTGGCGAGATACGTCGCGGCGAAGTTCGCGATGATGTTGACAGCCAGGTATGTGACCGTGACGCGAGTCTTCAGGTGCTCAATCTCGGCGGGCGACATCGACGCGGCCTCTGGGAGCTTCTTGATCATCTGAGGCGTAAAAAACAGGAAAGCCCAGACCGTCGTCAGCGCGATCGAGATGTGGATGAGGAGCAGGATGGTGGTGCGCCGCATGTTGGGCGCGAAGAGTTCGGCGACACGCGGCGGCGAGGAGTTCTGAGTCGCGGATTTCCACTCGTGCGATTCGGGCACGGCCCGGCGGATCCAGAGCGTGATGAACGCGGGCAACACACCGACCACGAAGACCCATTTGGGCTCGAGGTGTGACATCGCTCCGCTGGTGAGGGCCGCGGCGATGCACCCCGTGATGTAGCCGGTCTGCAGCGTGGCACTGGCCCAGGCGCGGTGCTTGCTGTGAAGCGTTTCGCTGACGAGCGCCGATCCTGCGGCCCACTCGCCACCGATACCCAGCGACGCGAGAAAGCGGAAGATCAGCAGGTGCCACCATTGCGTCGCGAAGAAAGACAAGCCGGTAAAGCATGCGTAGGTGAGGATCGTAAGCGTGAGCGTGCGTGACCGCCCAAGCCGATCACCAAGCCGCCCGAAGACCGCGCCGCCAATAGCCCAGCCGACCAGGAACACCGCTTGGATGATGGTGGCCTTGTGCCCGACTTCGGCGGTCAGGTCCGTGGATTGGTTCACCGCTTCGAGCGTTGTTCCGTGTTCGTTTGCGACTAGCCGCGAGACAAAGGGGAACGCGACCATGACGTAGAGGTAGCCGTCGAGCCCGTCGAAGGCCCAGCCCAGCCATGCGGCCAAGAGCGACTTCCATTTCGCGGGGTTCATCTCGGCGACTGGCGGATCAACGGTGAGAGGCATCGGGTGAGGATACTCGTTTTTGCTGAGCATAAGACGCCGCGTGCGAGTCTGTTGTGTTCGCTCCAGAACCGCTTGGAACAAAGCGCTCATGTCATGTGGATTGAAGACCAGCGAGGTGCCGAAGAGAAGTTGGATGTTTACGAAACGCGGCGTGGTGCTGTGCAGTACGGGCTCATGGAGGGTTCGTCGGGCATCCTCTTGACACCCGCTCGGGCTTGCTCGTGTGATACGCTCGTGCCAAAGCCGTCGCCCGGGGGCGGTCGAGACGAGCCGGATCCTTTCATCTTCCGACCGGAACCGGCGTATCATCGATCACTCGCGGGCGTAGCTCAGTGGTAGAGCATCTGCCTTCCAAGCAGAAAGTCAGGGGTTCAAATCCCCTCGCCCGCTTTTTCAACTTTCAAATGGCGTGCATGGGTCAGGCACCGAACACGGTGAACCGCCCCGTGCGGCAGCCCAACCCCCCAGCGCGTCACGTCGGTGTGCATGCTGATCCGGAAGTTTAGCACGTTGTATCGGTACTCGGCCACGATCGCCCCGCCCACCCGGGCCTTGACAGCGTTATGGAGTTATGAGATGTCTGGTGGTCAACGAAGACACCAAGATCGGTAGGAACCGATCTTGGTGGCACGAAGTCAGTGCCACCCCGCCGACCTCAATGGAACGGAATCAGTGCCACCCGCCGCAAAGATCGGCTGGAAGGCACTATTTTAGTTGCCGGTCTCGATTTCGTGAGTTATGTTTGAGGCGTCGTCGACCGGCCCGCACGCGCACCGGTCGTCCGCTCATCAAATGCTTTTTGGAGGCCTCATAATGAAAAACGTGATCGTCCGCTCCATGGTGTTCTTCGTTGGGTCCGCTTTAGTCGGTAACGCTTTCGCGACCGGGTACGCTAACGAGGCCGCGTGGCGCTCCGCCGCGGGCGCGTTCAGCATCGAAACGTTCGAAGGGTTCGGCAACCTGACGGAGCACTCTAATTTCGCCAGCCTGAACGTCACGTTCGGGCTCCTCAATGACGGCATCCACTACCCGCACGTCATGTCCACCGCCACCACGGGCGGGACGTCCGTATCCGGCGTGAACGTGCTGGTCAACCGCAACCAACCGATCCTGCCCGGGCTCGGCATGATCCGCATGTTCCCTGCGGCTGGGAACGTCTTGACCGCCGTCGGGTACTGGAACACCGGCGGCGACGACTCCAGCCAGCTCCGCCTTTACGACGCGTCCGGCGGTTTGATTGAGCAATTTAATACCGGATCGAGCGGGCTGATCTTCAACGGGATCGTCAATGCGACCGGGGCGGCCTACGCGGAGTTCGACGAGGGCGGCATCGGCAATGGCTACTTCACGCTCGATGACTTGCAAGTCGTACAACGCCCCATCCCCGCACCGTCGTCGGCGTTGCTGCTGGGGATCGGCGGGATGGTGGCGATGCGTCGCCGGCGCGGTTAAGTTGGGCAGTCATCGCGCAGAATTGAAGACCGCATGCCGGGTGTGACATGACAGCCTAATCTTTTCACCAGACCCACAGTCTGCGTGCCAGGAGCGAGTTGCCCATGCCCATCACCACCGCGTACACCGCCCAGATCGATCACCTCAGCATTCTCGACGAGCACGGCGTGCTTGATGAGAAGCTGGCCAAGGACACGCTGTCCGACGACGACGTGCTGCAGAACTACCAGTTCATGGTGATCTGCCGTCAGCTTGACGAGATCGCGTTCAAGTTGCAGCGGTCGGGGCGTATGGGCACGTACCCGCAGAACAAGGGGCAGGAGGCCGCGGCGATCGGGTCGGGGTTCGCAGCCAAGAAGGGCGTGGACTTTCTGGTGCCGTGCTACCGCGAGAACGCGGCGTTGTTCATGCACGGGCTGCCGATGCACTACATCCTGCTGCACTGGATGGGCGACGAGCGCGGGAACCAGATCCCCGAGGGGGTGTGCATGACGCCGCTGTCGATCCCGATCGGGACGCAGATGCTGCACGCGGCCGGGATCGCGTGGGCGTACAAGCTGCGCAAGGAGCCGCGCGTGGCGATCACGTACTTCGGCGACGGGGCGACCAGCGAGGGCGACTTCCATGAGGCGATGAACTTCGCGTCGACGCTGCAGGTGCCGTGCGTGTTCTTCTGCCAGAATAATCATTGGGCGATCTCGGTCCCGCGCGAGGCGCAGATGAACTCCGAGACTGTCGCGCAGAAGGCGCTGGCATACGGGATGCCGACGATCCAGGTGGACGGCAACGATTTGTTCGCTGTGTACAAGGCCAGCCGCGACGCGATCGAGCGAGCGCGGGCGGGCGGCGGGCCGAGCTTTATCGAGGCCGTGACGTACCGGCTGGGGGATCACACGACCGCCGACGACGCGCGGCGCTATCGCGACGCGAAAGAGGTCGAGGCGTGGATGGTGAAGGACCCGATGATCCGGCTGCGGAAGTTCCTCAACGACCGCGGGCTGTGGGACGACGCCAAGCAGGCGGCTCTCGAAGAGCGCGGCAAGGTGATCGTGGCCGAGGTGGTCAAGACAGCCGAGACGATCGTCGCGCCAGCCACCGACGACATCTTCAACTACACCTTCGCCGAGCCGCTCCCGGCCGAGCTGGTCAAGCAGCGCGAGACGATGCGGACAAGCTCGCTCGGGCAGAACCCAGAGCAGGCGGGGTTGAGTATGCGGGCGTAGCCTGCGTAAAGGGAAATGGCCAAATAGCCAAAGTTCTGATTTGGCCATTTGGCCATTTGGGATATAGCCATTTGCCCCCTTACTTCGTCCCGCTCCTTCTAAACACTGTCAGCACGTCGCTGAAATCGTCGGTCCAGGCGTGCTCGGTCGTGCGGTTGTCGATGCGTTCCCATTTTTTCCCTGCCAGCGCCGCCGCCCAAGGGCCGTCGGTTCCGAGCACTACCCACGACGATGAAAGCCGCCCGGTGTTCGTCTCGAGCTCAGTAAACTCCTTCGAAGTGTCGTAGCGAGACATCGCCACGAGCTCGAGGTCCAGCGCCAGCGAGGCAACCACGCCGCGGAGGTCGAGGTAGCGGTTGGTGATGTGGATCGCCAGCAGCCCGTGAGGCTTGAGCTTGCTCCTATAGAGCTGCCCGGCCTCGAGCGTGATGAGGTGAACGGGGATCGCGTCGGAGCTGAACGCGTCGAGCATGATGAGATCGAACGCGCCGTCGGGCTCTTTGACCAGCGACAGCCGCGCGTCGCCCACCACCGAGTCAACCGTGGCCTTGCTGTCGGAGATGAAGGTGAAGAACTCTGGATCGAACGCGATGCGGACGACGTCGGGGTCGATCTCGTAAAACGTGAAGCGCTGCGACGGCTCTTTGCCGTAGGCCGCGAGCGTGCCCGCCCCCAACCCCACGAACGCGGCCCGGCTCGGCATCTCGCCCGGCCACGTCAGGCGGAACACGTCACCCACCGGCCCGGTGGGGTGGTAGTACGACGTCGGCAGCTTGGCCCACTCCGGGTTGGAGGAAGCCTGGATCCCGTGCAGCGTGTTGCCGTGCAGCAGCCGCCGCCACGCGCCGTCGTCCTGCTGACGCACGCGGAGAACACCGAAGAAGCTGCGAGAGTGCAGAATGTTGGTGCTGCCGGGTGCCTGGTACGTTCCGGCGTTGGCCATGAGCAACGCGACCGCCGCGCTCGCGGAAACGATCAAGCGAGTGGCTCGCATCCGGCGTTCTGACCACGACGCGGGCGACGGGAACCCGAGAATTAGCGCGAGGATCAGCGCGATCGGATACTCCTCCATCCTCACGAGAGTCCAAGGCGCAACCAGCGCGTTGAACGACCCGCCCAGCACGCCGCCGACGGCGATGCAGAGGTAGAACCGGGTGAGGTTCTCGACGCCCGGGCGCAGCGAAGCGAGCTTCCCGTGGCACGCCGTGCCGCCCAGAAAAACAGCCGCGACGTGCATGGCAACGATCCCGACGATCGGGTACTTCAGGTTCTCAAACCACGCCCAGACGATCAGGGCGAGCAGCGGGATGAACGCCCACGACGCGAACGAAACCAGCCACTTCATCCGTGGCGAGAAGGCGACGATGAACGTCAAGAGGTACGCCGCCAGCGGCACGACCCACAGCAACGGGATCGCCGCGAGGTCCATGGTGATGTACTGGGTTGCGCCCAGGACGAGGCTCGAAGGCACGGCCGCGAGCGCGATCCAGATCGCGTACCGCGCCCAGCGTCGGCGGAGTGACTCCGGCGCGACCGACATCGCGGGCACCAGAGCTTCGTTGGAACGCAGTGTTGTCGGCGCGGTAATCAGGGCCGGCCGCTTCGAGGCGACGAACACGCACGCGATCGTGAGCCCCGCCCAAAGCGCGTACCCCGCCGACCACCCCCAGCGCTGCTGGCCCAGGGTAAGGTTCGGCTCGACCAGCAGCGGGTATCCGAGCAGTCCGATCAAGCTTCCGGCGTTGCTGGCCCCATACAGGAAGTACGGATCGTGGGCCTGCGGGTGGTCGGTCGTCGAGAACCAGCGCTGCATCAGCGATCCGCCGGTGGACATCATCAGGAACGGCGCTCCGAAGCCGACGGCCAGCATTGTGACCACGGCCAGCATCGGGGACGAATCTTCGAAGCCCTGGGTGATCTGCCGCAGACCGACCGGGAGCGTGAGGGCCGCAAGACCGAGCGCCACGGTATGGATCAGCAGCGGCCTTCGGCCCGGCTTCATCACACCCAGCACGTGCGCGTACCCGTAGCCACCGAGCAGCGCCGCTTGGAAGAGCACCATGCATCCGTTCCACACGCCCGGCGTTCCGCCCAGCCGCGGGAGGATGAGTTTGGCCGCCATCGGCTGCACGAGGAACAGCAACGCCGCGCCGAGGAAGATTGTGATCGAGAACAGAGTTAGCATGAGCGTTACGGTACGCGGTTTCTGCGGATCGCGCTTCCAGGTCATTCAAAGTCGATGAAGAACCGCTGTGAGCCTCGCGGCTTATGCGAAGGCGTACGCAATCCCGAAATAGGCCGCGATCATCACCACGCTCGTGATCGCCGCCGCGAACGCCGCATCGGAGTATTCCATGTCCATCAGGTCGGCCAGCATCCACACCTGCACGAAGTACGGCAGGAAGAGCCGATAGAGACCGAACGGGATCAGCAGACTCAGCGTCGTCACCATCGACACGGCCGCGAACACGCCGAGCAGTTTGATGATCGTCACCTTGAACGTGTGCTCGAAGCCCAGCCAGGCAAACGCGCACACAAAGTACGCGGCGATCCCG
>CAZIMT010000073.1:0-15808 GCA_964540295.1 uncultured Phycisphaeraceae bacterium
GGAACAGCATCAGCGTCCGCCCCGCCCCGGGCACCGCCAGCACCACCTGCCGCACGAAGTCGACCCCACGCTCGTCTTTCCCCAGAGTCCCCCACAGCAGCGATAAATCGATCCCGTGCACCGGCGCCGCGGTCACCAAACGCTTAGCCGCCGCCTCGCGGTTGGGGGCCGTCTGGCTCACGAGCCGCGAGGCTGCCGAAAGCCACAGCCGCTCGGGGATCCGAACAACGACCGGGGCCGTACCGTGGTCAGGCCGTTGCGAAGAAGTTTGACGATGGCTGGGCGGTTTCTTCACGAGTATGCGGACGACCCAAACGAGAGTGCGAACAAAGACGAACCACACAAGTACGGACGCAGCGGTTCACAGATTCGCGACAGATTCGCGCCCAAGTCCACGCTCTGAATTGACCCTGCCGGGCCACTCTGTACACTATCCCTCTGATCGCCGCCCGAACGCCCCGTCTCGCGTCCCGTCTCGAACCAGCCTTTGGTCGAACCGGCCTTTGGTCGAACCGTCCTTTGACAGCGAAGCAGGTCTTCGCCCTGCCTCTTGGTCCCAAGGAACTTCCCGATGCCCCACGCTAACACACTCACCCACCGCTTTCTCTCGCGACTGCTGATCAGTTTCGCCGCGCTGGCGTGCCTTCTGGCCGCCGCCTTCGCGCCCGAGCCCGACGCCGTCCCGCGCCGCTGGGAGTTCGACATCAAAGTCGGCCCGCTCCGCATGATCACCGCCGATGTCCCCGGGGTCGGCAAGCAGCCCTATTTCTACCTCACCTACAAGGTCATCAACGCGACCGGCCAGGATCTGCTGCTCGCCCCGTCCTTCGACCTCGCCACCGGCGACGGCGACCTCATCCGCGCGGGCCGCGATGTCCCCACCGATGTCACCCGTCAGGTTCTGGACCTCCTCAGCAGCCCTTTCATTCAAGATCAGATCGGCGTGCTCGGCATGCTGCTCCAAGGCGAAGAAAACGCCAAAGAAGGCGTTGTGATCTGGCCCGTCCCGCGCAACCAGCTCGACGGGATCTCGGTCTACGCTAACGGCTTCAGCGGCGAGACCAAAAGCGTGCAGGTCCCCGACCCCACCAGCGGCGAACTCAAGAAAATCGCCCTCCGCAAAACCATGATGGTCCGTTACGCCACACCCGGCGAACTCATGGGCCGAGACAGCGCCCCCTTCGAAGTCACCGAACAACGATGGATCATGCGCTAACTCGCGGCCCGCACCGACCACTGGACCACACGCAAACACCGCGCTAACCTTCTCCCCCGGCGGGTCCCGTTAATATTCGGTACCCGCCGGGACATCGATCCGTACCTCAACCCAGGCCCACTCAACCGTCGGCCCGTTCCCGGAGTTTCTCATGGCACATAAAAAAGGACAGGGCTCAACCAAGAACGGCCGCGACTCGAACCCGCAGTACCGCGGCATCAAGCTCTACGGCGGCGAAGTCGCCCAGCCCGGCTCCATCATCGTCCGTCAGGTTGGCACCCCGATCATGGCGGGCTTCAACGTTCGCGAAGGCCGCGACAACACTCTCTACTCTGTCGCCTTGGGCAAGGTCGTCTACCGCGGCCGCAAGGTCCATGTGGATCCTGTCGACGAGAAGGCCCCGAGGCCGGTGTGGTTGACCACTCCCGCGGTGGCGAAGTAAGGCCGACGCCGGGACGCCCGACCTGAGAGCTTCCGCAGGTCGGGGTTCAAGAACGCACATCCAAGCTCAAACGACATACACCCCGGTCCCGCGACTGCGGGTGTTTTTCTTGGGCTCCTCACGCTCCACGGCGGCTCGTTGCCTTTTAATTTCGCTTCTCCTCATCCAGTTCGACCTCATACTCCGCGCCGCCAACTCAGGAGGGATTAGCGCCGTGACCGACTCGGAGCGCTCGGCAACTTCAGGCTCATCGCGCGGCTCCCGCGCTCGCCACTCGCACTGCGGCGTGCACCGCCGCCATCTGCTTGAGGATTTCTCCAACCTGATCCAACCTCAGCATCGTGCTCGCGTCGCTCATGGCCGTCTTAGGCTCGGGGTGGCACTCTAAAAACACCGCGTGAACACCCGCCGCCACCGCCGCCCGCGCTAGCAGCGGCGCACGCTCGGGCCTCCCGCCCGTCTGCTCGCCAGCCCCGGGCAACTGCGTCGAGTGTGTGCAATCAAAGCACACCGGCACCGGGCCGACCTTCCCGCCTCCGGCCTCGCATTCGAGCTCCATCAGATCGCCCATCCCCAGAAAATCATTCACCAGCCGCCCGTACCCGAACGTCGTGCCGCGTTCGGTGAACATCACGTTCGAGCACCCGACTTCCGCGAGTTTCTTGGCCGCCCCGCGCATCTCGCCGGGCGAAAGGAACTGCCCCTTCTTTACGTTTACGCCGCGGCGAAATGAAACCGCTGCGTTCCCTGCCGCGCAGAGCAGGTCCGTCTGCCGGCACAAAAACGCCGGGATTTGCAGCAGATCGATCATCTTCGCCACCGGCTCGGCATGGTCGGGCTCGTGGATATCTGTCGTCGTCGGCACACCTAGCGTCCGTCCGATCTCCGCGATCCACCCCAACCCCTTCTCCATCCCAGGCCCGCGCGGCGAACGGATGCTCGACCGGTTCGCCTTATCGAACGAGGCCTTGAAGATGTACGAAAGCCCGAGCGATCGGCACGCATCACGCACCGCCGTGCCGACCTGCATACCAAGCTCGAACGATTCCAAAACACAAGGGCCCGCGATGATCGCCAGAGGCTGACCCGCGCCGATCGTCACCGCCCCCACGTTGCAAGTTCGAATCATCCGGCAGGATAGGACCGCCAAAGAAAGGCTCGCGCGAGCGAGCATCAAGGTCAAAGAGCCTTTCGCGCGAGCGTGGAAATTCTCCGCTCGGTGGTTTTCCGTGTGAATCGATCGCGAAGGAACTTTGGTACAGCCCACGCTGGCGCTCGGGCAGCTTTCGTGCCAACTCGCTCACGCAAAGTTCTATTTCGGCGCCGCCGTGGGCGGTCTGCTCTTCTCGAACGCCATACGCCACCTGTCCACCAACGCTCGATACTCCTCCATCCCTGGCGGCTCGGGGAACGACTTGTCGAACGGCGTCCCGCCCGTCTTGGCAAGCTCGTCGAGCTCGGGCTTGAACCGCTCGCGGATGAGGTCGTAGGCTGCCTGCTTGAGATCGTCAGGCGAACGGCTGTAGATCTGCTCGGAGTCGTCGAGTTCCAAGTTCTGTAACAACGCGAAGTAGACCTGAGCGGTCAGCTCGCGGAAATCCTTGGGCAGGTTTTCAGTCCGGCCTTGTTCCGCGAGCGCGTTGGTCCGCAGTTGCTCTTCCATGTAGTACCGATGGAACAGGGCCGCGTACTGGAACTGGCTCCGGAACGCTTCCGTGTTCCCCGCCAGCAGCCCGCTCGTGAACGCGCCCTGCAGCGCTCCGACGACTTCCTGCGCCATCACGTACGTGGACTTGTGCTGATCGATCATCTCGTCGGCGATCCAACGCTCCAAGGGCTTGCTCAGCTCCTCGGCCCGGCTCGGGTCGTTCATGTTCTGGCCCGGGTACACGCGCAGCCGCTCGAAGAGTGTGTTGGCCATGTCTTTCTGGTTGCGCCGCCAATAGAACCGGATCTGATCGCGCAGGAAGTTCTCGTACCCGGCGGAATAAAAGCTGTACGCCCGCTTCTCCGAGTCGGCCCAGCTGCGCTTCACCAGCTCGCCCAGGATCTCGCCGTAGGTCTCGATGAAGTTCGGGTTGGGGATCGCCAGGTAGAGCGGGTTCTTGCCGCTGGCAAAGTCAAAGAAGCTGAAGTACAGCTCGCCCGACCGCGCCAGGTCCTGCACCGCCTGGATCGTCAGGCGGTCGGTGTTGATAAAGTCGTAGTCCTTGCGATTCTCGCTGGTCCAGCGGTTGAGCGACTGCTCGACGCCGCGCGCGGACCAATAGATGCAGTGCGACGCCGCGTGCCGCCAGTCCAGCGGCCCGTACTTGTCGGTGAACCGGATCATCCGGTCTGGCTCCATGTTGTACACGCGCACCAGCACGTCACGACGCACCGACGCGATCACCTTGGGCCAGGCCGCGGCGTACTTGGCGTCGCCCATCAGCACCGCCAGCGCGTACCGCTTCGGGTTCTCTTTCTGCTGCACGCTCTCGATGGCCTTGCGCCGCAGTGATTTCTGGATTGCGGCCTGGATCTGATACTTTCGCAGGAACTCGAAATCAAACTCATCCACGACCTGCGCGCGCAGGGCGTCGACCAACTCATTAGCGAGCGGGTCGGCCTTGGTCACCTCGTCCATCGGCGGCGCGTCGGCGATCGGCCGGAGCCACTCGATGTACCGGTCTGAGGCGGCCACGCGATCCCGGAACGTCGAATCGGGCCGCGGCGGCTCGCCCAGCAGGATGGTCCACTCGGCGGCGAACTGCCGCTTGTAATACGGGTTCGCGTCGTCGGTGTACCCCTGGACCTTGTGAATGAAAATCCACGCCAGTTCCTTGTGCAGCAGCAGGTCGTTGGGGTTGGCCGGGATCCCTTTCTCGCGCAACAGCTTGATCCCCGCGTTCACCCAGCCCCAGCGCTCCGACGGCGTCTGCGTCGTCACCGAGATGTTGTACGCCATGTTCCACGCATGGAACACCCACACTCGCGGGAATCGCGGCTGCAGCTTGGTGATCGCCTCAGACAGCTGGATCGCCTCGTGGTACTTCCCGGCCTCTTTCAACGTGTTGGCGCGGATCCACAGATAATTCACGAACACGCCGCGGAACGCCCCCATCGCGATCCCCATCGCGATCTCGGGCGGCTGCCCCTCCTCGGCGCGGTCCGTGAACGACAGCTTGTTGCGACCGATGGACGTGGTAATCAGCGGGGTCAGCGCACCGCAGACCGCTAGGCTGACCAGCAGCACGACGAGGGCAACAAGTTGAACCCGAGTGTCACGTCCCATGAATCGCCTTCTGAACCCTATACAGCTTGCTGAGGCAGTTTTTCAACCCGCCTCCACCCTCGGTGTCTCTTTCCTTGTCCTTCCACCAACTTCGTTCTTCCAGCAACTTCGTTTTTCCACCAACACCATCGCCTACTGCCCTGAGTACGTCGCCAACTCTCTCTTCCTGAAGATCAGCACCGACACCCCGAAAAGCAGCAGGCTGGTGCTCCCCAGCACCAGTACGCCCCGACCGACCGAGCCCCACGACAACTGCGTGCCGTCCACCAGCTTGGTCGTCGGCTGCAGATCCGCGTACACCTTGAACGTGTTGGCGACCACCTGCCCGATCGCGTTCACGACCACCGCCACCGGCAGTACGTTGCCCTTGTCGTCTACCGACGCGTAGTTCTCCAGCGACTCGGCGAGGAACCCCGCCGACTCGGCCGCAAGGAAACTCCCGAACGCCACCAAGCACGCTACCGGGAAACTCAAAAACGTCGAGGCCCAGATCGCCAGCATCGACAGGAACGCCAGCTTCACCCATAGCACCGAGATCACCCGCACGAAGTTGAGCCGATAGCTTCCCACCGAGTACGAGACCTCCAGCCCGCCAGCCGGGAACGTGGCTGATTCCTGGTTGGGCGTTCCCGCGAACAGGTCGCTGTTGAGCACCTGCACCTCGAGCAGCCCGTCGTCGTCGATCACGCTGGGCAGCAGCAGCAGCGTGTGCGAATACCCCAGCCCCGTTTCGTTCACGATCGGATCACTATCCCGGAACCGAAACGTCATCCGATAGATCCGGTCGGGCATGTTCGCGCCCGAATCGATCCGGTACTTGAACGTCAGCGGCAGCCCCGAGCGCTTGGCCTCGCCCAGCCCGGCGAACACGAACAACTGGTCCTTGCCCGGATCCAGCGAGCGATACTGCTGCACGATGCTCTTGTACAGCTCTTCCGACAGCTTCTTCACCGTCGCTGGCGAGGTATCGAACGCCGGGTTGCTCTTCTTCTCGTTCTCGATCCGCAGGTCAATATTCTGCTTAAACTGCTCGGGCAGAATCCGCGGCGGCTCGGCCTCCACCACCACGTTCGAACGCAGCACCCGCGTTTCCAGGATCGTCCGGTCCTCGCTCGGTCCGCCGCCCATCGTCTGGTATGGCTCGCGCTCCCCCACCGCCGCCTGCCCGCGCAAGTGCTCCGTGAACAAGAACACACCCGACCCGCACACCGCCAGCAGCACCGCGTTGAGCCCGATCACGCCCAGCCACTTGCCCAGCAAAAACTGCCAGCTCGCCACCGGCTTGGTCATGGTCTGCCAGATCGTCTTGTTGCGTTGCTCGAACGCCACCGTGGACGCCGAGAAGACCAGCGTCAGCACCGCGATGATCCAGAACGATCCGCCCGTGCCGTACTGCAGGAACGTCTGCACGCGGTACCGCAGCGGGCTGGAAGCCTCCAGCGTCGAGGGCAACGCCGCCAGCCCGAAGATCAGCAGCACGATAAAGATCACCGTGACCTTCATCCGCACCGCCTCGGTCAGCACGTTCCGCGCCACCGCCCACACCGCCCCGGACCCCGAGAACAGCACCTGCAACAGCCGCATCAGCACCACGAACGAGCCCGTAAGCGCCACCAGCCCCGCCAGCAGCCGCGCAAAGTTACGCGTCGGCGCGAACAGATGAAGCGGGTACACCACCGAGGCCGTCACCGCCAAAAGAGCCAGCGCCGTCAGACCCAGCCCCAGCCACACGACCGACAGCAGCAGCACCGCCGCCACGCTAATGCCCACGCCCACGCTGGTCGGATCGCTCTGCGCCGAAACGATCGATTGAAATATCCGCTGACTCTCTTCGAGCGCGTTCTGCCCGGCCTCGGCCGCGTCCTCCGACGCCTTGTCAACGACCCCCGACTTCGCGCCCGACTTACCGCCAGCGCCTTTGCCCGCGTCGGCCCCAACGTCGGCCTTGGCGTCGCGCGAGTTGCGTTCTTCTGCTCGACTCGCCCTCGTGCCATCTCCCGCGCCGCGCGACGTCACCGCGCTCGAACCGTCGGCTGGCGCGTGCACCGCCACCACGTACGACACGTACCCACCGACCGCGAGCACCAGGATAAGGCACGACGCGATGACCTTGAAAAGCCGCGTATTCTGCACGCGATCAAGCTGGCTGAGACGTTCAGAAAGTTTCACGTACCTGACCCCGGGCCGCCCTTGTACCCACCACCCGGCCCGCCCTGCGGCTTCGCGGGCGGCTGATGAGGATTCGACGCGTCGGGCTTGGCCAGCAGCGAGCCGATCAGCGATTCATCCACCAGGGCAGCTGGTTTCTCAACCGATTTGGGCGTCGATTGACCAGGCATCGACACACCCGGAGCCGACGAGCCCGACGAGCGTCCGATCGTAACACTCGAGACCGAGGCCTTCTCGCTCAGCATCGGTGAAGACGATGACGGCACCTCGCCGTAGCTCTCCAGCAACGACCCAATCACGCCCTCGTCAACCTTCGCTGCCTCAGGCTCCGGCAACGCCGACCGCGCCGAAGTCGCGCCCGACCCGACCCCGAGGCCTTCCGAAGCCGTCGTGGTCAATCGCTCGATCAACGCCGCCCCGTCCTCTGCCGACCCGCGCAGGAACTCGGCCGTCTGACCACCGGCCGTCGCGCCCGAGGTCCGCAACTGCTCGCCCCGGGCCCGCTCGACGATGCTCAGGAACAGATCCTCCAGCCGCTGCCGGGGCCGGGCCACACGCAGCACAGATTTGTTCCCACCCGACCGCGACCGGATCACACGATCGATCTCCGCGAGCGTCTCCTCGTCCAGCGAATCGGCCTCGATACTTGTCTTATTCTGCGATTCCAACAACTCATCGCACGTTCCCTCGGCTCGGATCTGCCCGCCGTAAAGAATCACCATGCGGTCCACGCAGTCCTCGACGTCCGCCAGCAGGTGGCTCGATAGCAGGATCGTCTTGCCGCGCCGCCCCAGCTCGATGATCAGGTCTTTGATCTGCTTGGTCCCGATCGGGTCCAGCCCCGTCGTCGGTTCGTCAAGGATCAAAAACTCGGGGTCGTTGATGAGCGCCTGCGCGATCCCGATTCGTCGCTGCATGCCCTTGGAATACTCGCGCACCTGCCGGAACTGGGCTCCCGTGAGCCCGATCATGTCCAGCAGTTCGTCGATCCGCCGCTGCCGGGTTTTGTAGTCCAGCTCGAACAGTTTGCCGTAATACTCCAGCGTCTCGCGCGCGTTCAAGAACGGGTACAGGTACGATTCTTCCGGCAGGTACCCGATCCGCTTCTTCACCGCCACGTCTGTCGGCGGCTTGCCGAAGATCGCCACCCGGCCCGAGGTCGGCCTAAGCAACCCCAAGATCATCTTGATCGTCGTGCTCTTGCCCGAGCCGTTGGGCCCCAGCAACCCGAACACCTCGCGAGGCCTGATCTCCAGGTTGATCGCCTCGACCGCTCGAGCACGGTCACGCATCCAGAAATCTTTGAACGTCTTGGTTAGCCGCTGGCACACCACCACCGGCTGGGCCGACAGCGTCGAGCTCCGGCCCGCCAGCAGATCAGAGTTGGAACGCAGTGTTGTCATCGATCGCTCAGAGGCCTCGCGCTGTGGTTTCGAAATCAATCGGCCTGCACTCAGAACGCTCGCAGGAGTTCTTCAGTTCGGGGTCGCCTTGATCCCTGATTCAATCTTGAACTTCTCACGCTTCTGAATCTCCGCCCGCACCGCCGCCGAGTCCAGACCCTGACGCAGGTTCTGCGCCGACTCGATCC
This sequence comes from uncultured Phycisphaeraceae bacterium, assembly GCA_964540295.1. GTDB lineage: Bacteria > Planctomycetota > Phycisphaerae > Phycisphaerales > UBA1924 > CAZCPB01. Next base: position 8,693 of record CAZIMT010000073.1, read on the forward strand.
GCTTCAAAATATCTGGGTCGGAGTTGATGTTCAGTTCCATCGTGTGCAGCCCCGGCGGCGCGATCATGAACTGCACGCTGTCGCGGTCCAGGAACACGCTGTAGGCATCGATCCACTCTCGGTGCACCATCACCAGCGGGCTGGTCTTAAACTGCCCAAGCTTGGCCTCGAAGATCGAAAGGTCCGAGCGCCGCTGGTTCACGATCGACGAGCGATACTGCCGCGCGTCGCTCAGCAACGTCGTCACCTGCCCGCTGATCAGGTTGGCCGGGAACTTCTTGTCCCCGCTCGATGTTGCGACCTGGGCCTCGCGTCCTTCGAGCACGTTGTCGATCGCCGCCAAAACCTTCAGCTTCGACGCGTCGTCGTTCTTCTCGACCGCGAGTTCGTAGTCCGTGATCAGCCCCATCAGCGGACCGGCCGCCGCCCCCGCCATCGCGTTGAGCGTCAGGTTCCCCTCCGACCGCGCCTTCTCACGCTCCGCGCTCGACATGGATTCTGACGTCTGCACACCCGCGAAATTATCCGCAACGTTCATCGGCGGGATCTTGTCCTCCAGCTTCAACTGGTCAAGCCGGATCCCCGTGCTCAGCCGGTCGAGCACCGCCTGCGCGTTCTCCTTCGCCACACCCGCCACCGAGCCCTCGCCCGAGGCCTGCTTCAAAAGATCGTCGATAGTCGTCTGCGCGATGGCGTGAACAATGCCGCGCTTGACCGCCGCGATCACGATGTTCCGCTCGTCCTCGGGCAGCACGTTCTGCGCAAACTTTTCCACCTGGGCCGGGTCGCGCGTGTAGCTGAAGCTCCACTTGGTGTGCGCGATGTTCCCGTCGCCCGTCAACACCGACCCCTCGCGCTCGGGGTTGAGCGACGCGGTCTTGGGCAACTGAGCCGTGGGAGTCTCGCGAGCTTTGTCGTCCGACAGGTACACCCAGAAGTCCATCGAGTCGGCCGTGATCCGCCCGCCGGGCTTGCCCGTCGGCCGGAGCAAATCAACCTTCACGCTGCCCGTATCGACTTTCACCATCTCGCCCATCGGCGCTGGATAGCTAAAGCGAAAACCCGGATCGACCTGGGCCCCGTCCTTGCGACCGAACAGCAAGCGGATCCCCTGCTCATTCTCACGCACCGACTGGAACCCGCTGAACAAATACAACGCGCCCAGCACCAACATCGCAATCTGGATCAGCCGGTACGTGATCCTCAGCGCATCTGCCAGCGACTGGTTCGCCGGGTCCATCATCGCCGGTGAATCTTCCGACTCGTTCCGCGCGTTGAGCGTCACCGACGCCGCACGACGCACCATCCGCGCGTCAGGACGATCTGACGGCTCGTTCGGTGGCAGCAATCCCTGATCGCTCATCGAGGCACCCCGCCGGTGCTCGGGGCGTCCTTCTTCGGCTCCGCAACTTTCTTGGAAGTCTCCGCCGGGTTGCCGATCGACGGCAGCCGCCCGGGTGTAAGCCCGTTCAGGAAATCGGGCGAAACAGCCTCGAACCCCGGCGTCGACACCGGCAGCACCAGCGTCGTCCGCTTGCTCAGCACGTCACGCAGGAACTCCATGTTCTTCAGGAACACCGCCAGCTCTGGGTTGGACTGCATCTGCTGCAAATACTGCGCGGCCTCCAGGTCGCCCAAGTTGCGAATCTCCTGAGCCCGCCGGTCCGCGAACGCCTTGATCGTCTGGGCCGCGGACCTGGCGTTGGTCCGGATCGTCTGCGACTCGGCCAGACCCTGAGCCTGAATCTCCTGCGCCAACCGATCGCGCTGAGCACCCATCCGCTCGAAGACCGCCTTGGTCGTGTCCTCGGGCAGCACCACGCGACTGATGCCCACGTCCACAACCTTCAGCCCGTACTCATTTAAGCTCTGCCCGCTTTGGTCGGCCTGCGACATGACGGTCAAGATCGCCTTCTCAAGGTCGGGCAGCTTGGACTTTCCGGCCTCGGGGCTGAACAGGTCACGCATCGAGTACCGGCTCGTCACGCCCACGCCGCTGCGAAGGTTCGACTGGATCGTCTCCTCCGCACGCCGATAGTGATCCTCGGCCCGGTCGCCCGCGTTCGAAAACTTCTGGAAAAACTTTAGCGGGTCCGCCACCCGCCAGGTGCAGTACGCCTCGACGATGACCTGCCGGTTGTCGGCCGTCTGCTGCGTTTGCGACCGCGCCTGCAGGAACCGCAAGCGGTTGTCGTACTTGGTCACCGACTGGATCGGGCTGGGCCACTTGTAGTTCAGGCCCGGCTCGGTCTTGATCGCCCCCTCCCCCGCCTTGCCGAACGTCGTCAGCACCGCGGTCTCGGTAAACCGGACCGTGTACGTCACGGTGTAACTCAGAATCGCGGCCAGGAAAATCACGGCCAGCACGATGACCACAAATCGTCTCACGCGAACTGCTCCTCGAAATCAGGGTCAAACCTCGTCAAAACTCCGTCTTATCATTACCCAACCTCGTCACTACCAGCCCGAGTAGGGCAGGTTTTCAACCTGCCTCTTCTCAACCTCTTTCCAGCTCCGACTCTTACTCTTGATTCTTCCGGTTCGGATCAAACACATTCGCCGCGTTGTCCACGTTCTTCAGATCAAAGTTCACCCGCAGATCTGGCACTCGATCGTCTGTCAGAAACAGCCGCGAATCTCTCACCGCGATCTTCATCGCGTCGAAGTAGATCGAGGCCTTGTACAACTCCGGAGCCGCCTTGTACGACGCGATCTGACCCTGGTACCGCGACGAACGCCCGCGCTCGCCCATGTGCCGCGTCCAACGGTCCGCTCGCGCCTCCGCCACCGCCTGAGCCGCGCTACCGCCAGCCTGCTCAAGTAGCTTCTGAACCTTGAACTCCTGATCCTTCACCGCGCCCTCACCCACCGCGCCCGGCGCACGCCGCGCCGCCTCACGCAACGGCTCTAACGCTTCCAATTCCGCCACGATCTTGTTGGCAAGCTCCACGCTGCCCACGACCTTGGTCAGCTCGTCAATCGCGTCCGCACGCGAGGCCTCGATGTTCGACTGCCGCTTCTGCTCGGCCTGCACGACCTTCTCGTAATTGGCCGCCGAACTCGTCGGCGGGTGTACGCCCGTCACGCCGACGAACAGCACCTGGATCCCCGCCTGAGCCCGCTCAAACGCCGCCGAAACTCGTTCCGTCAGGTCTGTCGTCAGCTTCGCGCGATCGCCGCCCAGAACCTGATCCGCGTTCACCGCCGAGAAATACTGCATGACCTCACGCTGCGCAATCGCCTTGATAAGGTTGTCTCGCTCGTCGATCGGCGCGAACCGGTCGAACTGCTCAACATCCTTGATCGAATACTGCAGCGGGATCTCGACTGACACCAGCGCGAGATCCTTGCCCTTGTTGATGGCGGATTGCGTCGCCGCCCCCGACGAACCAAAGGGCTGCTCCGGCGCCGGATCCCCCGCCGACCGTCCCGAGTCCTCCGCAGAAGGCTGCACCAGCTGGTACAACTCTTCTCGCGCGTGCTCGTTGGTCCACAAAATAATCTTCGTATCAGTCGCGGGCTCCGGCGTCCCCAGCTCCACCGTCCGAACGCCCGTCGCCGTGTACCCCGCGATCTCCACCCGCCCACGCTCGTTCTTGGCCGTATACGGCGGGATCTCCACGCGGTCGATCGGCCACGGTAACTTGACGTGCAGACCGGGATCTAGTGTGCGCACAAACTGCCCAAACCGAACCACGATCCCGCGTTCGTGCGGCTCCACCACCGCCAGCGCCGACAGGCCCCAAAGCACCGCCAGCCCCAGCAGCACCAGCACGCCTAGCGAGCGGCTGAGCAACTGATAGAACCAGCTTGAGGAAACATCGAACCCGAGCTGGTAGTTGATGGCGGAGCTGACCGAATCCGCGATCCGATCCGGCGCCGCCGCGAAGCCCAGCACACGCGAATCAAACGCGGGCCGCGGAACCTCGCCAGCCTTACGCGGGCGATACAGGTCCAGGATCAAGTTCAGAAAAATCTCGGCCCCGACGAAGATCATCACCGCCGGGAACACGATCGTGATATACCGCGAGACCACGTCGGGCCCGGCGTAATCGATAACCGCGCCCACCGCGATCGCCAGCCCCATCAAGGCCGTGCCCACCGCCACCGCCGCGCCCGCCCGCAGGTTCGACCACACCGGCTGCTTGGCCATGCCGGAAATAAACCGCGCGAAGATGAACCCCGTCACCGCCACGAATAGCCCGACCGCGACCGCCCAACCGATGATCCGCGACGACTGGAACACGTCGGGGGAGATCAACGCCCGCGCCATGTCGAACCGCCACAGTCCGACGCCGATCAGCAGCAGCCCGACCACCACGCTCACGATCGGCAGGAAGTACTTGTACATCCCCGCCAGCCGGCTCCGCGCCACCCGGAACGCCGCCGACTCAGCATCAAATACAGAGGTCGAGCCCCCCATCGAGCCCGTCGAAGCGCTCAGCGTCTCGGCCTCCATCGTCTCGATCCGCTCGCGCCGGTGCTGGTCGTACACGATCGCCAGCGCGACCCACACCGGCAACCCAAGGATCGCGAACAGGAACGCCGTGAACGCCGCGTAGTCGCTGGCCAGCATCGAGTAAATCAGCAGCACGACCGCCATGCTCGTCTGGATCACCAGCCCGAGCACCGACCGACCCACCGCCACGCGATAACTCAGAAAATCGCCCTTCATCACGGCCCCTGCAAGCAAACCTTGAGATCAACAAAACCGCAGAACGCACCACAGAACGGACAACCGAGATCTTCACCGACGCACTTGGCCGTCGGCCTGACTGAACGAACGGCTATTCTGGCAACCTTTCGCCAAGGTGTCCACCCGAACGGGCAACACCAGAATTCTGGCTGTCGCGCCCGAGGCACGCGACCCGCGGTATACGCGGCTTTAAACAAGCAGTTGCGACACCAAGCGGTACTCACCTAAAAATCTCAAACGACGCGGAGCGTAGCCGCGGCCATGGGTCGGCATGCCATCGGCAGCGGACACGAACCCAGAAAGTCAGCAACCAGAAGAGCCAATCGGTCGATCGGTCGATCGGTCGATCATCGCACACCGCGCTCGCCGTCAGACCAAGAATCCAGCCGATCGCCGCACTGGCAATCAAACACCACAAGCCCGGGCTCTCGCAGAACGCGGTCCACCAGGCTCCCCCCCGACCCAACAATGAATTGAAGTACGAAACCGACGAACCTATGTTCGTCCGCCAGCGAAAGTATTTTTTCAACCGCCACTTCCGCAACCAAACCGCCGCGGTCATTCGATCACGTCCAACCCCGGGACTCCCCCGGAGCGACGCACCTCACTCGCCTCCCTCGCTCTCTCCCCCAATGCTCCAGCAGATCCTCAGCATCGCACGCAACGCCTTGGTGGAGAGCCTCCGCCAGCCCATCTTTCTTATGATGGTCCTGCTCAGCGGCGTGCTCATGTTTTTCTCCACCTGGTCCACTGGCTTTGCCATGGGTTACGACGAATCCTCCGAGGTCACCGGCGACAACAAGCTCCTCCTCGACATCGGCATGGCCACGATCTTCGTCATGGGCATGCTGCTCGCGGCCTTCATCGCCAGCGCCGTCCTCAGCCGCGAGATCGAGAACAAAACCGTTCTCACCGTCGTCTCCAAGCCCGTCGGCCGCCCCACTCTTCTGTTCGGCAAGTACCTCGGCGTTTCGACCGCGATCCTCATCGCCGTCTTCACCATGCTCCTCTTCCTGATGTTCGGCATCCGCCACGGCGTCATGAGCACCGCCGCCGACGACATCGACCAGCCCGTCATGCTCTTCTCTCTCTCGGCCGTCTTCCTCTCTCTCGCGATCGCCACCTGGTGCAACTTCTTCTACGGCTGGAGCTTTCCGCAGATCAGCGTTCTGCTCATGCTCCCGCTCACGCTCGTCGCCTATCTCGTGGTGCTCGCCATCAGCAAAAAGTGGGCTTGGCAGCCGATCTTCACCGACTTTAAACCGCAGGTTCTGCTGTCTGCCGCGTGCCTGATGATCGCGATCCTGGTCCTCACCGCCGTCGCCGTCGCGGCCTCGACACGCCTCAGTCAGGTCATGACCATCGTCGCGTGCGCCGCCGTGTTCCTCGGCGCGCTTTTGGTCAACCACTTCGTCGGCAACCGCGCGTTCAAGAACCAGCTCATCACCGTCATCAAAGAGGCCGCCCCGCTCCAGCCCGAGCAAGCCGACTTCGCTCACGCCGGGGACTCCTACCGGATCACCCTCGGCGCGCCGCCCGCCAAGCCGCTTAAAGTCGGCGAGCCCTTTTACTACGGCCCAAGCCCCAGCGGTGCGTTCCTCAGCGTCCCCACCTTCGAGCCCTTCCAGGGTAACCTCGCCGAAACTCTCAGCATCCTTGGACCCGACGCTAAACCCGCTGTCATCATCACTGCCGTTGAAAAAGACGTGCTGACGGTCCGAAATCTCGGGAGCACTCCGGTGGCGGTCAAACGCCCGCCGTTTGCTGGCGATTACGTCTTCCTCACCCCCACCAAGGTCAACGTCGCCGCCCTGGGTGTCTGGGCGATCTTCCCCAACATGCAGTATTTCTGGCTGCTCGACGCCGTCACCCAGCGCAACCCCATCCCGATCGACCACGTCTTTCTTATCGCCCTCTACGGCCTGGCCCAGATCGTCGCCTGCCTCGCGCTCGGTGTGATCTTGTTCCAACGACGCGACGTCGGCTGACCAACGTCCATACGATCAAGTGCATCATTTTCATCAGCCGCATCGAGGTCGAACGCCTCGTCGGCACCCAGAGGAGAACTGGCCATGGCTCAAGCGAAAGCACCTGCGAAGAAAGAAATCGACGGAAACAAGGTCAAGGTCATCATCGCGGTTGTGGCACTCGTCCTCGGCGGCGTGCTCATCGCCTGGAACTTCGGGGCCTTCGACAAGGTTCTTCCCCAACAGACGTACCCCGACGCCACCGCCAAGATCACCCCCGAAATGAAGAAGGCCTACGACCGCCAAAAGGTCGAGCAAGAGCAGCTCGAAAAAGAAGGCAAGGCTCCCGCTCAGGCTGGCTCGTAAGGCACAGCTCGCAGCCCGCAGCCCGCAGCTGGCTGCATCATTTTGCTGCTTTTTCCTAGTGCCTTTTTCTAGTGCCTTTTTCTAGTG
>CAZIMT010000074.1:0-15654 GCA_964540295.1 uncultured Phycisphaeraceae bacterium
GGGTCGGGGTGGTGGGCGGCGAAAAGTCTTCGGTGCCGCTGGCGGCGGCGGTGCGTTCGGGTCGGCCGATTCCTTTTCAGATCGTCATCGCGGAGGTGTGCCGGGAGTTGAACGTGGACGTGGCGGCGTTTGCGGGGACTGGTCGTCACCCGCGGGTGGTGCTGGCGCGGTGCATCTGCGGGCACCTGGGGCGTGAGCTCACGACGCTGAGCTTCCCGGAAATCGCCCGGCACATGAGCAGGCCGACGCACTCGACGATCATCTCGGGGTGCAAGCGGCTTCGGGCCCGGCTGTCGGATGAGGAGTCGTCGCAGGCAGATCTTTCGGGGGAGTTCGGGGCGGAGTTTGCCGGGCTGACTCTGGCGGCATTGCTCGATCGGATCATCCGCGCGGTGGTGCGAGGAGCGGAGAAATCGTGAACGGAGGAGGCTGAAGAGGTCGGTTGAAGACCTGCCTCACGATGACGCGGAGTGACCATGGAACCTGGTGGTTATGTGTGCCCCATGATCTGCTGGGGCGAGGATTCGCCTTTGGCGGTTGGCACGCCGATGATGATGGCATGTCTGAACACGACACTTCCAAGGGGTTCCCGGGCGGCTCTGCTGGCGGTTCGCACGCGGAGATCCCGCTGAGCTCGCCGGATATCACCGAGGTGGAAGAGGCGCTGGTGCTCAAGACGCTGCGATCGCGGCGGCTTGCGATCGGGCCGATGGTCGAGGAGTTTGAACAGTTGGTCGCGGCTCGCGCGGGGTGCCGCGAGGGCGTAGCGGTGTCGTCGGGAACGAGCGGCCTGCACCTGGTGATGAGGGCGCTCAACATCGGGCCCGGCGACGAGGTGATCACCACGCCCTTCTCGTTCGTGGCGTCTTCGAATTGCATTCTGTTTGTTGGTGCCAAGCCGGTGTTTGTGGATATTGATCCCAAAACGCTGAACATGGACCCGGCGAAAGTGGAGCGAGCCATCACGCCGCGAACCAAGGCGATCTTGGCGGTGGAGACGTTCGGGAACCCGGCGTCGATGGACGAGTACCGCGCGATCGCTGCCCGGCACGAGATACCGATGATCGAGGACTGCTGCGAGGCGTTGGGCGCGACGCTCAAAGGGAAGCCAGCGGGATCGTTCGGGCGTGTGGGTGTATTCGGCTTCTATCCCAACAAGCAGATCACGACGGGCGAGGGCGGCATGATCGTAACGGACGATCGGCGGCTTGCGGACCTGTGCCGCTCGATGCGGAACCAAGGCAGGCCGATCGGGTGGGCGAGCGCGACGAGCACGGGCGGTTCGCCCAGCGGGTCGTGGTTGAGGCACGAACGGCTGGGGTACAACTACCGCATGTCGGAGATCAACGCCGCGATCGGCGTGGGACAGATGCGGCGGATTGATTCGATCCTGGAGCGGCGGCAGCGCGTCGCGCAGAAGTATATCGCACGGCTGTCGGGCAACCCGCACCTTATCGTGCCCACGGTGGACCCGGACTCGGTGATGAGCTGGTTCGTGTTTGTGGTGAGGCTGGGCACGAGCTATTGCCGCGAGGAGCGTGATCGAGTGATCACCGGGCTGCGGAACCATGACGTGGGTTCGTCGGACTATTTCCCGTGCATCCATTTGCAGCCGTTCTACCGCGAGCAGTTCGGGTTCGAGCCCGGGATGTTCCCGATCGCTGAATCGGTGAGCCAGCGGACGATCGCGCTGCCTTTTTTCAATGACCTGTCGGCTCGCGATATCGAGATCGTGTGCCAGACTCTTGAGGTGATGATCTCACGCGAGAATCTGCGGCGGTCCTGAAACAGGCGTGTCGTCACGGCGGCGCGGGGCGTTCGATCAGCAACCCGCTCCGAACGCGGCCACGAACGCGTCCAAATCCTCGCTCGTGATAAAGCCGTCGTCTTTAAAACTCGAGAGGTACGCGCAAGTCAACGAGTGCGGCGCGGCGTAGAGCGTGAACTCGTCGCTGAAAGCCACCAGCGCGGGGAGGGCGTTCGAGTTCCACGCCACATGCGATCTCTGCCCAGCTTTCACGTTCATCAAAGCAAATTTCTGGATGGTGACGCGCAGCTGCACAGGCTGGGCGTGGATTGCGGTGGCGAGTCCTGTGATGCCGAGCAGCGCCAAGGCCTTGGATCGAATCGAGATGGTCATAAACTTTTCCGCTAGAAAGAGATGAGAGCGGATCGGGGCGCGAGAGCCGCCTGCGCCGACACAGCGCGAGCACGGCGCGGACCGGCATGACGGACGACACAATGCCCACGAGTGAGCCGCGTTCGCCCCTCGGGCCTTACAGCCGGATCTCGTTTTTCTTTACTGACTGCGTAATGCGAGCATTGCCGCTCGCGGACGCCCGCATAAAGCCCCCTGCTCTCGGTGAGGTGGCACCGAGTTCGGCCACTGAAGTCGCCACTTTGATCTAGAACTTCTGAACGCGCCGGGGCGGCCTCGGTGTGCCTTTGGTTTGAGTGCCTTTGCGTCAGGCGCCTTCAGTTCGGAGCGGGCGCGATCGACGGCCTTGCGATCAATTCGCCCAAGCACTCAAGTCGCGTCCGAGGGTGTGGAAGTTGATGAATGAGCTGCGGCGAGTGCGGTTGGTATCGAAGCCTGCCTCGGCAGGTGGAATTGAAGCCTCGCTCCGAGACTTCGATGGATTGTGTATCGAGCGCGAACTCTTGAACTCGGGAAGGCTTGACTTCGACGTTACGAGACATCGATGCCGCCTGCCGCAGGCCGTTAAGTTCTGTTCGATTTTTCTGGATTTCGTAGCGGAATCGACGAGATTCTGCACGAAGAAAGGAACAGTTTCAGTATCCTGTTCGTTTCTCGGCACCTCAAGAGTTCTCAGAATGTCGAATCGAGCGTTCAGATCCTCTTCCGGGGTGCTGCTCGTGCTATTGCTGTCCACGACGGCAACCTGGGCGCAGAACAACGCTCCGCAGGCCTCGGCGATCACGGAACCGGTCGTCGGCCGTGTGGTCGCGCCGGGCGACCTTCACATGGAGGCCGGACCGTTTATCGATCAGGACGCGGGGGACACGCACCTGTGCACCGATTGGGAGGTTGTGCAGGCGGCCGACGGCGTGGGAGTATGGATCACGCAGTGCATCGGCGGCATCGAGCGCGTCCACACCCACCTAGGCGACGGCGTGTTTTCAGGACCTCTCGCGGGCAAGCGATCGCTCGCCGCGACCACGAACTACAAGCTGCGGATCCGATTCCGCGACAGCAGCGGCGCGGCGGCCAGCGAATGGAGCCCGTGGTCCGAGCAGAACTTCACCACTGGAGCGCTCACGCAAGTCTTCCCGCTTCGCATCGACGACATCCTCCTCTCACCCGCGCCTCGCCTTACGCAGGCGTTGCCAGCTGGCACGACCCCGGCCCGGGTTCGGCTTAAAGATTCGCTGGGACAGTTGCTCCCTTTGGTTTCGGGCGGGGTCGGCGGAAACGCTGACCAACCCTCAAGCGCTGACAACCCACGGCGACGCGCGCCTGCTCGTGACCGCGGGCGTGAGCACGCTGGATCTCCCGGAGTCGGAACTGCTCGCGACCGACGATCGCGGCATCGCGCCAGAGATCGTGCTCCCCGCGATCTCGCTCGCCTCCGGGCAGTCCGCCTACTTCTGGATCTCTGAGAACGGCAGCACCTATGTCGGCACCTCGGCCCAGACCACGCCCGATTTTTCGACGCTCGCCCGGGGCGCTCGCGTGCCGTGGACCGCCCAGTCCGATGTCAGGATCGAGGTCGTGGCCACCGGCTTCCAGATGCCGGTGAACATCGCGTTCGTGCCGAGCCCCGGCGCGAGCCTCGACTCGCCGCTGTACTACGTCGCCGAGTTGTACGAGATAATCAAGGTTGTGCGCCGGAACGGCGTCATCAGCGACTATGCCACCGGGCTCATTAATTACAACCCGACGGGCTCGTTCCCGGGCTCGGGCGAGCAAGGCCTGGCGGGCATCGTCGTGGACCCCACCAACGAGGACGTTTTCGCCACCGCGCTGTTCGCGCCCAATATTTTGAATAACACAATGTGTAACCCGCGTGTATACCGCCTCACGAGCGTTGACGGCGGGCTGACTTCTAACGCGCGCTCGGTCATCCTCAACATGGCGCCCGAGACCCAGGGGCAGAGCCACCAGATCACCAACATCTCGTTCGGCCCCGACGGGTTCCTATATGTACACGTGGGCGATGGGTTCGATTCGGCCGCGAGCCGCAACCTGGCGGTGTATCGCGGGAAGATCCTGCGCATGACCCGGCTGGGGCAGGCGATCTCGACCAACCCGTACTACAACGCTGGCAACGAGATCACGGCCACGGACTATGTCTACGCCTCGGGCGTGCGCAACCCCTTCGGCGGCGCGTGGCGTCTGAGCGACGCTTCGCATTACTTTGTAGAGAACGGCTCGTGCGTCGATCGATTCGCCAAGCTCGTGCGCGGCCGCGATTTCGGTTACGACGGTTCTGACGCCTCGATGCGCATCTTCGCGCTCTACAACTGGGACCTGGCGACGGCCCCGGTGAACATCGCGTTCATCCAGCCGGAAGTCTTCGGCGGGAGCGGCTTCCCCGCGGCGTATTGGGGCCGTGCGTACGTCACGCAATCGGTTGCGACGTACGGCTCAGGTCCCGGGAACTCGCTCTACTAGGTGATCACCGAATGGAACATCGATTCAACAGGCACGCTGGTAGGAGCCCCTCGGCCCTTGGCGTTTTATAACGGGAGCGGCAAGGCCTCGGCGATCGCCATCGCCGCTGGCCTCGACGGGCTCTACTTCAGCGATTTCTATGTCGCCGACGCGCAAGTCCCCACCACCCGCAGCTCACGCGTTCTCCGCATCAAGTACGAACCCCCGGCCTCGCCCATCGACTGCAACTCCAACGGCATCGTTGACGCCTTGGATATCACCGCGGGCACCAGCCGTGATTGCAACAGCAACGGCATCCCCGACGAGTGCGAGTGCTTCGCCGGCTTTGATGGCAACGAGTTCGTCAACGGCGACGACTTTAACGCCTTCGTGATCCGGTTCGAAGCAGGGTGCTGATCCGGGGGTGTTGTGGCGGAGCTTGTTCTGGTGGGGTTGATCAGCGTCACACCGCTCGTGACGCGGTCATGTTTCCGCCGAGTTTGTTTCCGCCGACCTTGCCAACCCACGCGGCGCAGATCGCGATGAGATCAGCCTGCTGGATGGGCTTGGTGGCGTAGTCATCGCACCCAGCCCGGAGGCACTTCTCGCGGTCCTCGGCCATAGCGTGAGCGGTGAGCGCCACGATCGCCAGCGTGCTGCTGCGCGCGCGCAGCGAGCGTGCGAGGGCGTACCCGTCCATCTCGGGCATCTGCATGTCTGTCAGGAGAAGATCGAATGGCTTTCCGTCGGCGGCTGCCCGGTCGAGCATCGCCAGCGCGATGCGTCCGTTGTCCGCGATCTCCACGGTGGCCCCGGCTCGCTTGAGGTGGAACGAGATCAGGCGCTGGTTGTCGAGCCCGTCCTCGGCCAACAAGATGCGCCCGTTGACGCTGGGCATGCTCGCTGCGGGCGATTGAGGTTGAGTCGCTACTGCTGCGCCGAGGTGGGTCGCGACGGTCGTGCCGCTGATCGGATCCATCGGGAGCGTGAGGCGGAAGCATGAGCCGTGGCCGGGTTCGGTGCGAGAGATTTCGACGTTGCCCCCCATCAGTACGGCGAGCCGGCGGCAGATGGTCAGGCCCAGCCCGGTCCCGCCGTGTTTGCGCGTCAGGCTCGCGTCGGCCTGCTGGAAGGGCTGGAACAAGCGGGCGGCCTGCTCGGGGGTGATGCCCGGGCCGGTGTCCGAGGTATCGATGATCAGCTTCTGTTGCCCGTCGAGCTCGGCGGTGTCCACGGTGACCGTGACGCCGCCCTTGTCCGTGAATTTGACAGCGTTCCCGGCCAAGTTCATGAGGATCTGCCGCAGTCGGGTCGCGTCGCTGGCGACGTGCTCGGGCACTGGCCCCGCCAGCACGATGTCGAGCGTAAGTCCCTTTTCGATGGCGCGCGGGCGGAGCAGGCTCTCGATGTCGCGGAGTACCGGCAGGAGCGCGGTGTCGGTTTTCTCGATGACGAGCTTGTCGGCCTCGATCTTGGAGAGATCGAGGATGTCATTGATGACCGTGAGCAAGTGAGTCCCTGCGTGCTTGATGGTGTTGATGGTCTGGGCTCGCTCTTGGGGCGTGAGTGCGGCGTTGGCTTCCTCACGCAGCAGGTCGGTGAATCCCAGGATCGCGGTGAGAGGGGTCCGGATCTCGTGGCTCATGTTGGCCAGGAACTCGCTCTTGGCCTTGCTGGCGGCCTCGGCCTGCACGCGGGCCTTGGTCAGTGACTCGGACGCCTCGATCTCGGCGCTGATGTCGGCCACGGTGCCGAACATGCCGATGACCTTTCCCGCGAGGTCGAGGCGTGCGCGTCCCTCGCCGCGGACGTGCCGCGCGCCTTTGCCGTGTTTACTCGTGCGGAGGTTGAGCGAATAGGGAGTCGCGCTCTCCGCGGTTCGCTTGACCGCCGCCGCCAGCACCGCCGCCGATTCCGGGCAGTAGTCGCTGAGCACGCCCGCGAAGTCGGGCGGCCCATCGCGCTCGTCGCGTTCGAAGAGCTCGAAGACCTGCCGCGACCACTCCACCCTGCCCGACGCGAGGTCGAACGACCAATTGCCCAACCGAGCAACGGACTGCGCTTCTTCGAGCGCGGCGCTGGTCGCGCGAAGCTTCTCCTCGGCCAACCGCACGTCGGTGATGTCCCAGTTGGTCCCGACCAACCGCGCGGGTCGCCCGATCGCGTCGTGCTGGACCACGGCGATCGCCCGGATGTGGCGCGTTGTTCCGTCGGGCCAGCGGATGCGGAACTCGGTGTTGAAATCCTTCTCGCCGCGGACGGCCTGATCCATCTCGTTTTGAACTCGGGTTCGGTCGTCGGGGTGCGGGCCGTCGTTCCACGCTTGGATCGCGGGCAGGGACTGACTGTCGGCGTGCCCGTACAGGCGGAACATCTGATCGTCCCAGGTGAGGCCGTTGTCCGTCACGCTGTAGTCCCACGTGCCGACCCCGCCAGCGTTGGTGGCGAGTTTCAATCGTTCGGTGATCTTGAGAAGCTTCTTTTCGGCCTGCTTTCTTTCGGTGACATCGAGGTGAACGCCCACAAAGCGTGTGACCTCGCCCTGCTCATCGTGGTTTACGATCCGGCCTTGGTCAAGGATCCAGCGCCACGAGCCATCTCGGTGGCGCATTCGGTGCTCGGATTGATACGGCGTGTTGTTGGACATGGCGTCCCGGACGGACGCCGTGACGCCCGGCAGGTCGTCGGGGTGGACACGCTCGGACCATTCCGAGACGTCTGATTCCAACTCTTCGAGAGAATACCCGAGCATGTTGGCCCAGCGTTGGTTAAAGAGCACCGCGCCGGTCTGGGGGTTCCAGTCCCACATCCCTAGTTGGGCCGCGTGTGCCGCCAGTTCGAGCCGCTCACGCTCCACCCGCAGAGCTTCGGAAGCCGCCCTCTGAGCCGTGACGTCGCTCTCGATGGCCATGAAGCCTGTGAGTGTTCCCGTCGCGCTTCGCAGCGGCGTGATCTCAATCGCCATGACGTACGACCTGCCATCCTTGCCATAGTTGACGATCTCGACGTTCGCGCTTGACCCTTCGAGAACGGCTCGGCTCATCCGGGCTGCCATAACCGGATCGCTGTCCGGGCCCTGGAGCACGTGCCCAGGCTTCTTTCCCTTGACTTCGTCGAGCGTGAACCCGCTGATGCGTGTGAATCCTTCGTTCACCCATTCGATGCACCCGTGCGGGTCGGTGATGACGACGGCGTTCGAGGTCCGCTTGGCGATTTCCGCCAGGCGATCGGCCGCCGTCTTGGCGGCGGACAAGTCCGCCGTTATGCCTTGGGCCAGCAAGATCGCTCGCGTTCGGCCTGTAGCAAGTGTCCACACCGTCGCCGCCCCCAGCAGGCTCAGCAGCGCCCCGCCCATGCCCGTCATCTCGGTCATCGATCGATCGATCCCGGCCTCGAACCTAGGCGTCGAGCTGGTGACGATCGTCCAATTGCGTGCGCCGACGGTCAGGGACGTGACCCGGCTGAACATCTTTGTACCCGAGTGCAACGCGTCGGTGGCCCCGATCGCGGCGTCGTGGGCGTTGACGGAGTTGTAGAGGCGAGTCTCCGGTGTGATCAAGTCGCCATCAAAGATCTGGAAGTTGACCTCACCAAGCGCCGTGGCCGTAAGGCCCTCCATCGCTTCATCCAGAATGATCGGCGCGAAGAGCAGCCCGGTGAGCGCGACTAAACGCTCGTCGGGTGTGGTGGGTCGAGCGCCCTGCTTGTAGACAGGCATGAGATACAGCAACCCGGACCGGTGCGTCGTGTCCTGAACTAGTGAGATCCGGCGTGTGATTGCTGGCTCTCCCGACCGCGCGGCCTGCTCTGCGGCGGCGCGGCGGTTGGGCTCTGAACCGATGTCAAGACCCCACGACGAAGCGTTACGATCATTCGGGAAGCAGTGCTTGATGACGTAGAGGTCGGGCGCGTGCTCCACCGGTGAGCCCGGCTCGGCCAAGCTTCGGATCGCAAAGTCCGGCGCACCGTCGGCCCGCTCAGCGGCGATGAACTCGGCGAGGTCCGATCGCATCACCCGCTGAATGAACCCGAAGCCGAGGGTGCCGGGAAACTCCTTGGCGATGTCGCGCGAGGTGAAATACGCCGCAAACTGGCCGCGATCCACGGAAGTGGTGGCGGCGTACACTCCTCGCGCCCCGGCCAGGCCGTACTGCGGCTTATTGACGCGGCGTTCGGCCTCGCGAACCAGTCGCTCGGAGACCTGCTCGAACTGGGCCTCGGCTCGTTGCCGAGTCTGCATGTTTGAGCCGACCACCGCCGCGCCGGTGACGGCCAGCCCGAAGGCAAAAACGCCTACCGCCGCCAAAGCCTGCTTCCAAGGTTTGGCGGAGTTCGCCCGTTCGAGATTCGCATCGGCCCGACGCAATCTGGCAACAAGACGCCAAAGGATGACCGGTCCCGCAAAGATGGAGAGCAAGGTGGCGTCGAGCACGGCCTCGAGTATCCCCTCAACGCCCGGGGCGAGGACGGACAGAAGGAACATCACGCCGACCTCAGCGAGCGCGATTGCGGCGATGATCTCCACGAGGAGGCGGAGGATATTGAGAGGTTGCTTTTTCAAGGATTTCCTTGGGCAAGTCCGAATTCGCCGAGATCGTCCCTGTATGTCGGCACTCCCGAACCGGGGGGTGAGACGAACCTTCAGCGCGTGTCGCCATGGCGGGGCGAACCCCCTTAAGAGGGGGTCGGAGTGCATCGACCTGTTGTGTTTCCCAGACGCGAAATCGGCGCGAGGTCCGAGGGCTGTTTAGGCACGCGCCTGGCCAGATGTTCCGCCGAGAGGACCCTGGATCGGAGTCTTTGACGGTCGGAACTCGCGGGTCGGGCGTCCTCGAGAGGCATCGGCGCCCCGTGCCGATCGGAAGGCACAGTCGGTTCTGCGCGCGAGAAAGAGTTCCTTCAGTCCATCGACGTGAAGGCGAAGAAGGTCACGAAACCCACGAGAGTTCGTGCGGATGACGTTGTGTCGCTTCGACCGGGCTTGGACAGACCAGAGTGAAACTTCTTTAGTCTCGCACAGGCGTGTCGATCAGCTCTTCTTGGGCTTGAACATCCGGAAGAGCTTGGTGAGCGGGTCGTAGAACTCGTCGACGATCCGTTCCTTGAGCGGGATGATGGCGTTGTCGGTGATCGCGATGTGCTCCGGGCAGACTTTCGTGCAGCACTTGGTGATGTTGCAGTAGCCGATGCCGTGTTCATTCTTCAAGTCAGACAACCGGTCCTCGGTGTCGAGCGGGTGCATTTCGAGCGCGGCCACGTAGATCATGAAGCGCGGTCCGACGAACTCGTCGTGCTTGTGGTGGTCGCGAAGAACGTGGCAGACGTCTTGGCAGAGGAAGCACTCGATGCACTTGCGAAACTCTTGGACGCGGTCGATGTCCTTCTGCTGCATGCGCCAGGAGCCGTCGGGCGCGTCGGGCTTGCGCGGCTTGAAGGGCTTGATTTTCTTCTTTACCTCAAAGTTCCACGAGACGTCGGTGACGAGGTCGCGGATGAGGGGGAAGGCCTTCATCGGCTCGATGGTGACGGTC
Organism: uncultured Phycisphaeraceae bacterium; assembly: GCA_964540295.1. Taxonomy (GTDB): domain Bacteria; phylum Planctomycetota; class Phycisphaerae; order Phycisphaerales; family UBA1924; genus CAZCPB01. Next base: position 10,147 of record CAZIMT010000074.1, read on the forward strand.
TGCCCGGGGGGCAGGTCGCTCATGCGGGTCATGCACATGAGTCGGGGCTTGCCGTTAATCTCGGCCGAGCACGACCCGCACTTGCCAGCCTTGCAGTTCCATCGGCAGGCGAGGTCAGGCGCGGACTCGGCCTGGATCTGGTGCACGGCGTCGAGCACGACCATGCCCTCGGTGATCTCCGTGGAATATTCCTTAAAGCCAGCGGCCTTGGAGTCGCCGCGGAGAACTTTGAACGTGGTTTTGGGCATGGTTGGGTCCTGAATAAAGCCCGGGAGGGTCGAGGCGATTTACTTATTCTCTTCGACGACGTGCTTGAGCTCGGGCGGCAGTTCGCGCACGGGCTGACGGGTCAGTTGCACCGAGCCGTCTTTGCCCATGCGACTGATGAGATTAAACTTTCCGTAGTCATCGTTTTTGGTGGGGAAATCGTCGCGGAATTGGGCCCCGCGGCTTTCCTTGCGCTCGATCGCGGCGATCGTGATCGCTTCGGACACGGCGAGCAGGTTCTTGAGGTCGATGGCCGCGTGCCAGCCCGGGTTGAACTCGCGGTGTCCGATCGCGGTGACTCGCTCAGCTCGCTTCTTGAGCTTCTCGATGGCGACCAGGGCCTGCTGCATCTCGGCCTCGACACGGACGATGCCGACGTTGCTTTGCATGAGCTTCTGCAAATCCTGCTGGATGGCGTAGGGGTTCTCGTCACCGCTGGTTGATGACACGCCGCGTTCGAAGGGTGCGAGCGAGCCTTGGATCGAGGCCTCGACCTGGGCCGGATCGATGCGTCCAGCACTGCGCTCCTTGGCGTACCGGGCCGCGTGGTCGCCAGCGATTTTGCCAAAAACGACGAGGTCCGAGAGCGAATTGCCGCCGAGCCGGTTTGCGCCGTGCAGCCCGGCCGCGACCTCGCCCGCGGCGAAGAGGCCGGGCACGGTGGACATCTGCGTGTCGCCGTCGACCTTCACGCCGCCCATCGCGTAGTGCGTAGTTGGCCCGACTTCCATCGGCGTGGTGGTGATGTCGAGACCCGCCAGTTGGATAAACTGGTGGTACATGCTTGGCAGCTTCTTTTTGATGTGCTCGGACGCGTTGGGCACTTTGTCTTTGATCCACGCGATGTCGAGGAACACGCCGCCGTGAGGCGAGCCGCGGCCAGCTTTGACTTCTCGGTTGATGCAGCGCGCGACGTGGTCGCGGGTGAGAAGCTCGGGCGGGCGGCGTGCGGCCTTGTCGCCGGTGACGTAGCGCCAACCTTCTTCTTCGTTGTCGGCGGTGGACGACTTGTAGTTCTCGGGGATATCGTCAAACATGAAGCGTTTGCCGTCTTTGTTGCGGAGCACGCCGCCCTCACCGCGCACGCCCTCGGTGACGAGGATCCCGCGCACGCTGGGCGGCCAGACCATCCCCGTCGGGTGGAACTGCACGAACTCCATGTCCATCAGGTCCGCCCCGGCGCGGTATGCGAGCGCGTACCCGTCGCCGGTGCCCTCCCAGGAGTTGGACGTGATGCTGAAAGCCCTGCCGAGCCCTCCGGTGGCGAGGATGACAGACTTGGCATGCCAGACGCGGAATCGGCCTCGTTCGCGGTCGTATCCGATCGCGCCGACGACTCGGTCGCCGTCCTTGATGAGGTCGATGACGGTCATCTCCATGAAGACCTCCATGCCCGAGTGGACGCCGTGGTCCTGGAGCGTGCGGATCATTTCCAGACCGGTGCGATCGCCGACGTGGGCGAGGCGCGGGTAGCGGTGGCCGCCGAAGTTTCGTTGGAGGATCCGCCCGTCGGTGGTGCGATCAAAGACCGCGCCCCAGGATTCCAGCTCACGGACGCGGGCTGGAGATTCCTTGGCGTGCAGCTCGGCCATGCGCCAGTTGTTGAGATATTGCCCGCCGCGCATGGTGTCGGCGAAGTGGATCTTCCAGGAGTCGCGGTCGTCCACGTTGGCCATCGCGGCCGCCATACCGCCCTCGGCCATCACGGTGTGGGCCTTGCCTAGCAGCGACTTGCAGATGACCGCGGTTTTGCAGCCCATCGAAGAGGCTTCGATCGCGGCCCGGAGGCCCGCGCCGCCAGCGCCGATCACGAGCACGTCGTGCTCATGGGTCGTGTACTGTTCCATTTACAAGATTCTCCAGTCGGTCCAGATGCCGTGCGAGCAGAGCCGAACGTAGCCGTCGGTGAACCCGACCCAGAAGAGGCTCAACCACGCGAAGAGCATGTGCTTGCGGTTGAGGCACGAAACGCCAGCGTACGCGCCTTGGCGTGCCGCGGTGCAGTTGGTGACGCAGTCCTTCTTGCCGCCGATGAGATGGCGCAGCGAGTGGCAGCCCATGGTGTAGCCGCCGAGCAGGATCGGGTTGATGAGCAGCACGAGCGAGCCGACGCCGACGCCGAAATGGCGGTTGCCGTCCGCGCCCATGAACCAGAACGCCTTGAACGCGTCCCAGATCAGCAGGCCGATGAACAGGATCGCGATGTAGAGGAAGTAGCGGTGGATGTTCTGGATGATGAGCGGGAAGGAGTTTTCGCCGCGGTACTTCTTGCCGCGGAACCCGGGCTCGCCCACGGCGCACGAGGACGGGTCGCCCCAGAACGCTTTGTAGTACGCGCCGCGGTAGTAATAGCAGGTGAAGCGGAAGCCACCGGGCGCCCACAGGATCAGCAACGCGGGCGAGAACGGCACGAAGCTGGGCCAGAGCTTGGCCAGCCATTCCGGCAACGGCCCGAACACCGAGTGCGGAGAGTTCCCGAAAATCTCGGGCGAGTAGAACGGCGAGAGATAATCCGCGCCCCCGGTTTCCAGCCAGTAGTGGTTGCCCTGGAATGCGGCCCAGGTCGAGTACACCACGAACGCCATAAGGCCAACGAACGTGGCGGCGGGCTGGAGCCACCAGGCGTCTTTGCGCGACGTCTCGCCGAGGCCTTGCATCTGGGGGAGCAATTGAGGGAGTGGAAGTTTCGCCGATTCTGGCATCGAGTGGACTCCTGTCGCGGGAAGATCCCCGGCCCGTTCAGGCCGATTCCTGCACCGATCAATGCGGGAGCATACCACCGCTTCAGGCTGAGATCACGCTCCCAAACTTTCATTTCAAGCCTTCATTTCTCTTTCATTTCTTTGTCGTGTCGAGCCCGCATCGGCGAGATCCATATCGGTCCTTCATTTCGGCAACGGCAGCACACTCGGGTCGTCAAAGACCATCCTTCGGCAGGCGCACAGCGCGATCGCGATCGCGTCCGCCACGTCCGGCGGCTCGGGCGGCTCGGCCAGTCCGAAGTGAGCCTGCACTGAGCGCTGGATCTGTGATTTCCCCGCGTGCCCGTGCCCGGTCAGCGATTTCTTGACGGTGTTGGGCTTGTACTCGATGAGCCGCAGCCGCGCCGACCGCACCGCCAGCAGCAGCACGCCGCGCGCGTGACCCATGACAATCGCAGTGGCCGGGTGCTTGTAGTGCGCGAACACGGACTCGACCGCGACTATGTCAGGCTTCACGCGATCAAGCATCTCGCGGAAGTCGGTGTCGAGTTCAAACAGGCGGTCCGAAATGCTGCGAACCTCGCCGCCGACGCGCCGCGCAAGCCTAAAAACGCCAGCCTCGACGATGGCGGGCGACTCGCCAAGCCCTTCCAGGCAGGCGTATCCGGTAAGACGAAGGCCGGGATCAATTCCAAGGATTCTCACCGATGGTGCCTTCGAAAAAACCCGCGTTTGAGATGCAGGATGCGAGGACTTTCGCCTCTGACCCGCGAGCGTCACGGTGACGCAACACCGTCGCGAGAAGGCTGGAAGAGAGTCTACTCAAACTCCCGGCACAGGCGCCCTGCCTGTGGCGTCACGCTCTACTTCTTTCGGCGTTTGCGATCGCTCAAGGCGCGAGAATCAGCCGGGCGTGGTTCGGCCGGGGTCCGAATAGTGCTTCATCCAATGCACCACCGTGCGCGCGATCATGTCGGTCTCGATGTTGCACCGATCGCCAGGTTTGGCCGGGCCGAGGTTGGTCTTGGCGAGCGTGGTCGGGATCAGCGCGACTTCGAACGTGCCGCCAGCCGGGTCGACCGACGCGAGCGTGAGCGACACGCCGTCGACGCAGACCGAGCCCTTCGGGACCATCATCTCCATCAGCGCTGTTGGCGGCCTGATCCGCACACGCCACTCGCCCACGGTTTCGATTGATTCGATGACGCCGATTCCATCGACGTGGCCTTGGACCATGTGGCCGCCCATGAGCGTGGTGGGGGTGGCGGAGTGTTCGAGATTGACCGCCGAGCCGGGCACGAGCGAGCCGAGGGCCGTCATGCGCAATGTCTCGGGGATGACGTCGAACGCGAACTTCCCGCCGAGCGTGCTCGGATCGGCCGCGATCGTCAGGCAGCAGCCGTTGACGGAGATCGAATCGCCCAGCACGGGCGTGTGGTCCCAGCCGCGAGGGCTGATGGTCAGCCGCCAGCCGACGGTGGTCGGGATGATCTCCGCGATTACACCCAAAGCTTGAACAAGGCCCGTGAACATCGTGAGTCGTTCCGCCAATTCAACACGAGGAAAATCGCTGTGGTCAGGGCTCGGGCTGTATCGATGCCCGCGTCGCGTTTTTCTCAACGAACCTCGCGCTCACGCGTCGGGTTCGTGTTCAGGACTGGTCCGTCAAAACGAAGGTTTTTCTTTCTGGTCAGCGCCCACCGATTTGGTGCGGGTGTGAAAGCGAGACCTCTGTGCCTGTAGGCGGAGAGGTTGGTATCTCGGTCGTAGGCGAAACCTCGGCAGTGGTGCTTGCGGGTTTGGAGAGGGAAGGCAGGTATCGTCCGGCGCTCGCGCTGGCGTCCATCAAGTCGCCCGCGACCACGAGCAGCACCACCACGCCGCCCGCCGAGGCGAGCGCGGCCCAAGTGCGGGTCACGAAGGGCGAGGACTCTAGTCCCTTGGACGCAATGACCTCGGGCTTTTCAAGGGCGACGGCGCTGAACAGACGCAGATAATAGAACGCGGCGATCGCGGAGTTGATACCCAGCACGACCACCAGCGTGATCTCGCCAGCCGAGATCGCAGAGGTGAACAGCGGGAGCTTGCCCAGGAACCCCAGCAGCGGCGGGAAGCCAAGCAGGCTCAGGCTGCACAGTGCCATGGTCCAGCCCAGGATGGGGCGGGTCTGGCAGAGGCCGCGGAGGTCGTCGAAGGTTTCGATCTCTTCGAATCGTCCGTCGGCGGTGCGGCGTTGGAGGCACCCGAGTACCGCGAACGCGCCGACGTTCATCACGCCGTAGCAGAGCAGGTAGAACATCACGGCCGCGAGCCCGCTCTTGGTGAACGTGCCGTCGCCGGGGCCCGCGATGATGCCGACGAGCATGTAGCCCGAGTGCGCGATCGACGAGTACGCGAGCAGCCGCTTGACCGAGTTCTGCCAGATCGCCAGCACGTTGCCGACGGTCATGGTCAGCGCGGCGATCACCCACAGAAGAAGGCGGATGGGCTCTGGCAGAGAGAAGTCGGTGTTCACCGCGTCGGCGGCGACCGAGAATCC
>CAZIMT010000075.1:0-15646 GCA_964540295.1 uncultured Phycisphaeraceae bacterium
ACCCCACCCAGCCCTCCGCCTCGGTGACAAGCCTCGCCAACGCCCCGCTGTCTAAACGCTCCGGCATCGCCATGGTCGTTCTCACGCTCTTGGGCTGGTCGAGCATCCCGCTCTTCCTTAAGCACTTCACGCCGCTCATCGACTGCTGGACCGCCAACGGCTGGCGCTACGCCCTCTCCGCGCTCATCTGGCTCCCAGTCCTCATCCTCGGCTGGAAACGAAAAACACTCCCGCCCGGCTTGTGGAAGGCCGCCCTCGTCCCCAGCCTCTTCAACGTCCCCGCTCAAGTCGCCTTCGGGCTCGCCCCATACTTAGTTGACCCCGGCCTGATGACCTTCAGCATGAGGCTCCAGATTGTCTTTGTCATGACCGGGGCCGCGATCCTCTTCGCCGCCGAACGCGCCATCATCCGAACCGCTGGCTTTCTCATCGGAATGACCATCGTCCTCATCGGCACCGCTGGCACCATCTACCTCAACCCCAAAGGCCTGGGCGGCGGCACCGCGCTCGGTATCTCCTTGGCCATCGGCGCAGGCCTGCTCTATTCCGGCTACGCTCTCTCGGTCCGCAAGTTCATGCACGGCATGCCGCCCCTAGCCGCGTTCGCCGCGATCAGCCAATACACGGCCGTCTCGCTCTTCATCCTTATGCTCATCTTCGCCAAGCACGAAGGCAAGCACGATTTCGGGATGCAAGTCTTCAACCTCGACGCGCTACAACTCAACCTGTTGGCACTCTCCGCCATCATCGGCATCGGCCTAGGTCACACGCTCTACTTCGCCAGCATCGCCCGCCTCGGCCTGGCGGTCTCGGCCGGGGTCGTGCAGTTGCAGCCCGTCATCGTCGCCATCGCCTCGATCTCGCTCTTCAACGAGGCCTTCACCCCCGGCCAGTGGGCCTGCGGAATCCTCGCCATCGTGGGCGCTGTGTATATGCTCGCGTCACAAGCGATCACGCAACGAAAGTCACGCCCGGCCGCCGCAACGGCGAGATAACAAAGCGCTCCAACGCTGAAAACAATAAAAGCCCGGACCATCTCGGCCCGGGCTTTGAATCGAACAACGTGACAGACCCAGCCGCGCGGCGGCCAGCGATCAGTTGAATCTCTTTTCAGTTCTTAATCACACCGGCTCGAGTGCCCGCCCCAGCGGCTTCTCGAGCGCTGGTTCTGGTCACCCAGCACCGCGCCGCCCAGCCCGCCCGCGATCGCGCCGATGGCCGCACCGGCGCCAGCGTTCCCGCTCAGGCTGCCGATCCCAAGCCCGGCCAGCGCGCCAAACCCGGCGCCGCTCAGCCCGCCCTCGAGTGCGTTGTTGCAACCCGAAGAGCCGACCAGCAAGGCCGTGCCAAGCACGCTCGCGGCCGCCAGCCGACCCAGCGAACCAACTCGGCCCGACCGCATGCCACGACGACCCGCGAAACGACTCATTGACGTGAACACGGCACTCTCCTTCATCGCCCGAACGCGCCAGTCCAAGATCCCAAACTCCAGGCTTGGCATCCCCGAAAGGCCTCGAGCGAAAAAAACCGTACCTCGCTCTCGATCCAGACTAAGTATAGTACGTCCAAACTTGGGTGCAAGTTGCGTTTTTTTGGTCACTCGCCGCTTCCACCAGCAAACCAACCCAACCCGCACACGTCGTTCGAGAGGTAAGAGAGTTTGGCCAGAGCCAATACCGCCTAAACTCACATCTTAACGCTGGCTGACCGGCCAGTTTCACCGCGTCTTCACCGCATCGGTTCTCGGAACACCAAACCAGCCCTGCCCACCCGCCTTTGCAAGCCAGTCTTCCCTCGAGAACATTGGAAGAGAGGTGAATGAACCAGATTCAGGTCGGACAGGTTGAATCTGTGGACGGGTCGCAACCCCAGGTGGCCTCTCGGCTTAGTGCTGTCCGGTTCGGTGAGCTGTTCGAGTCGCATTCTCGCAAGCTCTGGTGCGTGGCGGCGGCGGTCATGGGGGACAGGGCGCGAGCGGTGGACGTGGTCCAAGACGCGGCCTTGATCGCGCTGGGTAAGCTCAACGAGTTCGACCCGGCGTCAAGTTTCGGGGCGTGGATGAGCCAGATCGTTCGATATGTTGCCTTGAACGAGGGCCGCAAGAAGCGTCGCGACATGCCAACCCTGACCGACCCCAGCATCATGGACAGCGCGCAGGGAAGATCGCTGATCGAGCGCTCCGCTTCGGTCGATGCGCAGGGGCGTGTCTCTGGTTTCCAACACGAGTTTGACGACGCGGTGTGCGGTGCACTCGAGAGTCTGGAAGAAACGCCTCGAACCTGCTTGCTCATGAAGACGGTGCTCGAACTTCCGTACGTTGAGATCGCCGAGTTGCTCGGTATCCCCGAAGGCACGGCCATGAGCCATGTCCACCGAGCCCGCAAGGCTATGCGCGAGCACCTCGCCGCCCACGGTTTCGACGCGAAAGGCGAACGCTCATAAGCGCGAACACTCCCAACCCGGCCCAAATGCTCGATGCATATGTCGATGGTTCGCTTGACGGCGCGGACCTCGCCGCGTTCGAGGCCGAATTGGTTCGCAACGCCGAGTTGCGCGCGCACGTCGAGCTTTCGGAGCGCGTGTCCGGTTCACTGCGGAGCACCTTCGTTCCACCCGCGTCGATCGTGGTGCCGCAAACGGCTGGCTCGCGCACGAACGATGTCATCGCCACGATCCGACCGGGAGCCGAGCCAACGCCTCAAGCCGCCCCGGCCTCAGGTCTCCTCGCCGCGCCCAAATCGCTCATCAAACAGATCGCCCTGTACGCGGCGGCCGCGATCGTCGCGCTGGCTGGCGCGATCGGGCTCAGCGTCTGGTCAGAGGACCGCAGGCCAGCCCCGGTTGACTCGAGCCCCGACGCGATGTACGGCCGACTCGTTGACGCGGGCTTTACGCCGCAGTGGAAGTGTGAGAACGACGCGGAGTTTAAGAAGGCCGTGGACGAGCGCCTAGGGCAGCCCTTGCTGCTGGCTAGCGGGCTGCCGGGGATCGATGTTCTGGGCTGGGCATACTCGGGCAAGGGGTACGACGGGGCACCGCTGACCGGGCAGGTCATGATCCTGCTCACCAAGGCCGACACGAAGGAAGTCGTGGTCTTTGTTGACCAGAAGAAGAACGACGTGGACCCGCTGGTGGTCCGGCGAAGTTCCGGGCTGCACTTGTTTCGTCGCGAGATCGGCGAACTGGTCGCCTATGAGTTGACGCCGCTGGCCGAGCCACGCATCGTGCAGAACTTTTACCAACCTGACCGATAATCTCTATCCGGCCCGATGGCGGGCGGCCTTTGGGTGTCGAAACACCTATTTGTTCCGCGCTGTGGACGGCGATCTGGACCGCGGTCTAGGCCAGCTTTGTCGCGGGTTGCGGTTCAGATTGAACCAAACCTGAACACCCGAATCAGGCTGCGCCGCTATCCTTTTTCCCCACCGGCTCACGCTCACGAGCCACCAGACGACGAACACCGGCCGTAGCTTTCGAAGGAACCCGAGCATGAACGATCAGCACGCACGTCCCAACAACGGTTTCATGAAGTCATTCCTCCCCGGCATGATCGTCGGCTTGGTGGTCGGCGTGTTCGGCGGCGTGTTCATCTCGCCCTACCTCACCAGCGGCCCCTCGTTTTCGACGAGCAAAGGCCCGCTCCCCGGCCCCGACGGCACTCGGCCCCGCGAGGGAGACCCGATCAACGAGGCGATGCCCGAGGCGAGCGAACTCGCTCCCGCCGACGCTACGAACCTCGCCACGGACCCAGACTTGGCGTCGCCCGACCCCAAGGCCGATCCCAAGGCCGACCTAAAGACGATACCGGTCAAGCCGGTCGATCTCAAGCTCAACCCGCCCCTCGCTCCGGGAACGCCCGCTCCCAAGTCAGCGCCTAATTAAAGCCGTCTCGGTCGCGAAGCCCGTCGCCTGATCCTCGTCGCCAAATTGCTTCATTGCACGCCTGCGGACTCGTTCAGAGGCCGCTTCGGCTACCAAACAACATGGCAGCCGGGGATTGTCCTTGACTATGGCGACGAAGTGTGTCATGCTGCGCCTTGACGAAATCTGAATGGTTCGTAACGCCCTGCCCCGGCGGGCTTGGCGGCCTGGTCGCTTCGCACCTTGGAGGAGGGGTTGAGATGACTCGCACGCGCTCATCGCGGACGGCTTCTATTCGTCGTGGCTCGCTGATGGCCTTTGTTGCTGCCACGTCGCTGGTCGGCGCTGCCCGGGCCACCGACGAGGTAGTGTATTGGAACAACGTGCTGCTCGACGAGTTCCGCACGAACTTCGGCACGGGCTGTCCGTGCCCGCTGTCTCGCGCGGGGGCCATGACGCAGCTCGCGGTGTTCGAGGCCGTCAACTCGATCGCACGCCAGTACCATCCCTACCTCGCGTTCCTTGACGCACCCTCAACCGCGTCGAAAGAAGCGGCGGCCGCGGCGGCGGCCCACGGCATGATGGTCTCGCTGTTCCCCGCGACCGCGGCGAGCCTGGACGCAAAGTACGCTGCACGGCTGGCGCTCATCCTCAACAGCCAAGCCAAGACCGACGGTATCGCGGTCGGGCAGGCGGCGGCCGCAGCGTGCATTGTGCTGCGCACCAACGACGGCTCGCAGAATGTTGAGACCTACACCTTCGGCAGCAACCCCGGTGATTACATCCCCACGCCGCCGGGGTTCTCTGGGCTGTGCAATCCGGAATGGAAGGACGTGACGCCGTTCTGTATGAGCTCTGGCACACAGTTCCGTTTAACCGGACCGCTCGGGTTTTCGGTGATGTCCGACCTACTCGCCAGCCCGGGGTACGCTGCAGAGCTCAACGAGGTGAAAGACGTTGGTGCCCGCGTAAGTGGTTCGCGCACCGACGAACAAACGCGCATTGCTTACTTCTGGGCCAACGACGTCAACGGGACATACAAGTCGCCGGGTCACTTGTTTTACATCACTCAGGTCGTGTCCGCGGACCACAGCCTGACGCTTATTCAGAACTCGCGGCTCTTCGCGTTGGTGGCGCTGGCGATGGGCGACGCGGGGATCGCGGCCTGGGACATGAAGTACGCGACGGATATCGACCTGTGGCGGCCGGTGAGCGCGATCCGGGCCGCCGACACCGACGGCAACCCGCTGACGGACGCCGATCCGTCTTGGTTGCCGCTCAACGCGTTCTCGCCGCCGTTCCCCGCGTATGTGTCCGGCCACGCGATGTTCGGGGCGGCTCACGCGGGCGTAATGGCGGAGTTCTTCGGCACCGACAATGTGACCTTCACCGTCGATTCCGAGGACCCGTACTACAACGCGTTGCCGACCAACGGGCCACGCACGTTCACGAAGTTCTCCGACGCGGCGTGGGAAAACTCCATCAGCCGGTTGTACCTAGGCGTCCACTTCCGCTTCGACGCGGCCGACGGCTATATCGCCGGGCTGGCGCTCGGGCACGAGGTCGGGCAGAACTTTCTCACCCCGCTGTGCCGGTCGGATTACAACCACGACGCGTTCGTGACGGGCGAGGACTTCGACGCGTTCGTTGTGGATTTCGAAGTCGGGAGCCTCGCGGCGGACTTCGACGGCAACGGGTTCCTCACCGGCGAAGACTTCGACGCGTTCGTGCTGGCGTTCGAAGGCGGGTGCTGAACAGACCCGCGTGAGCGAACCTGTGAAGCGTTCACCGCGAGGTCACGCGAAGAACTACGGCGAAAACTACGAGGAGTCTCACGAGGAACATTCTGGCGGCCTGTGAAGAAACTTCAGCACGAGCCCGGATTGTTGCTTTGGCTCTCGCTCTGGTTGTCGTTCTATGCTTTTTCTAAATGAATGAACGCGAGTTCTTCATTGGCCCTGTGTTTCGGCCTCGGTCGCTTCGGAGGCTGACCCGGGCGCGAGCTTCGCTGCCGTCGTGCCATCTGTCTCGGCCGACGGCGTCGCTTCGCTGGGCTTGAGCCCCACCAGCACCTTCAACGCGTTCACGAGTTCGGCCGGGGTCGTCTCGCGACGGAACCCTTCGATCTTTGACTGGATCATGCCCTGCGCGTCGACGATCACGAAGGTCGGGAAGACGCGGACGGCGAGGGTGCGGGCGAGTTCGTCACCGCGCGCGATCACCGTGGCCGCGTGCGCGGTGGAGGCCATGAAGTCCAGGCCAGCATCTTTGGTGCGCTCGCGGACGGCGAAGGCGTAGATCTTAATTTCGGGGATGGTCCCGCCGTCGGCTCGGCTGGCCGACTTCACCTCGTCGAGTGCCTTGAACAGCTCGGGCTCGGCGGACCGGCTTGCGATGCTCCAGGTCCCAAAGAAGAACAGGACGCTGGGCTGACCACGGATGGTTTCGAGCGTGACCTTGGTGCCGTCGGGCGCGGTGGCCGAGAACGCTGGCATGAGAGGCAGAGCGGGCTGAGCGAGGCGGGTGGGCTGATCGCCGTTGGGCGCGGGAATGGAGAGCGGGACCGCCGAGCCTGAGTTGAGTTCTGAACTCGAGCCCGGGATGGAGCCCGGGGTTGGGTTGCTCTCGGGCGACGCGACGGGCGCACCGGGCGCACCGGAGCGGGTGGGAGCGACCTCGCTCTCGTTGCCTTCGCTGGTCGGCGTGGGGATGACCACGGTGTCGCGCTCGTAACCCTCGGGGAGTTCGATCTTGAGCGACTCGAGGGTGACGCCTTCGTCGAGCTTGAGGTCGGTGATCTCGATGATGCTGGAGCTGCCATAGCTGGCCGATTCGCTCACGCGCTCGACTTTGCGGATGAGGTGGTCGTCGGTGCCGATCCAGAGCTTGATCGAGCCGTGCTTTCCTTTCGGGCGGACGGTGAGAAGTTCGCACGCGACGCCGCCGACCGGGTCGGCGCTGTCGAGCGTGAGCGATTCGGCGACGTTCTCTTTAGAAAACGGGATGCGTTCGGTAATCTGGGTTGGCACGGTGCCCGCCGCCATCTGCACCGTGGGGCCGCGGCCCTGGCCAGCGGGGCGCTCCATGAGCTTCTTGGTCACGGTGTCGAGCCACGCGATCGATGTTGGTCCCCACACCGCGTCGAAATCGACCTCGAGGTCCGCGGGTTTTCGTCTGCCGGTGCCTCTAGATTGGATCAGCCACGCGGAGGGGTTGTCGTTCGAGCGGGCCATGCGGACGGTCGCGTGAGTCGAGGGCGACTTGCCGTCGAGGAAACCGGTGTAGGAGGATTTGGAGCGGAAAGAGAGCGACTTGGCCTGTGCATAGGCGTCGATGGTGAGCTTTAGCTTGGCGCGCAGGGCCGGGTCCACAAGGTCGGCAGCGGGTTGCGGGGCGGCGTCGGGCACGAGGTCGGGTGCGGGCGCTGGTGAGGGCTGGATCGCGGGCACGGGCTCAGAGGTGTCTGCTGGATCGGCGAGCTGGGCCCGCGCGGCCGACGATACCGTCAGCCCAGCCACCCCCGCCAGAACTGCTGACAGGAACCGTGCCAGGAACGGCGGCACAGACGACGACCGGCGGATCGAGTTTGAGCGGTGGTGTTGCATAGCTTCAAGAAGTGTACCGCGCCCAACGCGAACTCCAGCGCACTTGTTGCCCGCTAGAAAACCGAATCTCGCGCGCTTCAGTCCTTGGCGAGCAGCGTGCGCAGGGCCGCGCCCGGGTCGGCGTCGCGCATCAGGTGCTCGCCCACGAGCACGATCTGCACACCGACCTCGCGCAAACGCTTCAGGTCGGCCGGGGTCTTGATGCCCGACTCGCTCACGAGCGTGCGGCGATCGTCCACCAGGTCCACCAGCCGCATCGTGTGGTTGAGATCGGTGGTCATCGATTCCAGGTTGCGGTTATTGATGCCCAGCAGCCCGTAGCTAGCGTGCGGGAACCCGACGTGCGGGCGGACGCGAAGTAAGTTCTCCATCTCGTGAACCTCGAGCAGCACGGTGAGCCCGAGCTGCTGGGCCAGGATGAGCATGTCCACCATCTCGCTCTCGTTAAGGCACTCGGCGATCAGTAGGATCGCGTCGGCGCCATAGGCTCGCGCTTCCCAGAGCTGCCAAGGGTCGATGATGAAATCTTTCCGCAGCACGGGCAGCGGCATGGAATCTTTGACGCGACGGATGAACGAAAGATCGCCGCCGAAGAACTCGCGGTCGGTCAGGCACGAGATCGCGGCGGCCCCGGCGGCGTGGTACCGTCTGGCGATGTCCTCGGGCTTGAAACCATCGCCAGCGTACTCCGGGCGGATCAGCCCGGCCGAGGGGCTCTGCCGTTTGATCTCCGCGATCACGGCGGTGTGGCCAGCGTTGACGTGGCGAGTGACGGCCGCGAAGAAGTTCCGCGGGGCCTCCTCCTGCGCGACCATGGCCTCGAGCTCGTTGAAGGGGATTGCGGCCTTGGCGCGGTCAACCTCCTCGCGCTTGCGGGCGATGATGGCGGAGAGGCTGGCGGGGAGAGGGTTGCTCACGGCGTTGATTGTTGCAGCGTGCGCGGGGCCGGGCTTGGCTGGAAGTGTTCAGGGACGGAGCGATTTTCAGGAACAGGGCGATTCTCAAAGCAGATTTTCTACCCGCTCGATTGAACGCGGCGAGCTTGAGGACTTCCTCGCGACACACTCAACACCACGTATCGACGGCCGGGCTGTGCTTGTTCGGTCTCTTGCAACTCTTCCACAAACCGGCCCGATCCCGATAACCGAAAACGCGGTGCCCGTCGCGCAGCCGTTGCCACTGCCCCCGACCATGCAACGGACGCTCGGACGTTTGGGGGCGTCGGAATGGCTCGCGCTAGGCACGCTGATCTCGGCCCCGTTCGTGCTCGTGATCCTGTGGATGCGCGACGTGATCCGCCCGGGATCGTTCGCGCGGAACGGTGTGCGTGAAGTCGGCTCGCACCCGGCGTGGGCGTGGTTCCTCGCGGCCTTCCTGATGTTCGCGGCTCAGGCGCTGGGCGGTTCGCTGGGGCTCTCGATGTTCGCCAGCGGCGGGCCCGTCGCGACGATCTCGACGTTGCCGCTGCGGGTTCAGGCTCTCGTCAACCTGTCGGGGTACGTCCCCGCGCTCGCGGCTGGTGTGCTGCTCGTCGGGCTGCTGCGCGATCGGTCGAGCGCCGCGTCGGGGCTGAGGCTTTCGTGGCGCGACGCGGGCTGGGGACTGCTGAGCTTTCTCGCGGCCTACCCGCTTGTCACGGTGGTGTCGCAGGGCGCGACCGTGGTCTACGCACGCATAAACGGCGCACCGCCCGACTCGATGGCCCACTCGGGTTTGCAGACCATGATCCAGAACTCATCGGACCCGTGGTCGTGGGCGTTGATGGCCTGCGCGGTGGTCGGCGCGCCGATCGTCGAAGAACTCGTCTTCCGCGTCTTCCTGCAATCGGCGGCGCTCCGGCTGACCAAAAGCTCGTGGCTGGCGGTTGGGCTTACGTCGGTCGCGTTCACGTCGATCCACTGGAGCGTGATGCCGTGGTACGGGCTGGTGACGATCTTCGCGCTCTCGGTGGGCATGGGTCTGGCGTACGAAAGAACCAAGCGGCTTGGCGTACCGATCGTCATGCACGTCGCGTTCAACGCGCTGAACGTGGCGCTCGCTTTGGTCACGAACCCCTGAGGCGACCAGAACCCGTTCTTCTTACAAACTTTGTGGCTCGCGTGAAATTTCGTGTCAGGCGTAACCGTTCTGGCCGACTGATCTCTAAAGCAGCGTCCGGCACCACGGCGTGCCGGCCCGTGTCATCAGGCCGATCTTCGTCCAGCAGCGAAACTTCGACTCGTGTCGAAGTATCCGATCGCTCCGCTGTGGTCGCGCCGTGGACGGTCAAGTCGCCGCACTTCGGGAGATTTTCAAATGCAGAACTTGGTGACTCGTCGATCCTTGACCCTTCTGGGTGCGCTCGCTGCCGCGGCTTTGTGCGTGCCGACGCTTGCAAACACCCCGCCAGCTGGCTCGCGAGCCAAACTGAGCACCATCTTTCACAACGTCTCGGGCACGGTCGAAATCTTGAACTCGAGCAAGATCACGATCCGGAACTTTTACTTCGACGGCGGCGGCGTGGACGTACGCCTTGTCGTCGCCGCCAACGACAACGACGCGCTGTTCGCCTCCAGCGGGCGTTACGTCGGCCCGCAATTGCTCGGGAGTGTGTTCAACGGCGAGTCGCTGGACATCGACCTCCTGCCCGGCGAGTCTCTCAACGACATCAACGCGATCTCGGTCTGGTGCATCCCGTTCCAGGCCAACTTCGGCTCGGCGACGTTCTTCTGCGGATCGGACTTCGACCAGGACGGCTTTGTGACCGGAGACGACTTTGACGCGTACGTCGACGCCTTCGAAATCGGCGACATCTCGGCCGACTTCATCGAGGACGGCTTCGTGACCGGCGACGATTTCGACGCCTTCGTGCAGGCGTTCGAGCGCGGCTGCTAAAAGTTCCAGAGAACATCTAGCCCACGACCAACTCCCGACCAACTCACGTCCAGCTCGCGACCAGCCCCCAGCACGCTCGGGGGCTGGTTCTCTGCGCTTCACGCGAGAGCCTACCCGACGACGTTCCCGCCGCAGATCGTGACGTCCACCGGGTTCCCGCCCAATTCGTACGCCAGCATCCGCTCGTCGTGGTGGCGAAGGAGCACGAGGTCGGCTCGCTGACCGGGCGCGATCGTGCCGCGGTCATTCAAACCGAGCAGCGTCGCGGGGTTGACCGTCGTCGCGGCGATCGCCTCGCTCGCGTAAAGCCCGCAGAAGCGCGTCGCCAGCGCGATCGCCAGCGGCATCGAAACCGACGGGGCCGAGCCAGGGTTGCAGTTGCTCGCCACCGCCAGCAATCCGCCGCCGTCGATGAACTCGCGGGCTTTGGCGTAGCGGCCATCGGTGTGCAGCCCGCAGACCGGCAGGATCACCCCGAAGGTTCCAGATTCCGCCAGCAGGTCCAGATCTTCAACGCTCGACGCCTCAAGATGGTCCACGCTCAACGCTCCTAGCCGCACCGCCTCGCCCACCATGCCCAGGCTGTTGAACTGATCCGCATGAACGCGCACCGGGTGGCCCGCGGCGCGAGCGGCCTCGAAGAGCCGCACCGTGTCCCGCAGCGACCACGCGGTCTTTTCGCAGTAGGCGTCGATGGTGATGCCGGGGAACTCGCGCGACACGGCCGGGAGCGTTTCGCTGATCGTCTGCTCAACAAACCCCGGCACGTCCTTATCAATCGCGTGCCCCAGCAGTGCCGTCGCCACCACCGTGCCCGCCCAGGAACTCGCGGCGGCGCGGATCGCTCGCAGCATCTTCAGCTCGTGCTCGGTCGAAAGCCCGTAACCAGATTTCACTTCGACCGTGGTCGTCCCGTGCCGCAGCATCACGCCGAGCCGCTCGACGAGCAACTGCGTCAGCTCGCGCTCGCTCGCGGCCCGCACCGATCGCACGGTAGACATGATCCCGCCGCCGCTCTTGAGGATGTCCAGATAAGGCTCGCCACGCAACAGCCGCTGCCACTCGTCGGTGCGGTCGCCAGCCCAGCAGGCGTGCGTGTGGGCGTCGACAAAGCCCGGCATCAGCACACGACCCGCGGCGTCGATGGTGGTGTCGGCGGGCTTGAACGTCGAGATCTGCGGCGCGACGGCCGTGATGATCGAGCCCTCGATCAGCACGTCGCCGCGCGGCATAATGGAGAGATCGCCGAGCCCGCCAGCGTTCGACAGATCGCTCGATGAATCGGCTGTCTGATCATTTAACGCGCGGCGCGGCCTCGAGCCTTTGGCGAGCGTCAGCACGCGCGCGTTACAGACCAGCACGCTCACGAACCACGCTCCGCGAAGCTGGCGAGGAAGGTCAGGAACAGGAAGGCCGCGACCCGCGCGGTGCGGTTGTTCTCGTCGTGATCGGGGCAGAGTTCCATGATGTCGAAGCAGCGCACGCGCGGGTCTCGGCCAGCGGCGCGAACGAAACGCTCGGCTCGTTGCGTGCTCCAGCCCGCCGGGTTCATCGCGCTCACGCCGGGCGCATGAGCCGCGTCGATCACGTCAAGGTCGAAGCTCACGAACAGGTCACGCTGGTGTGATGATTCGCCGCCCGCGAACGGCGGCGCAAGGTCGATATCTCGCTCAACTTCTCGCTCGTCCTCACCAGCGACCCGACCGCCGTGCGCCAAGAACCACCTCACGTGCTCGGCCGCGTTCACCAGCGGCCGCATCCCGTGGACCCACAGCGGCCCGACCTTGCATTCTTCTACCAAGCGGCGGAACGGCATGCCCGACCCGGCCTGCTCGCGCACGTCAAGATGAGCGTCGGCGTACGCGCCGCCCATACCGGGGAACTTGGCCGCGACGGCTCGTACAAAGGGGAAGGTCAGGTCGTGACCGCCGCCGATGGCGACGGGGAAGAGCCCGAGGTCGAGCACCGCCTTGGTCACTTCGGTCACGCGATGATGCGTCTCGGCCAGCCCACTCTCGCTCATGGTCCCCGACGAGATCACGTCGCCAGCGTCGAAGACCTTGGGCCATTCCATCCCCTCGGGGTTCGCAACGCCGTAGCGAGAGAGGGCGTCTCGGAAAAGCTTTGGACCCTCGGCCGCGCCGAAGCGTCCGCCGTTAAGCCGCACGCCCAAGTCGTCGGCCAGTCCGATCAGGCCGATCTGGCAGCCAGCGGGCGAGTCGGTCCGGACAGCGCTGGCAAAGCGTGCGGAGGTGATACCGCCGGGCCAGAGCGGGAGGCTGGTGTGGGGGAGTCGCACGGGAACAGTCTAGAGAAGATGGAACAAGCGGGCGCAAACGCGAGCCGAGCTACGCTCGGAACATGCCGTATCACAGCATCGTTGTTGCGATCGTGTTTCTGCTCGGTTCTCTCGCGTGCTCGAGCGCGGGCGCTCCGCCAGAGGCCGACGAGACCGCCAAGGCTCCGCTCCGAATCTCGTCCGCGACGGGCCCGCTGCGCATCGGGATCGTCGGGCTTGTGCACGGCCACGTCGAGGGCCTGCTCTGGCAGGCCTCGCAACGCAACGACCTTCAGATCGTCGGCATCGCCGAGCCAAACCGCGCGCTCTTTGACCGGCTCGCGGCCAAATACAAGCTCGATCCGGGCTTGTACCACGCCTCGCTCGACGCGATGCTCGACGCCGCCAAGCCCGAGGCCGTGAGTGTCATGACCTCGATCAAGGGCCACCGCGCCGCCGTCGAAGCCTGCGCGCCGCGCCAGGTCCATCTGCTCCTCGAAAAGCCGCTCGCCTTTAGCAACCAAGACGCCCAGCGGTTCGAAGAGCTGGCGCATCGGCACGGCGTGCTGGTGCTCACCAACTTTGAGACAAGCTGGTACGCCTCGGTCCGCGAAGCCAAGCGGCTCGTCGAGTCTGGAGAGATGTCGCCGGTGCGCAAGATGGTCTTCCGGCACGGGCACAAGGGGCCCAAGGAGATCGGCTGCGGGCCCGAATTCGTCGACTGGCTCACCGATCCAGATCAGAACGGCGGCGGGGCGATCGTGGACTTTGGATGCTACGGGGCCGTGATCTCGACCTGGATCATGAACGGCGCGCGGCCCACGAGCGTGACCGCCAGCGCGACCACACTCAAGCCCGCGATGTACCCGCGTGTCGATGACGACGCGACGATCGTGCTGACCTACCCGAGCGCCACGGCCGTGATTGAGGCGTCATGGGCCTGGACGCACGACAATAAAGAAGCGGACATCTTCACCGAGCACGGATCGATCCACGCTGGCAAGTGGGACGACCTGCAGCTGCGTGACGAGAACGCCCCGCTGAGGAAAGTGAAGCCTCCGAGCAAGCCGCCGCACTTGGAGAACGAGTGGACGTACCTGCGGAAGGTCGTTCGCGGGGAGTGCGAGGTTGATCCGCTCTCGAGCCTTGAGTTTAACGTGATCGTCGCGGACATTCTCGACCGCGCCCGACAATCTCAGGCTCACTCCCCTGCCCATCTCGGCGCGAAGCCGCCGGGCGCGAACGGCGCGGCGCCGGATCCACGTTGATTCGAAGCAGATCACACGCTGATTCGTGATTCTGGTTCTGCTTCACCTCGCGGTTCCGGGCGAAATAGAATTGCCCACGATGTCTTCACGACGAGTTGTCATTTCGGGTCTGGGAACGGTGACGGGTTTGGGCGTTGGGGCGACGTCTCTTTGGGAGGGTCTGCTGGCCGGGCGCTCGGCGCTCGGGCCGATTACGCGATTCGACACTTCGGGCCACCCGTGCCGGCTGGCGGGAGAGGTGAAGGATTTTTCCGCCAAGGACCACGTCCCCAAGTACTACCGCAAGGCCGTGAAGGTCATGGCGCGAGACATCGAGCTGGCGGTCGGGGCGGCCAAGTTTGCCGTCGAGGACGCCGGGTTGGTCACGCGAGCGACGCTCGCGGCCGCGAGCGCGGGGGCTGATGTCGAGGGCGAGGCGACGGGCCAGACGACATACCCGGCCGGACGGATCGGGTGCCAGATCGGCGCGGGGTTGATCGCTATGGAGGCCGACGAAATCGCATCGGCCTTGGCGAGCGCCAAGACCGACGACCTAAGCAACGTCAACGCGGGCGGGTTCGACGTCCGGGCCTGGGGAACTCGTCAGGGCGGGACCGGGGGCATGAACAACCTGCAGCCGCTGTGGCTGCTCAAGTACCTGCCCAACATGTTAGCCTGCCACGTCACAATCCTGCACGGGGCCGAGGGGCCCAGCAACACGATCACATGCCAGGAGGCGAGCGGTCTGCTGTCGATCGGCGAGAGCGTGCGTGTGATCCAGCGTGGCGCGGCCGACCTCTGCTTTTCAGGTGGTGCCGAGTCCAAGATCAATCTCATGGGCGTCTTTCGGATGAACTTGGCGGGGCGATTGGCGGAAACGGGCGTTCGAACGGACGGCGGTTCGCTGATTCTTCCGTATGACCCGGCGGCCACCGGCGGGTTGTTGGGTGAGGGAGCGGGGATCATCATCCTCGAAGAGTTCGCGTCGGCCAAAGCTCGTGGCACAA
Source organism: uncultured Phycisphaeraceae bacterium (assembly GCA_964540295.1). Lineage (GTDB taxonomy): Bacteria > Planctomycetota > Phycisphaerae > Phycisphaerales > UBA1924 > CAZCPB01. Next base: position 14,873 of record CAZIMT010000075.1, read on the forward strand.
AGATTTACGCGGAGGTGGCTGGTTTCGGGGCAGGCCAATCGGGGCCCGAGCACCTGCACCTCGCGGGCCGGGCTGTGCCAGCGGGGGTTGACGAGGGGCTGCAAGGTGCGATCGAGAGCGCGTTGTCAGACGCTGGGGTGAGGCCTGACGAGATCGACGCGATTGTGCCGCACGCGTCTGGCATCCCGGAAATGGACGCGACCGAGGCCGACACGCTTCGAGCGGTCTTTGGAGGGCGGCTCGCTTCGATCCCGCTCGTGACGCTCAACCCGAACCTGGGGGATGCCATGGCAGGGAACGGAGGTCTCGCGGTCGCGGTCGGGGCTATGTGCATCCTGCATCAGACCTTGCCAGCGCGGATTCATGCGGGACAACCGGCCTCGGATCTTCAAGCGGGAGCCACGCACGCCCGACAGGCCAAGTTGCGGAACGTGCTGGTCTGCACGTCCGCGCTCGGGGGGCAGAATGCCGCTCTGGTGCTCCGAAATGCCCGATAATTTCTGAGACTGGTTTCTCGTCGGTTTTTCGCATGAAGATTGTTTATTGTATTTTTTGTGAAAATTCGTGTTCCTGTCTGTTTTAATCAACGAGGTTCATCATTTCTTGATATTCTGTTCCCCTCTCCTTGCCGTACCCCGCCTTTAGAGTTCACGGCCTTGAATCGGCCTCGTTCGGAGTAAACACGCTATGCACAACGACCAATTTCGGAATGACTACACCCGCGGCTCTCACGATTCGTCCACCGGAACAGGGGGGGCTCGCGCGGGTCAAGGC
>CAZIMT010000076.1:0-15192 GCA_964540295.1 uncultured Phycisphaeraceae bacterium
CGATAAAAAAATCATCACCGCCGAGGATCCTGTCGAATACGCCTTCGAGGGCATCAACCAGTGCCAGGTCCGCGAGGCCATCGGCTTCACGTTCCCGGCCATCCTTCGCTCGATGCTCCGTCAGGCCCCCAACATCATCCTCGTCGGTGAAATCCGCGATCACGAAGTGGCCGAAATCGCCATCCAGGCGGCCCTCACCGGGCACCTCGTCTTCTCCACCCTCCACACCAACGACGCACCCAGCGCCATCACCCGACTCGTGGACATGGGCGTCAAGCCCTTCCTCGTCGCCAGCTCCATCCAAGCCGTCATGGCCCAGCGCCTCATCCGCGTCCTCTGCAAAAACTGCAAGACGCTCGCCGCGCGCGAAGACCTCGACCCCAAGTACATGCAGCTCGTCGGCATCGAGTACGAAGAAGGGCTCGGCAAAATCAACAAGCCTGTCGGGTGCGACAACTGCAACCGCACCGGCTATCGAGGCCGATTCGGAATCTTCGAGATGATGGTCATGAACTCCACCATCCGCGACCTGGCGTTCAAGATGGCCCCGCTGTCAGAGATCCGCAACGCCGCCCTCGCCAACGGCATGAGGCCTCTGGTCGACGACGGCAAGGTCAAGTGCTTGAACGGCGTGGCAACACCTCACGAGATCGCTCGCAACACGCAGGTTGACCTCGACAACAAGTAGAACCAAACAGCAAGGCAACAACGAACACAGACGGTGCTACCTCTGGCGCTGCGCCAACAGCCACGCCGCCAGCCCCGATTCGCGGTACGTGCGGTCCCAGCTGTTATGGTCGAGGTCGGCGTAGGTCGTGAAACTCACGCCGTGCCCCGCCGCGTTCAGAGCCGCGACCACGTCGCCAGTCTTGCTCCACGGAACCACGTTGTCCTTCAGGCCATGGAACGCCCACACCGGCGTGCCCTTCCAGCGCCTCGCGATCAACGCGGCATCGCCGTACCCGCAGATCGGCACCACCGCCGCCCACAGCTCCGGGTGCCGCACGCCGATCTCCCACGAGCCGTGCCCGCCTTGCGACAGCCCCGTGAGCGAGATGCGTGCTTCGTCGATCGCAAACTCTTTGCGAGCGGCCTCGACCATCGCGAGCACCGCATCCTCGTGGTCCTCCCACTGCGACTCTCGCGTCGGCTTCTGCGGAAAGATCACCACGCAAGGCCAGGCTTCGGGCCGGAGCAAGATCGCCGGTGCCAGCCCGACCCTGACCTGCTTGGCGTTGTCTCTCCCGCACTCGCCGCTGCCGTGCAGGAACACCACCAGCGGCATCGAGCCATTGACCGATCCAACCGCAGGCGTCACATACACCACATAGCGATACTCCCGGCCCGCAATCGTGACCGCTCGATCAACAAATCGCTGCATGAGCTCTTCCCGAGAAAGAATGCGCGCGGCGAATGTCTCGGAGGATCGATCGCTCGACGCTCTTGTTGAACACCCGGCCGACACTAACGTCAGAACTCCCGCCGCAACGCCCAGAACGCACCGCATCGTTCGCATGCCAAGAGGCTCCGCGCAGCGGCCGGAGGTGCTCTCAAAGCACCCCGGCGTGCATCTTTCGCCGCGGTTCAATAGCCAGGAAAACCTGCTGTTCGAGACTCAATCCTTCTCAGACGCCTCGCCGCGGCCCACGACCTCGCCGCCCTCGTCATCGATATCGATGTCGGGCCCGTCGGCCTCGATCTCCATCGCGATTTCTTTCTCCAACTCCTCGATGGGCTTCTCTTCCTCGATCTTCTCGCCCTTGGCGAGTTTCGCGGCCTTCTCCTTGTCGAGCTTCCGCTTGATCGCTTCGACCTTGGGCTTGTCGGGCGCGATGATGATGCTCGCGGCCTTGCCCATCCAACGCGGCGTCTGCTCCAGCTTGCAGATATCCGCCAGCTGGTTGGCGACCGTGCGAAGGTTCTCCAGCCCGATCTCGCGGTGCGCGATCTCGCGCCCCTTGAACCGCTGCGTCACGATCACCTTGTGACCCGCCATCAGGAACCGCCGCGCCTGGTCGATGCGGACCTGCACGTCGTGCGGGTCGATCTTCATCGAACGCCCCAGCCGGATCTCCTTCATCTCCGAAGACTTGCTCGCCGCCCGCGTCTTCCTCTGCTTCTGGCTCAGCTCGTACTTGTACTTGCCGTAGTCCATGATCTTGCAGACCGGCGGCCGAGCGTCGGGCGAGATTTCCACCAAGTCCATCCCTTGCTCCTGCGCACGGCGGATGGCCTCCTGAGTCTCAAGAACTCCGATCTGCTCGTTGTCCGGGCCGATCACACGCACGGGCGTGATGCGGATAAGAAAATTGACCCGGGTCCGGTTGACGGGGGCGGAATCGCGGCTGAATCTCCCGATTGCGATGACGAGAACTCCTGACAGGGTTAGGGCCGAGTCGGCAACAGCCGACTCTCACGAGAACTTGTGTCTCGGGCCTGGATGATCGATAAACATTTCTCAAAGAACAGCTGAGTCATGACCGCACAGCCGAGAAGGGCGATCGGCCTGAACTCCGGCGAGTGATCGCGCCAACAACCAACCCGCCAACCAACGCCACCGCGCCCCGGTCTGGGGGTCTCAAACAAGTGATGTTGTGGTCATGCGAGTTCATATCACCGAATCACTTCAAACCGAAACATCAAACCAGAACACCTCGCTCCGACTTCGGCCCAAGCAGACAGCGCCGTCCCAGCTCAAGAACCAGCAAAAGGCTAACCGACCGGCGACGCGAAGGCAAGCGGGAAATGTGAGCGTTCTCAGGGTAAACCGTGAATTCTCCGCGCCCTGTTCGCCGCTTGCCCTCAACCCGGGTCAGTCCAACCCGATTCAGCCCAACCCGGTTTAGTCCCCACGGATCGCCAGCAACAGAATGTTGCCCGCCACGCTCACCACCAGCATCACCACCATCGCAATGAACAGCGGCTGCTTGAACAGCGGCCGCGTGTCCGTCGAGTTGTCCACCTGAATCTCGCCCGGGGCCGCCGCCTCCGCCTGAGCAAGCGCCGAAAGGTCCGCCCCGCCGATGTCCTTGTGCGCAATCGGCGGCGTCTGCCCCACCCGCAAGGCCCTTAGATCAATCAGCAGATCCTTGCAGCTAGGGTACCGGTCCCCAGGGTTCCGCGACATCATCATCTCGATGACCTCGCTCACACCAGCCGAAAGCTTCGGGTTCACATGGTCCGGCGGCACCAGCTCCGCCTTCAAATGCTTGTGCATCACCGCCGACGGGTTCTTCCCATCAAACGGAACGTTCCCCGTCACCATGTGGTACAGCGTGGCGCCCAGCGAATAAATATCCGCCGGAGGCCCGATCTTCACCTCGCCACGAATCTGCTCCGGGCTGATGTAGTACGGCGTGCCAAACGCCTTCCCCTTCTCCGCCTCCGCCGCCTCAACGTCCGTGATCGGCCGCGCCAGACCCATGTCCGCCAACTTCGCGATCCCCTCGTTGGAAAGCATGATGTTCTTGGGCTTCACGTCGCGGTGGATCAGACCCTTCTCATGCGCGTGCAGCAACGCCTCGGCCATCTGGATCGTGATCTCGACCGCGTCCTTCTCCGTGAACCTCTTGTGCTTGACGATGTCGTCATACACCGTGCGGCCCTCGACATACTCCATCACGAAGTAGTGAACCTCACCAGCCTTGCCCACGTCGTACGCCTGCACGATGTTCGGATGATTGAGCTGCGCCGCCGCCCGACCCTCCGCATAGAACCGATCAATAAACTGCGGGTTCTGCGAAAACTTCTTAGGCAGCACCTTGATCGCCACCGCCCGATCCAGGCTCGTCTGACGAGCCTTGAACACCGTCGCCATCGCCCCCGCGCCCAGCTTGCCCAAAATCCGGTACCCCGGGATCTTCTGTCCAGCCCGCTCCGCATCCAAAATCGCTCGCAGCCGCGCAATCTGCCGCGGCGTCACATACTCGTTCGCCACCAACAACTGCGCCAGCGTCAACTGGTTCTTGTCCTCGTTGGACTGCCTGGCCTGCTCCAGACACTGCAAAACTTCTTCCGGCGTCGCCAGCCCCTGGTCCACCACCAGCCGGCTCACCAGCGTGTCCATGTTCGTGCCGCTCTTGGCCGCCTCTTGCAACGCGACTTCCGCGTCCGCGATCGTCCCCGTCGGCACCAGCACCGGCACCGTATCCCCTGAACGATTCGGGCCCGGAGTTCGCGTCACCGGCGGCTTCGGGCGCAGCGCGGGAGGGTCCTCCGGATCAGGCCGAAGCCCAATCTGATCGGGGTCTGGTTTCCGAATACTTTCGCTCACAAACGGTTCCTCATTGTGTTCCAACCATCGCTCTGGCATCGGCTCGTTCTGATCTGCTGATTCGTCTCAGCTGGTTCGTCCTAGCTGATCAGTCCCAGCTGTTTCCCCCCGGGGAAATCTCGCCCGCCGCTCAACACGTTGATCCAGGCCGCGCCTCGAACCTCATTCCAATCTGCCTGACCGAGCAGGGTTTATACACCAGACTCTTCGCCGCCGTGCGGAACACTCGCCGCCAGATCGATCGCACAGCGGCACATCATCTCCCGAAATCACAGAAAGGAAATTCGCAAATAACTATCAAAGACCTAACCGATCGATCCATCGACCGCCTCGGTATTGACACTCATTTGGTCCACGAGAAAGTAAAGGCCGACCAGCCCCGGTGTCAATCACCCGGCGCTGGTCCAAAGGCTCGCACCACAACGCCGACGCCGTCTGTCCGCACGATCAACCCGCGCGGATCTGGCCACGGCAATCGGCGACTCGAACACTCTCGCACACCCAGCCCGCAACGGTGTACTTGACAGGAAGACGTAAAACCCTTGATAAAATCTTGGCGAATCTGTGGAACTCTTGGTAGAATGTGGTCGAAGCGTATCAATGACCTGTAATCCTGCCGTTCCCCCAAACTGCACCACCCCTCACCTCTGACCCTCACCCCTGACCGCTCACGCCTGACCGCCCTCCTCTCTACCGCTCACGTCTCAGTGCTCAGGCTCAAGTTCACCCTCCGCTCGTTCTTCTGTCCTGCTTCTCCGAAGTTCTGAACTCTGAACCTTCTACCGTGCCTCTCGGGTGACCGCGATCACGACTTTCCGCCCGGCTTCGAGTTCTTCGAAAGCCCGCCTCTTCTGCGTCTTTTTCGTGTCACCCTGAGATGTTTCTCTCGCTCGACCCGAGCGACACCATTTGATTCTTGACTTTCGTCCGTCAAACGTTTCTACTCGCGCTCTCGCTATCATGCAATCTCGCATGTTCTCCTGCTTCAGAGTCCTTTGTTCGATCCGTGCCCGGCATAAACCTCGTCCTCTTGCCCATCGAACCGTTCTCGCTACCATCTCGACCCGTCTTTGTGAGTGTTCCAGCGTCTTCTTGGCTTCCAGATTTTCAAGTGTTCCGGCCTCTCGAGCCCAGTCTTGCGAAGATTGAAGAGCTGATTCGAATGACCCATTCGCGTTCCTTTGGCCTGCGGCGTTCGCCGCGTTGAGGGTTTCAAAATGTTCAAAATCCAACGTCCTCGTCGTGCCTTCACCTTGATCGAATTGCTGGTGGTTATCGCGATCATCGCGCTGCTGATCTCGGTTCTGTTACCCGCGCTCGGCAAGGCCCGCAAGTCGGCGCGGTTGGCAATCAGCCTGTCCAACATGGGCTCGGTGATGAAGGCCAATGCGTCGTACAACAACGACAGCAAGGGCAAAATGCCGTTCCTGCCGATCTACAGCCCGGGGACCGAACCCTGGCTCTCGCTCGGGATCAAGCCTGCGAGCACCCTGCCAAACAACATCACTGCTGTATGCACCTGGACATTCGCAGGGAAAAACTGCGGCGATGCCTGGGTAACCGGACGCAACTCGGTCTTTGACATGATGGCGAACGTTCGCCCGCTCAACCCCTACCTGACGGCCGCGAACATCCCGAAGCCGCCCACTCCCAAGCGCTGGGGCAAGTCCAACGTTGATCCTGATCGCGTGACGACTCAGATTCCCGTGCTCAAAGATCCCAGCGATCGCGGTGGACATCAACAGAACTATCCGAATCTCAACCGAGATAACTCAACGTGCTATGACGACGTTGGAACCTCGTACCACTCAAACTTGCGTGGTTGGGAAGACCTTCGCACGAAGACTGGCGACTTCGGGCAGTCTTGGGAAACATTCGTCCGCCGTCTGGCCCTTGGAGACAACTTCAGCCCCTCGCTCCTCGTCTTCGCCAAGGATGAATGGGGCGATCTCACCCTCGAGGCGACGGATCCAAAGACACAGATCAAGAATGGGTACGATGATTTCAATCGGAGCGTCTTAGGGTTCCTCGATGGACACTCCAAGTACACCAAGATCCGTCCCGGCGCGACGAAAGACTCGGTGATCAACGATGATTACTGGGTTACTTTCCCCGACTGGAACAATGAGTGATGGCGGGCGAAGGTTCTCTTAAGTTCTTGTGATACCCCGATCGTGCGCGAGCACCTTGCTGGCGCATGATCTTTTTTGGAGGTCCCGTAGTCTCGTGAATAAGAACAATAAAATCAAACTGACAATTGCGATTACAGGGCTGATGGCGGCCGGCGCTGTCTTGGCCTGGCAGTTCCTTCCATCGAGTCTCGCGTCCGATTCCTCCAAAGCTCCGACGAAGGAAGAGATCATTACAACGAAGACGAAAGACGGTTCGGTGATCACGAAGCAAGGCGGACGGGCGATGCGTGAGCCGCCCCCCAAGTAAGCGGTGGGCCGCCGAGGACGGAGCAGCGTTGCAAATAGCTCCCCCCACACTGTTCATCAGCGCAGTTCTCGATCGCCCCTGTCCCCCCCACCGCGCCACGAAACTCTGCAAACGCGCCTCTATATCCCATGGTGAAATGCCCGGTGCATCAGGACTATTCCAGGCCACACGCCCCACTGCAGCTCGCGTCGCAAACCCTTGAAATATCTGTTTGAATTAGCCCAGCAGGTAAAGCTAAACAAGCAGATAGCCGCTGCGGAACGAGGCAACCACTCGAAAGTTGGCGGTGCATGTTTACACACACCGCCCGTTGGGGAGTATCGACAAGATGCTCGTTCAGCAACCCGTAAATCCGTCAACAAACAGATCGACGTCGTCACCCGTAACAAATCCATCAGCATCGGTATCGGCCACAAAATCTCCCAACTCGAATGCTACCATATAAGCATCAAAGTCATCACCGTTAATGAAACCGTTGCAATCAAAGTCGAAAGTCAGACACTGCATGTTTAGAAGTACCAGATCGTCGTTATTGACGACACCGTCAAGGTTGAAATCGGCTCGCGCGTTATAGTTCAGATCGTTGACGGTTGCATCCCGAGCCGCCCCAAATAATATACGATCAGTCCAACAAACAGATCCATCTCGATTTAAATCCCCGTCAAAGCTGTTGAATGAATCGCGATCCTCCTCAAACTCAATATTGACCACATCGTCTGTCGCTCCCAGCGAGAGCGTGTCGATCAGTTGCCCGCTCATTGCTAAGTCCACGCCGTTAGGACCAATAACGGGATCGAACTCGCTGTTCGAAGCGATCCCCAACCTGACCAGTCCTTGATTGCCGTACGCCACAACTCCCTGCCTAAGTGAGCTTTGCCGAAGACCATCGCTTGAAACCGTTGTAATCGAACTCCGGAACATGCTCACATGAGCAAAGACTTCTCCGCGATCATCGGGGCACTTTTTGTCCGGCTCACAGATTAGTGGTGACCGCGGGGTTACGGACGTCCACGAATAGTCGATGCGATTCGTCCGCGATAGTGTCATTGGCGCTGGACCGGTTCGAGAGAGTGCAAATGAGCGAGCCGACGAGCTTGCTGCCGTCGCGAATACATTTGCAAACTCCGAGCCGAGCGAACTGCAATCCGGAATGTAGTATGCGGGAAGGCGCTCGTAATATGTTATTGATTCCCAATCACTTGCAACTCTCATGCACAAATCAGAAACAATTGAAGTGGTCGCAGATCTTGATGGGATGTGGTCTCCGTTCACTGAAATCACAAGTGAAGACGAGACGGCCCCGGCGCATGGATCACCCGCGTCACTGTCCCCACCCGTCACGACGAAGGACTCCGGACCGCTATCGCCGCACCACTCGGCGCTTGGCGAGCCAGACCAACTCCCGAATCCCCCTCCAACACAAACTGTCGACGCGTGTGCGGAGGTGACAAGCCAGTCCCCGAGGGATACGGCAATCGAGTAGCTACCCCTGAAATCGCTCTCGGCCTGTATCCCGACGCACTGGAAGCAAAAAACGGTTTGTCCACCGCCTGTGGAGTCCGACTGAGCGCTCACTGAGCCGACCCAAGGTCCCGCCAGTCCGACAGCCGATACGAGCCATGATGCCGAACGCCGGGCATACCGCGAAAATGTACGAGCCATGACAATTCTCCTAGGGGGTCGATGATGGTTATCCGAAGCGACGCTTCGTGGTATTCGGACCTTTTACCTACGCAATTCCACTCAACTGCGAAAATATCGACGTACCTCATGCTGGCTTCGGAGTGGGGAACCTCTCGGCAGGGTGGCACCAAGCACTGGGCGTGCCGCCGAGGACGCGGCGTTGAGCGTCCTCGGTGTCTTCAATGTTGGACTCGAGAACAAGAGTACAGACCAGTGAAGTACTCCTCAGTGGCACGGGTCCTTCTCTGCTTCAACAACCTCCCCCATCCAATCGCCGCAGCCGCGCCTCCATCCCATGGTCAAACGCCCCGCGCGTCAGCACCTGGCTCGCTCCCTCATCCCGCGCGGCCTGCAGCAACTCTTTCTCCACATGAGGCCCCCACGCCAGCACATGGATCTTCCTCTGCTCGGGCGTCGCGCGCCCATCGCGTAACCGTCGCACCAACGCGAACGCTTCTTCCGCCTTGTCAAGGTCCACCAGCAACGCCCGAAACGCCCTTTCGTGCGACGGCCTCATCACACTCTCGACCACAGCAACACCCCGAGCAGCGCCGCGAACCGTCCGACGCTTCTCGAACGGTCTTAAACCCTCACCATCGCCACAAACTCCGCGTATCTCTTATCCAACTCCGCCCGGGTCAGCGTCTTCAACCGGTCCAAACTGAACGCTTCGATGTTGAAGCTGGCCACCACCGTGCCGTGGGCGAGGCTGGCTCGGACGTTCTGGAACGAGCCGGCGTCGGCGCTGCTGGATTTCGACGCGGCCAGCGAGCCCATCATGCCACCAGCGAAGGTGTCGCCAGCGCCGGTGGGGTCGATGACTTGTTCGGCAGGGTACGCGGGCAGCGCGCACAGGCCGTCGCGGTGGATGAGGAGCGCGCCGTGCTCGCCCTTCTTGACGACGACGAAGCGTGGTCCCATTTCGAGGATCGCCTTGGCAGCCGAGACGGGGTTTGATTTGCCCGTAAGCAGTTCGGCCTCGTCGTAGTTGAGGACCAGGCCGTCGATCTTGCGAAGCAGGACTTGCAATTCGGGGCGAGCGATCTTGATCCACAGGTCCATGGTGTCGGCGACGGCCAGCGTCTTGCCGGGGACGCTTTCGAGCAGCCCGAGTTGCACGGCCGGGTGCGAGTTGGCGAGGAAGACGAACTTGGAATCTCGGTACACGGCCGGGACCGTCGGCGGCTTCTCGCCCAGCACGCCCAACTCGGTGAACAGCGTCTCGCGGCTGTTCATGTTCGCGTGGTACTTGCCGCCCCAGGCGAAGGTTTTCGAGCCCTTGCGGATCTCGAGGCCTTGAGTGTCGACCTGCTTGAAGCTGGTCAGCGTCTTATGAAACTCGGGCGGGAAATCGTCACCGGCGGCCGCGACGATGCGGACCGGGCCATAGAACGACGCGGCAGCCGCGAAATACGTGCAAGACCCCCCGAGCACGCGCTCGGCGTGGCCGGTGGGGGTGACGATGGTGTCGATGCCGATGGTTCCGGTGCAGAGAAGTGACATGGGTCGAGTGTAGAGGGCGCACGGATAGTCAGCCAGCCAGAATGAGATCGGTGGCGAACGTGCAACAATTTTCGGGCTCGGCCAAGTTCAGCGCTCAGCAGCCAGCTTCGAATGCGGCGACGAACTCGTCGAAGTCGTCACCGTTCACGAAGCCGTCTTTGTTGAAGTCGGCCAAGTTGGTTCCCAGTTCGAAAAGCCGGACGTAGAGGTCGTAGTCGTCGCCAGTGACAAAGCCGTCCACGTCGCGGTCGGCGGGGCAGGGAAGGCCCGGCGCGGGGAGGATCTGGCCTCGGAGTTCGCCGTTGGGGTGAGCCAAGGTGAAGATCTGGATGTAGGTACGAAGTTTGGTGATGGCTTCGTTATTCAGCCCGTAGTCCGAACTGATGCTGCCCTGATCGCCGCCGAGGAAGACCGCTTGAAGGTGAAGTTGCATCCCGTCGGGCGTGTCGGTCCAAGGCGTGGGGTTGTCGTAGGTGAAATCGACGATGGGGTCACCGTTGTGCCCCATGGCCCCGACGTAGAGATACGCGGGGCTGTCGTTGGGGGCCGCGCCCGCGAGGTCTGCGGTGTGGATGCCCCAGACGGTGAGGTCGATGTTAAAGAGCCCGGTGTGGTGGCTGTAGACGATGCGTCCGACACCGATGGCGTTGCTGGCGGCGCCGGGGACGACTTGATTGGGCACGAGCACGAAGTCAAACACCAAAAAGTGGGCCTGAGCGGCGCTCGCTGTCAGAAGTGCGGCCGTGCAGGCTGCGATTCGGCGTGTGTTGAGGCTCATCGTGTTCACTCCGTTGGCGTTGAGTTCCGGAAGTGGTCAGGACGTCTTTTTCTTGCAGCTCGGGCAGGTCTGCGGGAAACCGCTGTGTCCTACTGGAATTAGTGCCTCGCTGCAGTTGGGGCAGCGGAAGACGTGAAAGGTGCCTTCCTTGCCACACTTGGGGCATGAGAGACTTTTTCCAGCATCGGAAGCGGCCAACGCTTCCTTTAGACTTGCGTCGAAGATGTTATTGCAAGAGGCGCACTGGTACGAGGACTTCGTGGCAAACGCGTCCGTTTCAGCTTCTTCAGATTGGAACTGTTTCCATCCGAAGTATGCTGCGGCCCCGAGGGCGAGAATGGCAATGGTGACCTTGAGAGCGTTGGTATTCATCTTCAAGAACTTTCGGGTGTCAGACGGGACTTCACGTTTTTCTCGCCGGAGATCTGCTGATCGGCTCGTGCTCAATAGGTGTAATGAGGCTTTCGGTCGACGTTCCACAGGCCGATCTGGCTGGGCACCTTGTTGTCGGTGCATTCCTCGCGCGATTTCGCCGCGACGTGAGTGTCCGCGAACAGAAACTGAGTCTTCTTTGCGTGAACGAACCCGGGTCGTACCGTAGCGTCCTTGGGATCCTTGCCCATGGGCAGGTCGGATTGCATCGAAATCGAGGTATCCCAGTAGCTGTCGCGGTTGGAGTCGCCGATGACGATGAGGTCTGAGGGAAACTGGACTCTCGAATCAGGGACTTCTGACCATCCGATATCGGTGCTGCTGGTGTTATCCACTTTCTTCTGTTCGACGAGCCACTCTTTCGGGTGTCGGATGTGCTCGCCGAGGCCGTAAATCCTCGAGGCGCTGTAGTCTTCTCTCTCGCCGAACCCGTTATAGCCGTATGTCCAAACGCGGAGAGAGCCGCGGCTGATCCCGCCGTCGTAGATCACGTCGTCTTCTTGCCAGCCAACGTACTTGCCGGTGTTGGCGTAGCGCGCATCGGTGGCGCCGCTCGCGAGCTTGGGCCAACGGAACTCGGAAGGAGCCGTGGCGCACGCGAAGACGGCCTCGGTGTTGGGGCCGAGGAACGTGCGAATGCGTGCGGGCCACACGATGGTGCTCTTTCCCGGTTCCCAGTGATCGCCGGGGTAGTAGGTTTTGTTCGCGTTGAGGTACGCGCCCATCCCGACACCGATTTGTTTCTGGGACGCCTGGCAGATCAACGCCTTGGCGGTTTGCCGAGCCTTGCCCAAGGCCGGGAGCAGGATGCTGATCAGAAGCGCGATGATCGAGATGACGACCAAGAGCTCGATCAGCGTGAAGGCCGGCGCTTGGCGTGATCCGGAAGTCTTTCTGGACGTTTTCATCGGAGAGTTCCTATGTGTGCCTTGGGCAGAACGCCGGGCGAAGAAGATTCATTATGACCGGTCTGGGTCGAGAGTGCAACCAGATCTTTGGGAATTGGCGGAATTGAGAGGCCTTCGAGTGCGGCTTCCGACGGGTTCTGGGTCGCGTTTCGGGCCGAGATCGGGGCTCGGATGGTCAGGATCTGAGAAGACGAGGCGGCGAGAGGGTGGAGGTGTGCGGAGCGGCACGCCCCGGCTCTCGGCTTGAGGGCGCGAGTTGAGGATGGGCCCGGTGCGGTTCCTTTTCGTTTGCGATGTCTCCTCATACGCTCTCTCATGCTCATCAAGCCACCCGCGGCCTCTGCCGGTCTTTCCTATGCGTCGGCTGGCGTAAGCCTGACCGATAAGGACTCGTTCACCGAGTCGATACCTGCGCTCGTGCGCAAGACTTATGGGCCGCGTGTGATCCCGAACGACGGCGGGTTCGCCGGGCTTTTCAGGCTAGATTACAACCAGCGGCTCTTCGCGCGAAACTACAAAGACCCGGTGCTGGTGGCGTGCGCCGACGGCGTCGGCACCAAGGTCAAGCTGGCCCAGCAGATGAGTGTGTTTGACACGGTGGGGATCGATCTGGTGGCGATGAACGTCAACGACCTGATCGTTCAGGGAGCCGAGCCGCTGTTTTTCTTGGACTACATCGCAGTGCCCAAGGTGGACAAGGCGATGCTGACGGATCTGATCAAGGGCGTGGTTGAAGGGTGCAAGCAGTCGGGGTGTGCGCTCCTGGGCGGCGAGACGGCCGAGATGCCCGACGTCTATCGAGTCGGGGACTTTGATCTGGCTGGCTTTTGCGTCGGCGTGGTCGAGCTCAAGCGTGCGATCAAGCCCGAACGGGTCCGGCCTGGGGACGTGGTGCTGGGGCTGGCGTCCAGCGGGATCCACAGCAACGGGTACTCGCTAGTCCGGAAGGTGGTCGAGCACGCGAAGCTGGATTTGAACGCGCCGTTTCTTGGTAGGTCGGACCTCCGGGCCGACGCTTCGCTCGACTCTTCGCCCGCAGATCACTCGGCGGTGAGCGCGATGAAGAAGAAGGCAAAGAAGTCGGCTCGGAAAGCCGACCTACCGCTGACTCTGGGTCAGGTGTTGCTGACGCCGACGCGGATTTATGCGGGGTCGATCGTGAAGTTGCAGCGGACATACAAGGTGAAGAACGTGATCACGGGCATGGCGCACATCACGGGGAGCGGGCTGCGCGAGAACCTGGCAAGGTCGATTCCCAAGGAGTGCGACGCGGTGATCGAGCGTGGATCGTGGGACGTGCCGCCGGTGTTTGAGTTCCTGCAGTGGCACGGGCGGATCGCGGCCGATGAGATGGAACGAGTGTTCAATCTAGGGATCGGCTACTGCGTGATCGTGAAGCCAGCGTTCGCGGATTCAGTGGCGGAGAACCTGGAAAAACTGGGCGAAACGGTGTTCCAGATCGGGAAGGTCGTGAAGGGGAAGGGCGTGGTGCGGTACGCGGAGTGAAGACGATCTTTGGAAGCGCGGCTTCTCGTTTGGCCTGGTCAAGCACGCAGCGCGCCATTTCTTTCGCGAGGCGGGCCGAGACGCCGGGGTCGCTGCCGTTGCCCTGGACCTGCCCGACGACTCGCGCGGTGACGGTGGCGCCCTCGATCAGCACGTTGAGTTGATCCGCGATGTGACGCGAGTTGGTGAAGCCGCATTGGGCGCAGAGTTCGGCGAGATAGCGCACGACCTCGAGCTTGTGCTCGGCGGCGACGCGGCGCGGGGCAGAGTCAGGGTCGCCGAACTCGGCCGATGCGTTGATGAACATGCAGCCCGAGAAATCTTTGGCGTTGAACCAGTTTTCGTGGAAATCGAAGACCGCGAGCAGGCGGCCACGCGAGGCTTTGGCCTTGGACTCCACGAACTTCATCATGCGGTTGCGGAAGATCTCGTCGCGGCGGCGAAGAGCGGCCACGATGAGCTCGTCCTTGGACTTGAAATGGTTGTAGATGGTCATGCGGCTAATGCCGCCAGCCCGGAGGACGCTCTCGAGCCCGCTGGCGTGGAAGCCGTGGGCGCAGAAGACTTTCATCGCGGTGTCGACCAGTTCGTCGCGGCGGCTGGCGGGCATTGAGCGTGTTCTCCGACGAGATCGTTGGTAAATCTACTAGACTGTACCATATAGATGCAGCGGGGACGAGAACGACCAAACCGTGAATTTTTGCGATTAAAAAAAGAGAAAAGATCTGCCGTGGCCTGAAACCAATCGCTCGACGGAGAATCGTATAGACTGAGCGGTCTATGTACGACCGAGAGCCTTTTCGGCGAGTGTTCCGCCCGGTGCCCGGCCTTGCCGCTCACCAATCTGAGGAGTTTTCTCATGGAACGTCTCCCGATTCAAAGCGTCGAAACCGCCACCGGCACCAACAAGGACATCTTCGCGGCCTTCCAGAAGAGGCTGGGCATGGTCCCCAACCTCGCCAAGGTCATGGCCAACTCGCCCGCGGTCCTGCAGGGATACGCCCAGTTCAACGCCGCGCTCAGCGGCGGCAAGCTCCCCGCGAAGATCCGCGAACAGATCACGGTCCTGACCGCGGAGAACAACAACTGAAAGTACTGCCTGTCGGCTCATTCCGTGCTGGGGAAGCTGGCCGGGCTGAGTCAGGCACAGATCGACGAGGCTCGCCACCGTAAATCGGCCGATCCGAAAACCTTCGCGGCCCTTAAGTTCGCTCAGGCAGTGATCGATCTCCGCGGCGGCGTGGGCGAGAGCGACGTCAAGGCGGTCAAGGACGCGAGGTTCGCTGACGCTGAGGTGGCCGAGATCGTCGGCGCAATCGCGCTGAACTTTTACACCAACTTCTTCAACCGCGCGTTCGACGTCGATGTTGATTTCCCGATCGTCGAGGCTCACAACCACGAGCGTGCGCACGCTCACGCCCGCTGAGTCCGCGGCAGGGCTCGCGCTCTCGCGTCCGCATCAGCTTCTCCCGGCGTCGCCGCTCGTTCACACGAGCGGCAACGCTTCGTTGGCACACTGGTTTATTCTGGAATCATCGTGCTAAGTGAGCGCGCGTAGCCCGGAAATGTACCGGAACGTGGTGTTTCCGAACGTGCGCACACGCTGAAGCGGCGGCTCGCCGACGAGCTCGGTGAAGCGTTCGTGGAAGACGGAGCGCGAGAGCCCGGGC
>CAZIMT010000077.1:0-15180 GCA_964540295.1 uncultured Phycisphaeraceae bacterium
GGCTTGTACGTTGGCTTGGGCGTGGGCGTGAGATTTGTTGAGGTCAGCCCATGGGCGGGGCGGGGGTCAGGGCTTTGCGGGCTTCGTCGACGAGGCGCTCGACGGGGAAGGGCTTGAAGAGCACGGCCTGCAGGCCTTCTTGCGAGGCGCGGACGATGGAGTGGTGCGGGTCGTAGCCGAAGCCGGTCATGAGGATGACAGGGACCTGGCCCATCAGGCGGCGGACGGCGGCGAAGACCTCGTAACCGTTGCGGTCGGGCATCTTGATATCGCTGACGATGAGGTCAAAGCGGATGCCTTGCTCGGTGGCGCGGATGATGGCGTCGATGGCGGTGGCGCCGGAGTCGCAGACGGTCATCTCGCAGCCTCGGTTGCGGAGCACGTCGCCGATGATGCGGCGGATTTTGGCTTCGTCGTCGGCGACGAGAACGCGCCGGCCTTTCATGACCGGGTCGATGGTCTTGTCGGCTAGGGCGCGCTCGACGCCCAGCAAAGTGGTGGGCCCGAGGGCGACGTCGCGGACTCGGCTGCGGATGGCGTCGACGTCGGCGCGGATTCGGGCGATGTGGCCAGCGGTCTCGGGATCCTGTGGGGCGGAGCGGAGGAGCGCGTCGATTTCGTGGCTGATATCGGCGAGGGGTTCGTTCAGCTCGCCCTCGACGCGTCCGGTGATTGATTTGTTGACGGTGCTGCGCTCGACGACGAGCAGATCGAGGATGTGGAGAGCGACGGCGATGGAGCGCGCGAAGATCTCGGCGAACTGGCGGTCCTCTGGGCCGAAGGCGCGAGGCTGCTGGCTTTCGACGTTGAGCACGCCGATGACGTTGTCTTGGAGGCGGAGGGGGACGGTGAGGGAGGAGCGTGCGCCCGAGAGCCCGGGGAGGAAGAGCGGGTCGGTGGCGGCGTCGTCGCAGATGTAGCTGTTGCCCGAGGCCGCGACGGCGCCGGAGATGCCGTTGCCTTCGGCCAGGGGGTAGATGTCAAACTCGGCGTAAGAGGGTGGCAGCCCGTGAGAGAGCACGAGTTCGAGTTTGCCGGTGCGGACGTCGAGGAGACGGATTCCGAAGTGGTCAAAGTGGAGAAGGTCGTGGGCGTACCCGACGATTTTGGCTTCCATGAACTTGAGTCGCTCGACCGAGTTCATGCGGCGTACGGAGTCGGCTTCGATTCGGATGAGCTCGCTGCCAGCCTTGTCGATGGCGTCCATTTTCTGGCGTTGTCGGTGGGCCTTGGTGATGTCGCGGACGATGACGGCGGCGTAGTCGAAGACGCGTTTGGTGGGCGAGGGCGTGGGCGCGGAGGGCGGACCGGCGGCGCGGCGTTCCTCGGCCTTGGGATCGACGGCGGCGGTGATGCTCACCTCAAAGAACCGGCACTGATCGGGGGAGGCGAACTGGCGCAGAGCGTTGGCGACCGAAGAGTCGGTTCGGGGGGTGGTGGAGAGGATTCGGAGGGCCTCGGAAGTGAGCTCGACGACCTTGCCCTTGGTCACGTCGTCGAGCGCCCGAAAATGGCTGTTGCTCCAGAGCACTTGGCCGTCGGGTTTGGCGAGGCACACCGCGTCGCCCGTTGCTTCGAGGACCGTGAGTGCCCAGGCGCTTTCGAGGGTTGATTGATCTTGGGCACCGTAGACGATTTGATAACGATCGCCTAGTGCGGCACTCAGCTCGTGGGCTGGCACGCCCGTGCCGCCGACGATCACCAACTTTGGTCGCGGGTCGGTCATGGGGGTCAAGGTCTCCAAGCGTGAGATCCTAGCGAGGAAAGGAGTTTGATGTTGGAGGGAGGCTGGTCGCGGTGAGGTCGTGCGCCGATTGTCGAGCTTTCGCCCTGCGTTTTGTTTAGATTCGGACGTTCTTGCGAATCGAGATGGTGTGTGTACGGGTCCGGGGCGTGGTGGGGGCGTGTCGGGTGGTTGAAGTGAAGGAGATATCGGCCGTACTCCGATATCCTCGTTACGCATGCTCTTGGTCGATCAAGTTCACAAGTCGTTCGGGACGCTGCGTGCGGTGCGCGGGGTGTCCTTTGAGATCCCGCGTGGGCAGGTGGTCGGTCTGCTGGGGCCCAACGGGGCGGGGAAGACGACGACGATTCGGATGATCACCGGGTTCACGCCTCCGGACGCGGGGCGCGTGCTCATCGACGGCGACGACATTACCCAGGCTGCGGCCAAGGCTCGGGGGAAGATCGGGTATTTGCCTGAGTCGGCCCCGCTTTACGGCGAGATGACGGTGCGTGATTACCTCTCCTTCCGGTCCAAGCTGTATGGGCTCGAGCGCGGCGCTCGGCGCAGCGCGATCGATCGCGCGATGGATCGCTGCTGGCTGCGCGAGGTCGCGGGGCGGCGGATCGGGCAGTTGAGTAAGGGATTCAAGCAGCGGGTGGGCTTGGCGGGCGCGCTGCTGCACGGGCCCGACGTGCTGGTGCTTGACGAGCCGACCAACGGGCTGGACCCGACGCAGGTGAGCGAGACTCGGACGCTGATCCGCGAGCTTGGCGTGGAACGCACGCTGCTGATCTCGTCGCACGTATTGACCGAGATTGAGCGGCTGTGCGATCGGGTGATCGTGCTGGCGGGCGGGACGCTGCGGGCGGACGGCTCGCCGCGATCGCTGATCGACGCGGCCGGGTTCGTCGCGCGGTACACGGTCGAGATCGAAGTGCCGCGCACGGGCGGCACGGCGTCGATCGTGATGGCGCTCGGCCGCGTCGCGGGCGTTGCGTCGGTGCAGATTCACGAAGAGCCTGGGATCCCGGAGGCGAGCGGGCGGAGCTGGGGTGTGTTCACGGTGTCGCCCGAGGCGGGGTTCATGGACCTGCGCGAGTCTATTGCTGAGTCGGCCCGGGCGTCGGGGTTGCTGGTGCGATCGCTGGAACGCGAGAGGCCGAGCTTGGAGCGGGTGTTCATGGAACTGGTTGAGCGTGACGGCCTCGGTGAGACGCGCGCGGTCGCGCGGAGGTCGGCATGAAGGCTGCGCTCGCGATCGCGTCGCGTGAGCTGTCGTCGATGTTCCGGCTGCCGGTGGGATGGGTGGTTACGGCGTTGTTCATGCTGCTGACGGGTACGGTGTTCGCGTACTTGATCTTGGCACCTGGGCAGATCGCGAGCCTGCGAGTGTTCTTCGCGGTGTCGGGGTGGCTGCTGCTGCCGGTGGTGCCGGCGGTGTCGATGCGGTTACTGAGCGAGGAGTTTCGCTCGGGGACGATCGAGCCGCTGCTGACGAGCCCGGTGAGCGATGCGGCCGTGGTGATCGGGAAGTACCTGGGTGGGCTGGCGTTTTTGATGTTGATGTTTGTGCCAACGTTGGCGCTGGTGGGGATTCTGGTTGCGCTGTCGGACCCCAAGCCCGATCCCGGGCCGATTCTTGCGGGGTACTTGAGCGTGGCGTTGCTGGGCGCGTTGTACCTGGCGGTGGGATTGTTCGTGTCGTCGCTGACGAGCAACCAGACGCTGGCGTTTCTGGGGACGCTGTTCGTGCTGCTTTTGATGATGCTGCTGGCGTTCGTGCCGGCGGAGAAGCTGCCGCCGTTGTTGCGGCCGGTGCTTAACGCGGCGTTGATCAAGCCGCGCATCGACGACTTTGCCAAGGGCGTGATTGATCTCTCGCACGTCGTGTTTTTTCTGAGCGTTTCGTGCTGGTTCGTGGTGCTGACGACTCTGACGCTGGAATCACGGAGATGGCGATGAGTGCGGCGCGCGATACGAAGTCTGGGGATGGTGGGGGCGGCGCGTCGGCGGTGCCGCGGCGCTTCAAGGCCGGGTCGTTTGCGCTGGTGACGCTGCTGGCGGTGACGGTCTCGGTGGTGTTGTTAAACGCGCTTGCGCCGAAGTTTTCGCGGCGTTACGACGTGACGGCCACGGGCGACCACAAGCTGGCGCCGCGGACGGAGAAGCTGCTTTCGTCGCTAAAGAATCAGTATCGCGTGGTGCTTGCGGGAGATTTCTCGCGTGTGGACGGGCGGGCAAGGGACCGAGTGAACGACGTGCTCGATCAGTTTGCGCGACGGTCTGAACGCGTGGCGGTGCGGTCGATCGACGCGGCGTCGGCGGCCGGTCAGGAAGAGTTCGACCGGCTGATCGCGGAGTTGGCCAAGGACAACCGCGTGGATCTTGATGCGCAGAGCGCGGTGGTGGTCGCGGCGCGTGACGGATCGACTTCGCTCGCCGCGTACCTTGAAGGTCCGCTCGCTTCGGGCTTTGAAAGGGTTCGTGAGGCGTTGACCGTTGCTCCGACGGAGCCGGGCGCGGGAGAGCTTCTCAAGGCCGCGGAATACTTTCGCGATCTCGCGGCGGCGTCGCGGATCGGCGCGCAGGACCTGCGTGGCGCGGCGGGGAAGACGGCCGAGTCGCTGGGCGCGAAGGTGCGTGGCATCGCCGTGCCCGCGACGGACCTCGCGGCGACAACGATCCGTGACTCGCTCTCGCCGGCGGTCGAGCAGTTGGGTGCGCTCGCTGCCCGATTGAAGCAGATCGCCGGGTCGAGCGCGTTGAGCCTCAAGGGCAAGGACGCGCTGCGGCCGGTGCTGGCGGGGATCGAGCCGGCGCGCGATGCGGCGGCGGTCGTGCTCGAGACGATCCTCAGGCTTAAACGCCCGGACATTCGTCGCGTGGCGGACGTGCTGTCGCGCGGGAACGCGGCGCTGGTGGTCGGGCCGCCGGGCGTGGGGTTGACGGCGATCGAGTTTGAGATGCTCTTCCCGGCGGCGGAATGGATGGACTCTTCGGTCGTCGCGCGTGCGGACATCGGGCGGCGTGCTGAAGAGTTGTTCGCATCGGCGATCGGGTCGCTGGAAACGCCGCTCAAGCCGATCGTGGTGATTGTGCATGGTGAGGCGCGATCGTTCTTTGAGCTGAACCGGTTCGTGACGCGCGTGCGCGAGCGGATGGGGATGCGCGGCGTGGACACCATCGAGTGGGCGACGGCGACGCAGGCGGTGCCGCCGGATCTGGCGCTGCTCAACGTGGGCGGCACGCGGCCGGTGGTGTACGCGAGCCTTGTTCCGAACACGTCTGTGGGCAGCGGTTCGAGCGGCGAGAAGCCGGGCGTTGAGCGGTCCAAACAGTTGGGGAAGCTGCTGAGCGGGCTGGCCGACGCGGGCGAGTCGCTGTTGATCTCGATGAGCCCGTCGGTCTTGCCGACGTTTGGTCAACCGGACCCGACGACGGAGTTGCTCTCGTCGTTTGGGCTGAAGGCGGACACCGCGCGGCCGGTGGTGCGTGAGGTGCTGACGCCGCGTGGGCGTGCGTTGCTGTCGGACCTGATGGCCCAGCCGGCGACGAGCGTGGGCGGCGAGAATGCGATTTCGCTGGCGATCAAGGGGCTGCCGCTGAGCGTGGAATGGCCGATCGCGTTGACGGCCTCGGCGAATGCGCCAGCGGGCGTGACGGTCTGGCCGCTGTATGTTGCGGCCGATGATGGGACGACGTGGGCCGAGTCGCAGTGGGCGACGATGTGGGCGATGCGGGGGCAGATTGATCGTGAGGCCGACATCTCGACGTTCGATGCGGGGCGTGATCTGAAATCGCCGAGTTGGCTGATCGCGGCGGCGGCCGAGCGTGGTGGGACTGGGGGCGCGCGTGGTCAGCGGGTGGTCGCGGTGGGCGCGAATACCTGGTACATGGACGAGCGATCGCAGACGGTGCGGTCCGACGGCCGATCCGCCGAATCGAGCCCGGGGAATCTGGAGTTGTTTGAGGCGTCGGTGTACTGGTTGGCGGGGCAGGACGAGCTGATCGCGCAGAGCCCGCAGGCGCGGGCGGTGGCGCTGGTCAAGCCGATAAGCGAGGGTCGCGTGAAGCTCGTGCGGCTGGTGACGATCGCGGTGCTGCCGTTGCTGGTGCTTCTGATCGGCGTGATGTACAGGTGGGTGCGTGGTTGAACGAGACCGGCGCGTGGGCGACGGATTTTTCGGGCATTTCTCGCGATTGGGCGAGTGGTTCGTGCTCGTGATTCACGATTTATCGCGTGTGCTTGTGTGCTCGACGGCACCCGCGATCTCACGCAGGCGGTCTGAACGCTGAAGGTCAGTGAGCGCGGTTGCAACGAGCGTGGTGTCGGGCGTTGCGTTTTTTAGGCCGAACTCGCGCTCGCGGTCAAACGCGCGATGGCCTCGGCCGACGAGCAGGTGCACCGTCCCGCAGCTTGTGCAGACGTGGTGGTCGACTTGGCGCGAGGGGAGCGGGCGCAGACAGGTGCGGCACGGTTCGCCGGAGCGGTGGCTCAGCGCGTGCTTGGTGGCACACTCGGGGCACACGCGCTCGTTGGATTCCAGCCCGCGGAGGTCGTAACCACAGGAGCGACACTGGGCACCGGAGTAGACACGCGGCAGCGCGGCGATGAAGAACCCGACGGCCGCCACCAGCACGCCGTAAGGATAGAGCAGGACCTGCAGGACGCGGAGATAGACCCGGCCCTGGGTCCACTCGTTAAGCATGAAGTGCAGGTAGCCCGTGAGTACCACGCCCAGCACGCCGATCGCGACCGCCGCCACACCGCGCCAGTTCCGCCGCCAGCGCAGGGCGCCGTACCAAACGAGCACGGCATACGCGATGAGGGCAAACATGCAAGTTCCTTCGGCGACGGCGATGAGGTGGATTCTAGAAGCGGGTTGGGAATGACGGGCGGATCGATCGGCTTTCTCGTTCTTTGCGTGCGGAAGTTTGATACTTCGCGCCGTGGCGTACGGTATTCTCTTTTCGTATGAATGCGCCCGAAGACTTTGGTTTGTCGCCGATCAGGACGCTGGCGTCTGTATCGGACCTCACGCCCGGCCCGATGCATTCGGTCTTCTGGACCGCGTGGCAACAGGCGGTGTTCACGGGCGCGGCCCCGGCGCTCGTGCGGCGTTTGGGCAGCAGCGCCGACCCGACCGACCCGACGGCGACGCACGAGATTCTGAGCCTTCGGAACGTGCGTATCGGCGCGGCTTTGTTCATGCCGCCCAAGGGAACGCCGACGCGGGCTGGGCTGGTTGCGCTGCACGGGTACGAGAGAGCGCCGATTTTGGCGAGCGAGGGCGAGCGCTGGGAGCACCTGCGGGAGCGTGGTGTTGCGGTGCTGTGCGTGCGCGTGCGTGGGTTTTTGGGGTCGCTGGCTGACGTGCCGCAGATGATGAGTTGGCCGCTGGGGTGGATCACGTTCGGGCTCGATGCGCCGATGGCGCGGGCCTCGGACGTCACGTCGGCCGGGATGTCGTGGTCGTTGCCGCAGGCGGTGGCGGACGTGGTGAACGCGTGCCGGGCGTTGTCGCGATTCATCGGACCGGAGCAACCGATGTTCTTGCAGGGCGAATCGTTTGGGGGTGGGCTGGCGGTTCTGGCGGCGGCCGCGCTTGAGCACGCGACCGAGCAACCTCTGTTGATCGAGCGGCTGGCGATCGGGCTTCCGAGTCTGGGCGCTTGGCCTTGGCGACTGGCGCACGACTGCAGGGGTTCGCTGCCCGGAGTATCAGGCGAGATCGCGGCGTTTCTGACGATGCACGCCGCGCGACGTGAACATCTTGAGCAGATGTTGCGGTTGGCGGACGCGGCGGTCCACGCGCCCAAAGCGCGGGCGGCGACGTTGTGCAAGCTCGCGGAGCGCGATGATGTTGTTCCCGCTCCCACGGCCGCAGTAGTCTTTAATGCGCTCGCGTCTGACCCGGGGCTGAAGTGGCGGTTCGTCGTTCCGTATGGTCACTACGACGGCGGGCTCCGTAACGCGCGGCGGCACGCGATGTTCGATCTCGCGGTTGATTCGTTCCTTGATCCCACGCAACAGCTCGCCGAAGCGATGCGTCCTTGGGAGCCGATGCTGTGGAACGGCGAGCGGCCGCCGGAGGGTGTGTCGGGCCCGGCGAAGCGCGACGAGCTCGTGCCTGCGGGTCTCTTTGATGGCGAGGAGCGGGCGGTGTCTCTGGAGAACCTCGACGCGAAGATTGCGGCCGAGTATGTACAGGCGGGGCGGACGCTCGACGACCTTCCTTATACGTCCGAGTTTGAGAATCTCTATCGTCGCGTGGTCGGACCGGGCGCCACGCCGACGCCTCGCGAGCTGTTGCATCGGCTGCACAACCTGCGCAAGGGCGGGAGGCTGCCCAAGGTGGGTCGCGCGAGCACCCCTGCGCTGAAGATTACTCCGGGTGATGAGGAAGTTGCGCGTGAGCTGGTGGTGGCAGCGGTTGGCTCGCTGGGTCAGCGCGACCAACTGCCGTTGACGCCCGCGTTCGATTCGTTGGTGGAGCGGTTCAACGAACGCACCGGTCGGAGCCTGACGCCGCACGACGTGTGGCGGTTGGTGGCCAAGCTGGCGAAGTAAGCCGCGAGAACAACAGGGTTTCCGTCGGCGAGCTACGCTGTGGTCATGAGCTCACGAAGCATCCGCGCCCTGATGTCCGGCCTCATCGATTACGCAGGTCTCTTCCCTCCGGCGAGGCTGGACATGGCCCGGGCCGTGGAAGAGTTTGCGCGCTGCGTGATAAGCGAGGACGAGTGGATGCTGGGCCGATTTGTGTGCCCGGTGTCGCGGCTTGAGGAGTTCTCCAAGCACGCGGCGGCGTTGATGCCGGGCACGAATGCGACGAGCGGGTACCCCGAGCACGCGGCTGCGGGCGAGCCGTGGCGCGTGACCGCGCTGATTGACGGCCAAGGCATCAAGGGTCTTGATTCGGACCTTAATACGATCCAGGCCTTCAATCGTCGGCACGCAACTCAGGAAGGCGGGCTGGCGGGCGTGGACATGATCGAGGTGAAGGCCTCGGATGCGGGGTTCATTGATGATGCTCTTGACATCATTCCCGAGGGCGTGTTCCCGTTCTTTGAGTTCTCGATCGTGAACGATTGCCGCGGGTTTATCGCGGCGCTTGCGGGGAATCAGTCCGGCGCGAAGGTTCGCACGGGCGGGCTGACACCCGACGCGATCCCGACCTCGGCCGACCTTGCGGCGTTTCTTGTTGCGTGCGCCGGGGTCGATGTTCCCTTCAAGGCCACGGCCGGTCTGCATCATGCCGTGCGATCTGAGTTCGCGCTGGACACCACTGCCAACGCCTCGCGGGGCGTGATGCACGGGTTTCTCAATGTTTTCTTCGCGGCGGCGATCGCGCGAGTACACGGGTTGGAGGTCGAGCGTGTACAGGCCGTGCTTGACGATCGGTTCGCTGGGAGTTTTCGGTTTACGGATGGGTCGTGCGGGTGGAAGGAACTGACGATCGAGTCGGCGGAGTTTGCGCTGGTGCGCGAGTCGTTCGCTCTCTCGTTTGGGTCGTGCTCGTTTGACGAGCCGGTGGCGGAGTTGCGGGCGATGAAGCTGTTGTGAGGTGAGAGTGCGATGGAATTCGGGGCCAACCGGTAGAGGATGTAGAAGGCAGGTTGAAAACCTGCCGCACTCGATTGAGAGTTGAGAATCGGTGCCGCTCAGTGCGGAAGCGGGAACTCGGCGCAGAACTTCTTTACTTCTTCGCGCACGGTTGCGGCTGTTTTCGCAAGCTCGGTCTCGCCAGCTAGCCCTGCTGAGAGGGCGCGGTCGATCCATGACGCGATCTTGGTCATATGCGGTTCGCGGAGGCCGCGTGTGGTTATGGCTGGGGTGCCGAGGCGGATGCCGCTGGTGAACTTTGGTGGGCGTGGGTCTTCGGGGATTCCGTTTTTGTTGCAGATCATGCCTGCGGCTTCGAGCCATTTTTCGGCGTCTGCGCCGGTGAGGGCTTCGGATCGGCCGCGGAGGTCGACGAGCATGAGATGGTTGTCGGTGCCGCCGGTGGTGATGCGGTACTTGAGTTTGGTCAGCTCGGCGGCGAGGGCGGCGGCGTTGTTCACGACCTGCGTGGAGTAGGTCTTGAACTCTGGCTTGAGGCACTCGCCGAAGGCGATGGCTTTGGCGGCGATGACGTGCATGAGAGGGCCGCCTTGGCTGCCGGGGAAGACGGCCTTGTCGATCTTTTTGGCGAGTTCTTCGTCGTTGGTGAGGATCAGTCCGCCGCGTGGGCCGCGGAGGGTTTTGTGGGTGGTGGTGGTGACGATGTGGGCGTGCGGGAAGGGCGAGGGGTGCGCGCCGCCGACGATCAGGCCGGCGATGTGGGCGACGTCGGCGACGAGCAGCGCCCCGCAAAGGTCGGCCGCCTCGCGGAACGCTTTGAAGTCGATGATGCGCGGGTAGGCGGAATAGCCGCACATGAGGAGCTTGGGCTTGTGCTCGCGGCAGACTGCTTTTACCGCGTCGTAGTCGATCCGCTCGAAGTCGGCGCTGGTCTTGGTGTAGTGCAGCGGGTAGTGCACGGGCTTGAAGAACTTGCCAGAGAAGTTGAGCTTCATGCCGTGGGACAAATGCCCGCCGTCTTTGAGAACGAGCGACGCGAAGGTGTCGCCCGGCTCCATCGTCGCGTGGAAGACGGCTTGGTTAGCCTGCGCGCCCGAGTGTGGCTGGACGTTGGCGAATGTGCAGCCGAACATGGCTTTGGCGCGGTCGCGAGCGATGGTTTCGATTTGATCGTGGTAGACGCACCCGCCGTAGTAGCGTGCGCCGGGGTAGCCCTCGGCGTATTTGTTGGTCAGGCACGTGCCCATCGCCAGCGTGACGGGGAGCGAGGCGTGGTTCTCGCTGGCGATCAGCTCGAGGGTGGTGGCTTGGCGTTGAGCCTCTTTGGCGATGAGGCTAGCGATCTGCGGGTCGGCCTGCGTGAGGAGGGATTGCACGGATTCGGTGGCGGTGGGATTCGGCATGGCGAGATGGTAAGACGCGAGAACGCGTGCGGCCAAGTGATTTGAGGTTCACGGTTGCGGCCACACTTACCAAGTGCGACGCTCGGAGAGGCGCTCGACGAAGGGGTGCCAGTACCAGGGCATGAGGCAGAGAAGCCCGAGCGAGAGGGCCGCGCTGAGCACCGACATCACCAGCGCGACGAGCCACGGGCGCGGGAGACGAAGGTAGCGCTGGGCGGCAAAGCCCCAGAACAACCACACCAAGAACGCGGAACCGACGACGCTCATTGGGCGTTCAAGAAAGAGGAGTCGCTGCATCAGCGAGTCGTACTTTGTCGAACTGATCGCGCCCGCCCACGGAGAACCGGTCCAGGCCCCGAAGACAGTTTGGATCACGTTTGAAGTCAGGTTAAGAGACTGCACCGCCAGCAGCACGCTCATCGCTGCGTGGACGAGCGAGTAGGCGCCGATCCGGCGGATGTGCTGCGTCCGCACGCGACATTGCCGGAGCGTTCGAGGAAGTAACAAAAACGTGAAAGGCATGATAACCCACCATGCTCATGCCCACAGCGACCACGGGTCCATGAGCTTCGTGAGCACCGTCGATTGGGTGCGCCAGATCCGGCTGTTCAAGAGACCATCGGCGTAGGGCCAAATGGAATAGAGGGCAACGGAAAGATCCACCCGGGCTAGTGAAGCTCGGCGAAAGCAATCCCAGCCGTAGTACGCCACGAACGGCCCTGTCACGGTCAGCAGATGAACGAGCAGAGCGCCGCACGCGACCAAGGGCAAGAGCCGTCGGTCGACAACCGGGTGCTCCATCCGTAATTCGCTCCAGAGGCGCCAAGGTCGGAGCGCGAGGAAAGCTGTGCGGACGAGCGACAACGACAACCACTCGCGCGCGTGTTCGAACGACCACTTCGGTACACGACGGATCGGGTTGAGCACGTCCGCCCACTCGAACTTCAGCCCGCATTCGGTGCACAGGCCTTGGAGCGGAGAGGCGTTTGTCCAAGTAGCGATAGGGCCAGATTGGTCGTAGCCGCAGCGGGGGCAGGATGGGGTGTGTTGGGGCATGGGTTGGTCATCCGAACATGCGAACGCAGTTTCCTGGCAGAGCATCGACCGTGGCGAGCAGGCTGCGATGTTTGAGCGTGGCGACGCTGGCCGACCGCGACGGCTCAACGCGGCCAGAACCGGCTCAAAAGCAGGTTGTCGACGAAGGTTCCAAAGACGGAGGAAACGAGCAAGGCGGCGATGGTGAGGGCGAGGAGCGCGGGCAGGAGCATGGCCGTGAACACTGTGGCGGCTCGCTGGACGCGGAACCCGCGCGAGACGGCGAACCACCACCACGCCGTCAGCCAGATACAGACCAACGCGCAGACCCACATCGGATAGTAGTACCGGAGGATCGGCAAGAGAACCGGGCTGCGGTACGGCCATCCCATCCCGCGCGCCACGCCGGTCGGGGCCACAATTTCGAGTGTCACGACCCAGACCTGATCTAGAAAACGCACGCCCGCGAGCGCGACGAGCCAACTCTGGCTGTAGACGAATGCTCGCGCGACGTGTACTCGCCGGATCTTGGACACCTTGCGTGTGTCGGGCAGGAACAGGAGCATGACGGGCAGCGCGAGCGAGAAGCAGAGAATGGGCATCGCGTACTGGGGCAGATCTCTCCAGCCCGGCGACCACCACGCCAGAATGTCGTCGATCACCGCGCTCAACGATTGAGATCTCGGCGGCGGCGTGCCTTTGACGTATAAGTAGTTGATCTCTGGAGATCCGAGGAGCGGGTCGAGCCATCGCGCGAGCAGGCCTTTCGTCCAGGCGGGGGCAACCTGCACTGGAACGCCCGCTGGCGGCTTGGCAAGAAGACTCACGGCGACATGCTTCTTCCAACTCTCCCATCCGTCGAAGGCGATGTGCGCCAGTTGGAACTGCACGAGCAGAAGGAGCAGCCAAAGCCACGCGCGCGAGAGCCGCACGGGGTGCTCCAGTCGCACACGCCTCCAGAACTTGGCGGGCCACAATGTCCACACCCACGTTCGCCACGCGGCACGAGGTTGCAAGCCCGACATGTGCTCTAAGAACCCTGGTACGCGCAGGCGATTAGCCAAGATCACGTCGTACCAAGCAAACTCCAGCCCGCACTCGCTGCAGGTGCCTTGCAGTGGGCAGGACTCAACCCACGACGCGATGACGCCGGATTGGTCGTATCCACAGCGAGGGCAGGACGGGTTCGCTGCTTTGGTCACGCTGGCAGTCTACCAATGTTTTGATGAGATTGACCACTACGCGGTTTGGCTCTCGTGGCGAGATTAACGAGCGGGCGTCGCTGCTGTGGGTTTGCTTACGCTCCGCACCCTAGTTGGAAGTCTGAAACGAACTTGTCGAAGTCGTCGCCGTTGACGCTGCCGTTTTCGTCATAGTCGGCGTCTGCGGTGCCAGCCTCGAAGGCGGCGACGTAGGAGTCGAAATCGTCGCCGTTGGCGAATCCGTCGGAGTTGATGTCGAGGGCCACGCAGCGTTCGGCCGCGGAGGTGTCGAGGATGAACATGGCGCGGTCGATGTCGCTCACGATCACGGTTCCGCTGGGGAAGAACGGGAAGTTGCTCCAGGTCCCGTTGAAGGCGAAGGCGCCGTCGTCATGCCGGAACGACGCCGGGTAGGTGTCGAAGAACCCGACCTCGACGGGTTTGATCGGGTTGCGAACGTTAAAGATCCGCAGGCCCGAGGTGTAGTTTGATTGGTAGAGCACGTGGCCGCGGACGTACTCGTTGTGATCGATGGAAGCCTGGCCGGACGTGAAGGTCGTCGCGAGGAACGGCGCGGAGAGATTCTCGACGTTGATGACGATGGAACGGGTCGCGGTGTACTTGAAGTTGGTCTCGTCGAACTCGTCGTTCATGAACACGAACTTGCGGTCCGTGCTCAGCCAGCCTTGGTGGCAGTACCCGAGTTGGTCGTAGACCAGCCGGCTGATCCGCACCATGCTCGACTTGTTCGTGACGTCCACGATATCGAACCCGGTTGTTCCGTTATAGCAGAAAGCGATTTCCTTGCCAGCGTAAGGGCCTTCGGTGTACGTGACGACCTGAGATTCGTGCGTGTAGACGTTCGGGCCGAAGCCGACGAAGACGGGATTGGCCGGGTCTGCCAGGCTATAGACCACGAGCCCGCCGTTGTTGATGTTCGCGCCGTTGAGGTAGAGGTACCCGCTGTCGGTGTTGATGGTCACGGTGTGCGTGGTGCGCAGGCCGTTGTCCGTGAGGCTGCGGACGAGGGTAACCGCGCCAGCGTCGATGTTGGTCATGTTGATGACCTGGATCCCGCCGCTGGTCTCGTTGGAGACATACGCGAAACTCTTGTAGACCTTCACCCCGGCCCACAGGCTGTTGGAGTGCAAGATCTTCGTGACGATCCGCGGGCTGGCCGGGTTGGTCACCTCGACGAACGCGATCTGGTTAGACAGCCCCATGAGCGCGTACTCGCGGCCTGAGGGCGCGACGTAGCCCCAGCAGTCGTTGCCGCTGGCGGGCACGGGCGCGCCGAAGTCGGCTTGCACGAAGTTTTTGTATAGGGAGACGTTCCGCTTGGTGAACTGGGCTTGAGCGTGGAGGCCGCCGAGCGTAAGAGCGGTGAGGACGATGAGTTGGAGGGAACGGGTGGACATGGTGATCTCCTGAGAAGGCCGACGCGAGGCAAAGGGAGCGTACCAGAAAACAGGTCAGGAACAACTTTTATGTACACTGAGCACAGCACTGGCGGGCGGCATCGAAGTCTGGGTTGAGGACTTTGATGAGTTTGGATACTGAACATGAACTGACGAGGTGGGGCGGATCCGATTTGGAGGCCACGAGACTTCGATGCCAGCCGCCGATTGGGCGAGATCAGACCAAAGCCGCGCTGAGGTCGCTCTGGCGCGTTTAGAAGTTTTGCGGTAAATGTTCGCGACCTCAGTGGCACGCCGAGGTGATTTGATGCCGCTCGTGGACTTTAGTGCTCCTCGCCGATATATGGCGGTTGATTTGGTTAGCTCATTTGACCTGTGTAGTCTGAATCGCTCTCGCTTCGCGGCGACGCCGCGGTCCCCTTTCGTCGAAGGCACATCACCAAGAACACGGTGATTCCTGCGTGAGGAACAATAAACATGTCCGCGATGTCAAACTCTTGACTCGGCACGTGTCGGGCGTGGGCTTTCATCATCGCGCGATAGTCCAAGGACCGCGCCTGCTCCGCGACATCTAATCCATAGAACTCTCGCCGCCGCTCCAAGAGCCGCGCACTTTCGGCCTCGGCTGGTTGAACTTTCATGAAGACATTCACCACCAGCACGCTGTATGGAGCTAAGTACCGGAACACGTCTGGAATCAGATCGAAGTACTCGCAATATCCTTCGCCAAAGCACTCTGGGAAACTATCCGCGAACACGAAGCTGTAGTCGTTCCTCCGCAGTTTTCCCTCGCGCACAGCGGCGATGCTGTCCGCGCAAACCACTACTG
>CAZIMT010000078.1:0-2740 GCA_964540295.1 uncultured Phycisphaeraceae bacterium
CCGCTCCGGTGACCCCGCCCCCGGCCCCGGGCGCAGCCCCAGCGACCGATGCGAGCGGCAAGCCGCTCGAGGCCAAGCCCGTCGAAGACAAGCCCGCGGAACAGCCCAAATAGGCTTGGATGAGTCCGTTCGAACTTCGATAGAGAAATTACGACCTGGAGCGGACCGAAAGGTTCGCTTTTTTTTCGCCCGAATTTTGCGATGAGTTTAAGCCGAGGGAATAAGCGAGGCCGGGCGAACTAGCCAAACCCGGCAATGGGATGGCACGTCCGACCTTTAGCGGACTAAAATCGCTCATGCCTTCAAAGGATCTCTACGCGGCGCTCGGACTGACGCGATCGGCGTCGGCCGACGAGATCAAATCGGCCTATCGCAAGCTGGCCCGGAAGCTCCACCCTGACGTGAACAAAGCGCCAGACGCGCAGCAGAAGTTCACGGAGGTGCAGTCGGCCTACGACGTGCTGTCGGACCCGCAAAAGCGCAAGGCGTACGACCAGTACGGCGAGGCCGGAGTTTCAGGGGCGGCCGTCAGCCCGCGCTCTGGAACCGGCGCTGGCGCGGGCGGAACATACCGCTGGCCTCCGGGTGGTCAGGCAGGGGCGAGCTCTGAGTTTGACCCCGAGGAACTAAGCTCAATCTTCGAGACTTTCTTTTCAGGACAGCCGGGCTATGGCGGGCCCGGCGCTCGGCCCGGGCCGACGGGCGCAAGCGCGCGCGGGTCACGAGCCCGCAACGGGTCGCGTGCGCGTGCGCCGCAAACGCTCGAACACCAGTTGGATGTTGACTTCATCACCGCGGCCAAGGGCGGCAAGGAGAGCCTTCGGGTCACGGAAGGGAGCAAAGGCCGCACGATCGAGGTGCGGATCCCGGCGGGGATCGCGGATGGTGCCCAGCTGCGCGTTAAGGCCGCGGGCGGGTCGGAGGGTAGCGACCTGCTGCTCACCGTTCGCGTTGCGCCGCACGCTCTGTTCAGGCGAGGCGGCGGCGGCGCGGACGCGGGCAAGTCTCTGGACCTGTATCTCGACCTGCCTCTGACGATCGCCGAGGCCGCACTGGGGGCGGCGGTGAGCGTTCCAACGCTGGAGGGATCGCTCGAGATGAAGGTCCCGGCCGGGAGCACGAGCGGGCAGAAGTTGCGTCTGCGCGGCAAGGGCATCACGCCCGAAACAGGGGAGCCGGGAGATCTATACGTGGTCGTCAAAATTGTGGCGCCCGACCCGGCCGTGCTGACCGAGGACGACCGCGCGGCGTTGCGTACGATGTCGGAACATTTGCCTTCGCCACGAACCGGGCGAGGTTGGGCTACGAATTAGATGCTCGCGAGACTAGAGGTTGCCGAGCGTGCCACGGTTGTGTCCGCACGGATACGTTCCCCGATTCGATCGACGCCAAGGCGCCTGAAGATCGGAACGGTCTCTCAGGGCTCGGTCGTTTATGAAAAACGTTCCGAAGATTTGCCTTGACAGCCCTCCGCGGCGCGGGCAAAGTAGAGCCAGCCCCAAGGGCGTGCCGGGCCCCCTCTCCCCCCTTCCGGGTTCCTCACACCGAGGTGATCATTGCTCAAACAGCGGCATCAAGTTTTCGTCGCCCTCCTGTTTCTCATCGACGCGCTGGTCATTCTGGTCGCGTGCTTTGCGGCGTGGGTGATCAGGCGCGAAACGGTGGAGACTTTTTATCCGCTCTGGCCGCGGAACTGGGAGAGCTTTGTCAAGGGCCCGTTTGTTCTCTTCGCGTTGCCCATCACGCTGTACTGCCTCTGGATGTTCCGGCTCTACCGCCCACGCCGCGACCAATCCGTGGTGAAGGAGATCGGCGCGGTCTTCCGCGCCGCGTTGACGGCGACGGCGGCCATCCTGATCGTGATGTGGGCCATCGGCGACGAGTTCGTGGACGGCGGCAAGGGCAAGGCGGTGGCGCAGGTCTTCGGGCATCAGGTCGGGGCGGCCCGGCTTCAGCTCGGCGCGCTGGCGGTGCTGCTGCCCACGCTGCTCTCGCTGGAGCGCTGGTCGTTCCGAATGACCCTGCGGGTGATGCGGCGGCACGGCATGAACCTGCGCCATGTAGCCGTGATCGGCGCGGGCCGGCTCGGGCAGATTACCGTCCGGACGCTGGAGCGCAACTCCTGGACCGGGATATCGATCGCGTACTTTCTTTCGCACCACGATCACACCGAGCGGAAGACCTGCCTAGGAAGGCCGGTGCTGGGCGGGCTGACGGACCTTGAGCGCGTGCTGGAAGAGCGGCGTGTGGACGCGGTGTACCTGGCGATCCCGACCTCGCGAGCCTCGGTCCTGCCGACGGTGCTTCATCGGCTCGAGCGGTTCGCGCTAGACGTGCGGATCATCCCCGATGTTCCGCCGCGGTATATGTCACAGAGCATGACGGTGAGCGAGCTGGAGGGGATGCCGATCCTGAGCTATCGCGAATCGCCGCTCAACGGGCTGGGCGGGTTCACCAAGCGGATGCTCGACCTCGCGGGCGCCACGACCGCGATCACGCTCCTGAGCCCGATCATGCTCGCGGCGGCGGTCGCGGTCAAACTCAGCGGGCCCGGGCCGGTGGTCTTCCGGCAGCGGCGCGTCAGCCTGGGCGGTGAAAAGTTCAACATCTACAAGTTCCGCAGCATGGTACACGTGCGCGATGAGCTGCAGACCGTGCCGGGGGCACGCGACGCCGAACGCGGGAGCGAACATGGCGCCACCACGGCCAGCACGCCGCACGCAGCCGATCAAGTCCCTGG
>CAZIMT010000078.1:2840-6506 GCA_964540295.1 uncultured Phycisphaeraceae bacterium
GCGAACATGGCGCCACCACGGCCAGCACGCCGCACGCAGCCGATCAAGTCCCTGGATGGACCAAGCGCAACGACAGGCGCGTGACCCGGGTTGGGCGGTTCATCCGCCGCACCAGCATCGACGAACTGCCACAGCTTTTTAACGTGCTGCGCGGCGATATGTCGCTAGTCGGCCCAAGGCCCGAACGCCCCGAGCTGATCGAACGCTTCCGCGAGGACTGGCGCGGCTACATGCTGCGGCAGCACGTTAAGGCCGGGATCACAGGGTGGGCGCAGGTGAACGGCCTGCGCGGGCAGACGAGCCTGCGCAAGCGGCTGCAGTACGACCTGTTTTACATCCGGCACTGGTCGCTACTGTTTGATCTGCGGATCCTGTGGCTGACAGCGTTCCGGGGGTGGATGCACCCGAATGCGCATTGAGGACGGGGCGGAATACTCCACACCTACGCTTCCAAGTCTTGATATCATGCGTTCCGGTTCAAGCATGAACCGGTGATGGCTTATGGCATGGCAGTTCGAGGCGATATTGAATGGAATAGTTTATGCGAACGAAGTGCTGCTGGGTCATCGGATTGTCGCTCCTTGTTCCGATCTCTGGCTTTTGACAGAACGTCCCACAGAGCCCGGCCTCGCCCGAGGTGATCCAACCGCCCCAACCAGTCGCACGGGCGTTTACCCCTCGAAATATAATCACAAGCATGCCGGTCAGCGTCGAGGGGCTGCTCGTCATCAATCTTGAGGCCTTAAAGGACAGCGATTTGCCGCTTCGTGCCATGACACAGAACTACCGACAGCGGCCGTTCGACGGCGTGATCGATTCGAGGTTGATGACAGGGTTGCAATGGCTGAACAAGATGACCGCTCGCAAGCACGTCGCGATCCGTGCGATGGCGGGATCGCATTTCACGATTCCAAAGGAAATCGGCGTTGGGCAGTTCGATCATTTGCTTGTCGTTCGATTTACGGAATCAGTGGCGGATGTCCGGGAGTCGGCGACAACGGACGCGAAGAGCGGCCTGTCAAAGGTCGGCGGTGACGGCCCGAACCTTTGGCTCGCCTCGGCGAATCGCGGCGGCGCCCAGAAAAATGATCCACCCGAGAAAGAAGGAGTTGCGGATGAGTTTGCTGGGTTTCCGGATGATTACACAATCGCTATTTCGCCTAGCAAGGAAATGCTTCTTGGTCTGATGGGCTCGTGGAACAAATCAGACGCCTCCGTTCCCGAACAATGGAAACGCGCTGCGGAGAGCATGGACCTGGACTCGATGATCGTTGTCATGCGCAAGTATGATGCAAAGAATGATCGCGATGCGTTTAGCCCGTACCAGCCGGGTTGGTTAACGCAGGAGACAAGTCCGATCGATCAGATTGGTCTGACGGTGCCAAACTCGAAAGAGCTGCGGTTCAAAGTTCGTACTGTTTCGAAAGAACAAGGCAGCGCGGAACGCTGGATTCGTTCCGTGTGGAAAGGAACCGCCGAGTTTGAAAGCGATGGGGCGAAGAGGGGGGATCAGTCGTTCGAGAGCGACGCTACTTGTCCAGAATCTCGTCTTGGTGAGTTTTTTATCACGGTGATGGCGTTGAGCGGGCCGAACATTGCCATTTGAAAGTGCAGGATCATCAATGGCTGGGGAGCGGCTGGCGTACACCTACCATCTCTCGTGCCCCTCCCCCCCTTCCAAATCATCATCATCGGCGGCGGTCACGCCGGCGTTGAGGCCGCGTGGGCGGCCGCGAACCTGCTGCCCGAGCCGGGCTCGGTCGCGCTCGTCACGCTCGACCCTTCCAAGATCGGCGTGATGTCGTGCAATCCAGCGATCGGGGGGCTGGCCAAGGGGCAGTTGGTGCGCGAGATCGATGCGATGGGCGGGCTGATGGGGTTGGTGACGGACGCGACAGGGATTCAGTTCAAGGTTTTGAACACGAGCAAGGGGCCAGCGGTGCATGGGCCGCGAGCGCAGTGCGATAAGCACGCGTACGCGGAGGCGGTGCAGCGGATGGTCGCGGCGCGGCCTGAGATCCGGGTGGTCGCGGGGAGCGTTGAGTCGCTGACCATCGTGAACGATCAGATCACGGGAGTCGTGATTCGGCCTGCGAAGGGCTCCAGCGAAATTGGCTCCGGTGACTTTGTCACGCTCGAAGCGCGGGCTGTGGTGTTGACGACGGGCACGTTTATGCGTGGGCTGATGCACACGGGAGAATCAAAGTCGGCGGGCGGTCGGCACGGCGAGGCGGCGGCGGTGGGGATCTCGAAGGCGCTGACGGATCTCGGCTTTGAGCTTGGCCGGTTGAAGACGGGAACGCCGCCGCGGCTGAAGCGATCGACGATCGATTGGGAGTCGTTGCCAGCCCAGCATGGGGACGCGGTGCCGGTGTCGTTTAGCGACTTGAGCGCGAGCGGCGAGGCGCAGAGCGATTCGGAGTTGGCCGCGATGTCGCTGGCGCGGTTCCCGGTGCTGCCGCAGGTGGAGTGTCGGCAGACTTCGACGACGACGGCCGCGCACGAGATTATCCGTGCAAATCTTCATCGTGCGCCGATGTACACGGGGCAGATCGAATCGGTGGGGCCGCGGTACTGCCCATCGATTGAAGATAAGGTTGTGCGGTTTGCGGAGCGCGAGTCGCACGGCGTGTTCCTTGAACCTGAGAGCTTGCGCGACGATTGGATCTATTGCAACGGGATCTCGACGAGCCTGCCGGCGGACGTGCAGGACGTGATTGTTCGTTCAATGCCGGGTTGCGAGCGCGCGAAGATTTATCGTTATGGTTATGCGGTTGAATATGACATGGTTCGGCCGCACCAGATCCTGGCGACAGGGATGACGCGGCGGGTCGCGGGGTTGTTTCTTGCGGGGCAGATTAATGGCACCAGCGGGTACGAGGAGGCCGCCGCGCAGGGGTTGGTGGCGGGCGTGAACGCGGCGCGGTATATAAACAGCCAGAGTGAGTTTGTGCTGGGGCGTGAGCAAGCTTATATTGGCGTGCTGATGGACGATCTGGTGACCAAGACGCCGGTGGAGCCGTACCGCATGTTCACGAGCCGGGCGGAGCATCGGCTGTTGTTACGATCAGATAATGCGCCCGAGCGGTTGACGCCGGTGGCGCTGGGGTTGGGGTTGTTGGCGAACACCGATCTCGGTCGGCGGCGGCGTGAGTTGTTCGCGACGTGGCGAGCCGAGGCGTCTGAGCTGAACGAGCGGCTCGACGTTGCGAGGGCGGACGGTCAGCCGGTGACAAAGTTGCTGCGCGGCCCAGATTTCTCGCTCGCACAGACTCGTGCGGCCGTGGGGCCGATCGCGGCGTGCGATCGCGTGTGGCAGACGGTCTACGCGGATCGCCGGTACGCGACGTATATCGAGCGTCAGCGTGGGCAGATCAAGCGGCAGGCCGAGCTAGAGCACCGGCGAATCCCCGACCACCTTGACGTTGTGTCGCTGTCGTCGCTGCGTACAGAGGCGCGGCTGGCGCTGTTGAAGTTTCGGCCTCGCACGTTCGGGCAGGCGAGACGGCTTGAGGGCATGACCCCGGCCGACCTCACGCTGCTTTCAGTGCTTGTGCGCAGGCAGCGCGTCGCGGATGATCGCGAGATCGCGCCCGATTGATTTTGGTTCGCGCGGGGTTCGCGCGAGGTTTCGCGCGCGGTTGGCTCTGGCTGAGTTCGGGCGTC
>CAZIMT010000078.1:6606-15156 GCA_964540295.1 uncultured Phycisphaeraceae bacterium
TTTCGAGTCTGGCGATCATTCTGCTGATGTTCGGGATCGGGCTGATGCTCGAGACGGCGAGCGCTAAGCGTGGGATGTTGTCGATCCTGGCGGTGGGCGCAGTGTCGACGGTGGTGTTCATTCTAACGATCTGGCCGGTCGGGCTGCTGTTCGGCGTGAGTGCCCCGCGAGCGCTGGTGGTCTCGATGGCGTTCTCGATGTCGTCAACGGCGGTCCTGCTGCGGGTGTTGCAACAGCGGCGTGAGCTGCGCCAGATGCACGGGCGGATTTGCATCGGCGTATCGATCGTGCAAGACCTGATGTCGGTGATGGTGCTGGCGATGCTGCCGTTGATCGCGGAGTGGTCGGGCGCGAAGATGCCGACGATCGTCAGCCCGGAGACGGCCCAAGAGATGACGCGGCCGATGCGGGTGATGCTGGCGGTGGCGACGAGCTTTGGCGGGATTATCGCGATGATCGGGTTTGGGCGGCTGTTTTTACCGAAGATTCTGCACTTTGTGTCACGCGCGGATTCGGCGGGTGGCTCGAACTCGGGCGAGCTGGTGCTGATCACGTCGATCGCGATGGCGATCGGCGCGGCAATGCTGACGGGCCGCCTGGGGTTCAGCCCCGAGATGGGCGCGTTCCTGGCAGGGTTCATGCTGTCGTTCACGCCGTTCCGGCTGCAGCTCGCGGGGCAACTGGCGCCGCTGCGCGATCTTTTGATGGCGGTGTTCTTCACGGCGGTGGGGCTGAAGATCGATCCGGCGCTGTTGGCTCACGATTGGCTTCGCATCGGGCTTGGGCTGCTGGTGCTGCTGACGTTCAAGTCGGCGCTGATCGCGTTCTCGGCGTGGGCGCTGGGCGCGTCGGCGAGTGTCGCGGTGCTGTCGGGGATTTATCTGGCACAGGCGGGGGAGTTCAGCCTGGTGATCCTTTCGGCCGCGGACGGCTTTGAGATTTTTGGGGACGCGGGCCCGGGGAGCGTCATCGCGATTGTGGTCTTGTCGCTGGTTGTTTCGCCGCTGCTGGTCAAGCCAGCGCACGTTCTCGCGGCCCGCGTCGGGCTGTGGCCGACCGCCCAGTGGGTGCGAAACTCGATCATGAACGTCGCCGTACACGATGCGAATCAAGATCCGCACCACGAAGGCACCGTGGCGGGAAGGAAGGCTCAACATTCCGCCACCGCCACAGAGGGCTCGACCGCGCCGGGCACCGTGCCCGGTGAGGGAAGCACTGCCGCGGCCGCGG
Source organism: uncultured Phycisphaeraceae bacterium (assembly GCA_964540295.1). Lineage (GTDB taxonomy): Bacteria > Planctomycetota > Phycisphaerae > Phycisphaerales > UBA1924 > CAZCPB01. The sequence continues at coordinate 7,837 of CAZIMT010000078.1, forward strand.
GCTTCGGACCGGTCATCATCGCGGGCTTCGGGCCTGTCGGGCGGAACCTCGCGGAGCGGTTCGCGGCGATTGGGGTGCCGATCACGTTGATCGAGCTGAACTCGACGACGGTTCGGAAACAGTCCACGCTGGGGCGGACGATTGTGTACGGGGACGTGACAAACCCCGAGGTGCTCGAGTCGGCGGGCATCGCCGAGGCCGAGGCTGTCATCATCACGATCCCCGATGAGGACGCGATGCTGCGCGCGTGCAGCACGGTGCGTCGCCTGGCACCGAAGGTCTTTCTCGCGGCTCGTACGAACTACCTCAGCACCGGGCTCAAGGCCAAGGCGGCGGGCGCGGACCATGTCACGGTCGAGGAGATCGCCACGGCCGAGGCGATGGCAAAGGAGATCCTGGAGCGGCTGCGTGCGCGAGCGGCGTCCCGGTAGGTCGGCTCTCCAACCCGACGCTTGCTCTCTGGAAGACGAATGAGGTCTATCGAAGAAAGGCTCGGCTCGGAGAACCGACCTACTCGGTACCTTCTCAGTCTTTCATTTGGCGCAGTTCGTCGCGGAGGATCGCGGCCAGCTCGTAGTTCTCTTGTTCGATGGCCTTGGCCAGTCGCGCCCGCAGCTCGCTGGTCTGGCTGAGCGGCAGCTTGGGGATGAGCGCTTCGCGCATCCCGCGCAGCATCTGGACTTCGCTCGAAGCGTCGTACATCTGCGGCTCGCCGTTGTCAGAGAAGTGCTGCTTGAGCGCGTCGAGCCCCTCGTCGATGGCGTGGATGGCGGCCTTGGGCTCGTTGTCCTTGAGCGCTTGACTAGCCAGAGCCCGGGCCCGCACCATCGTGATATAAGGCCTGAACTGTTCGAGAACGTTGCGGTCTTCTTCGGACTCGGCGTGTTTCTGGCAGAGATCGATCACACGCAGGTTGCGTGTGGTGTCGCGCACCACGCCCTCAAAGTCCTCGAGCGCCAGCAGCGCAACGTAGCGGTGATAGTACTGCACAGCCTCGTCTCGCAAGGCACGGCACTGGTCGGTGTTGAGCTTGTCGGGTTCTTCCCCGGTGTGCTCGGCCTCTTCGACGCCGTGCTCGACAAACTCGAGGAGGCTCTCGAAACCCTCGGGTCGCTGGCCATCAGGCCGACCGGTGGCGTGCATCTGGATGATTCCGAGGTCAACTCGAACCTGAATGCGCGGTTCGCCGTCCTCGGCGCGGATGATTCTCGCATTGATCTGACCAGGTTGATACGGCCAACCGCTGAGGACTTGGGTAAGGTCTGGATTGAAGTCAGGGTTTGGTTTGGGTGTATCCATGTTCGATCGTGCGTTCTAGGTCGTTGATCCTTGAGGAAATCTTCTTGATCCGTTCATGTTCGTCAACCTTCGCTGGCCGATGCAACATAGAGCGGATATAGATCGTACAGCATCTTGTCACGAAAGGTAGGTTGAGAATTGACGGTAAAAATGGGCTGTTTCGCGCAGGAGTCTTCGTCGAGCGTCTTTATTTCAAGCCTGTCGGTGGTGTAAAGATTGTAGAACAGCGAGAGCCCCGGTGTTGATACCCAGTTTGAAGTCGAGGATGGATGAGCGACGAGAACGGTGAGGACCGAGAAGTTTCCAAAATAAACTCTTGGTTTTCCTTGCAAGCCGGATATCTCGTGGCACATTTGCTGATGAGAGAGTGCGCCTTCATCCTTGATGAACCTCAAAGCGCTGTTCGCCGATGGAACCCTGTGGTGGGGTTTGTCGGATCGAACATCGGCGGGCCCCTGTGGTGGGGGTTTCGTTGACGGCAAAGATCTGCCGTAGAAGGTGGTAGAACAGTGAGTCCAATTCGTTCCGTGGCCGATTCGGCATCCAACTCCGAAGTTCCAACAAGACCGCAAGGCACTCGGCCTCTCGGTGCCCATGATACCCCTAGGTCCGTCGCGAAGGCTGGCGCAAAAGGTGTATCAAGCGGCAGGAAAAAGGCCGCTGCCAGTCGCCCCGTCCAGACCGATCTTCAGATGTATCTTCGCGAAATCAACCGCACAGCCCTGCTCACCCCTGAGGAAGAGCGCGAGCTGGGGTGGAAGATCATCAATGAGGCTTGCCCCGAGGCTCGCGAGCGGATGATCCGGGCCAACCTGCGGCTAGTCGTGGCCATTGCCAAACATTACGCGAACCGTGGTCTGTCCTTAAATGACCTCATCGAAGAGGGCAACATCGGGCTGCTGCGGGCTGTAGAGGGCTTCGATCCGGCCCAAGGCGCCCGCTTCAGCACCTACGCCTCGTGGTGGATCAAGCAGTCCATGAAGCGGGCACTGATGAACGCGACCCAGCCGGTGCATATCCCGGCGTACATGGTCGAACTTATCGCCAAGTGGAAGGTCGCGGCCCGCCGCCTCGAGTCTGAGATGGGCGTGCCCCCGACCCTGCAGGACTTGGCAAAGGCGATGGACCTGCCGCTGAAGAAGATCCGGATCATTCGTCGGGCCGTAAAGGCATTCCAAACGCCGATGCAAGAGGCCAACAGCGAGAACGGGCTGGTCTCGATGGGCGAGCTAGTCGCCGATTCGCGCGTGGGCACGCCCGAGGAATCGGTCCTGCGTACCGACGAACTCAAAACGCTCCGCAAGCTGCTGGAAACAATCGACGAGCGCGAGGCGCTGGTGCTGCGGCATCGGTTCGGGCTCGAAGGCTGCCAGCCGTTGACCCTGAAGCAGATCGCCGACGACCTGGGACTAAGCCGCGAGCGCGTGCGTCAGATTGTCGACGAGTCGCTGACCAAACTCAACGCGCGTCTGACCGACGACAACCCGAGCCAGTTCTTCCGCAAGGAGAACAAGTTCGAGGCGTTGGCCGGGGCTGGCAGCGTTTCGAGCGACGACGAGAATTAACAAGTCTTCTTGGTCCGAACGATCGCGCTCGGGTCTGAATAAAGAAACCAACTAGAAACCTCGCCGTTGTCGGCGAGGTTTTTTCGTGGCTAAGCGATTGAATTTTTTTCGAAAGTTTCTGACGAGAAGAAAGGCTCGGCTCGGAGAGTCGACTTACACCCCAGGCTATTCGGTCAGATCTGGCCGACCCAGTCGAGCTTAGCGGTTCTCTGCCAGATAGCGCGGATTGATTCGAGGAGTTCTTTGGGGAGCGGGCCAGCCTGCATCAGCTGGGCGTTCTGTTTCCAGCGTTCGGGCTTGGTGGTGCCGACGATCAGCACGTCCACCCCGGGCTGCATTGCGGTGAAGCGCATGGCGACCCCGGCCGCTCCGTCGGGGCTAGGGCGGCTTCGGGCGGGTTCTTGGGTGAAGTCGTACTTGAGTTCCTGCAGGCGTTCCCAGTACGGAACGTGGTAGCCGTTGTCGGGCTTCTTCTCGTTGCGCCACACCGCGTTGGCGATGGGGCGTTTGGCCACCACGCCCATGTTGCGTTTGACCGCGAGCGGCAGCGTGAGCTCGATGCACTCCTGGTCGCAGATGTTCACCGAGGTTTGCAGCGAGTCGAAGCGGTCGGTCTCGATGGCGAACTTGGCGGCGAGTGAGTCGCCGCTGTAGCCGATGTAGCGAGTCTTTCCCTCTTTCTTGGCCTGTTCGAGCGCCTCGATGCAGTCGCCTTTTTTTAGTTCTTCGATGCCGCAGGAGTGGAGCTGCACGAGATCGACGACGTCGGTCTTGAGGCGTGTGAGGCTGCGCTCGATAGACTTGAGGATCTCGGGCTTGGACCAGGCGTTGCCGCGGCCGCCAGATTCCATGATGTGCCCACACTTGGTGAAGAGGTAGAAATCCTTGCGGCGGTGGCTGATGGCTTCGCCGATCTGGACCTCGGAATCGACATAGCACTCGGCCGTATCGACGACGTTCATGCCAGCGTCGAGGGCGGCGTTGAGCAGCGTGGAGACGGTGTTCTGCTCGGTTCTGTCGTAGCCGATCTCCGCGCCGCCAAAGCCGAGGACGGCCACGATCATGTCGGTCTTGCCGAACTTGCGCTTTTCGATGGCGACACCCGCGGGCGGCATCGGCGCGGGAGTCGTGGTTTTTTCTGGCTGAGACGGCGCGCAGCGCGCGACAGAGCGGGCGGCAGCAGCAGCGGCGACGGCGGCGGTGGAAGCCAAGAGGAAGTCACGACGAGAGTGGGCGGTGGTCATGGGGCGCTCCGAGTTGAGTTTCGTGATCGTATCAGGCAGGCGAGCGGCGTAGGTGCGCGCGGATCGGTGGTGCGCTGGGAGCAGAGATGAATGAGGCGAATGCGAAGTTCTAAGGCCAAGAGAAGACTCGGCTCGGACTGCCGACCTACTTCGGACCTATCTCGAACCTACTTCGGAATAAGCGAACGAGGTCACTTGACGAGCGCGGCCTTGGATTCTTCGTGCAATGAACCGAGCCTGCGAATCTCGGGCCAGATGAGGGCGACGGCCACCACGACGGCGAGCGTGCCCACACCGCCGCTGACGACGGAGAAGACCGGGCCGAGGAACCGCGCGACGAGCCCCGACTCGAAGCCGCCCAGCTCGTTGCTAGATTCGATGAACACACTGTTGACGGCGGCGACGCGGCCTCGCAGCTCGTCGGGGGTTCGCACCTGAACGAGCACGTGGCGGATGACGACGGAGATGTTGTCGAGCGCGCCAGCCACGAACAGGACCGCCAGCGAGAGCGGGAACCAGGTCGAGAGGCCGAACGCAACGGTCGCAAGCCCGAAGCCAGCGACGGAGAGCAGGAGCGCAGGGCCGCTGCGGCGGATCGGCGGCATGTGGGCGATGGCAAGAGCCATGACGAACGCGCCGACATAAGGCGCGGCCTTGAGAATGCCCAGCCCCACGGGGCCAACGTGCAGGATGTCCTTGGCGTAGACGGGCATGAGAGCGGTCGCGCCGCCGAAGAGGACGGCGAACAGGTCGAGCGTGATGGCGGAGAGGACGGTCTTTTCGCGCCACACGTGGCTGATGCCAGCCGTCATGGAGCGGAGCGTGAGCGGTCCGGTTGGGCGGGCCCGATGACGCGGCTTCAGGAATGAGGACGAGAGCGCGAAGGCAAAGCACCCCGCAGCGGTGACGACGTAGACGGGCCAGGCGGCACCGAACTGGTGGATCATGAGGCCAGCCAGGATCGGGCCTGCGGTAGCGGAAATCTGGAAGACGCTGGAGTTCCACGTCACGGCGTTGTGGAAGTCACCGGGCTCGATAATCATCGGCAGGATGGACGCGCGCGACGGACCGTTGAAGGAGCGGGCGCAGCCGGTGAGAACAAGCAGGGCGTAGATGGTCCAGAGCGGTACGGTGTGGTACGAGGCGAAGGCCATGAGGGCGGCCGCGAGGCCCATGGCGAACTGCGTGACCACGAGAACGCGCTTGCGGTTGAAGTGGTCGATCGCGTGGCCAGCGGGGAGAGCGAGGAGGATAACCGGAAGAGCGCGAGCGAGGCCTACATAGCCGAGCATCAGCGGGTCGTGGGTGCGCTCGTAGATCTCCCAGCCGATGGCGGTGCCGAGCATCTGAAGGCCGGTGGAAGAGAAGAGGAAACCAGAGGCGAAACGACGGTAGTTGGGGGACCGCAAGGCGGCGTAGGGGTCGTGCTTGGACGGCGAGTCGGGGTTGGGCGAGGGTGGCGGCATGATGACAGGTACGGTGACGAGTACTGATCAAGCACAATCGACTGCAAATCCCAACGTTGCCAACGACCGAACCGAGCGTAGCCGGACCGAGCGGAGGCTAGTGGCAGTGAGGTCATAACGGCGCTCGAAGAACGAGGTGCGAGAGTTGGCCAGAACAGAATCAAGAGCATTTTTCCAAGAAGGATCGCGCAACTCGCGTGCTCCGCTCCTGACTACTGCGTAAGCACGCGGCAACGGACCAAGCCCGCGGTGACGAGTATGCCCGAAGCGGTCAGCCTCGACGAGCGTTCGTGGCGTGAACTCGAGCCGGTGCTCGACGCGGCCTTGGCTGAGCTTTCAGAAGAAGATCGCAACTCAATCATCGCGCACTTTCTGGGCTCTGTGCCAGCGGGCAAGTCGTAGGTCTGCCCCGACCACCCGGGGGAGCCGCGAAGTGAGCAAGACTGCCTCGACAACGGGCTCGAGTGCGCCAGCAATCCGCCTCGTTCAGAGAGCCTCTGTGCCGCAGCGAGCCTCGTTGAGGCGAGACGGTTTGCGTCAGATTTTTACACCCGCGTCAATCCTTCACACCCTCGATCGTCTGGTGCGTGTACTTGCGCAGGGCCTTTTCAAGGTCCACGCCGTGGATGTTCGCGATGGTGCTGAGCCAGGCGATGACATCCGCGAACTCTTCGTCGAGGTTGGCACGTTCTTCAAGAGTTGGTGACTTTCCCGGCGCGTTGTTCTGCAAGGCCGTGGCCAGCTCGCCGACCTCTTCCATCAGCCACATGAACGTCCCCGGCGTGCCGCGAGTGCTGTCGGTGGAGTAGTAGCGGTCGTAGATTAGCTTCTGGAAGGCGGCGAAGGTGAGTGGGGTCGGCATGAGGAGAGGATACGCGAGACCATAGGAGAACAGCGCTCACACGTGCCACCGAGATCGGTTCCTACTGAGATCGGTAGGAACCGATCTCAGTGGCACGAAGTCAGCTCCACCCAGCCGATCCTGAATTCCATCATGTCTCCAAGTCGATCCGTTACCTCGACAGTCCCAGCTTCACCAGTCGCGAGCGAATGGCCGATGGCTGCCGGCCGAACCGCTCCGACATCTCCGAAACCGGGCATAAACGCTTGCTCATCGCGGCAAGCGCGGCGTCATCCTCGGCCGTCCAAGCCTCATAGGCCCGAGCATGTTTCGCCTTTATTTGTTCGAGCCGTTCCTTTGGGTCAGGCCGGGATTCGTGGATCCACAAAGCCTCTCCAGCAGCGGCGAAAATGTCGAGGTACGTCAGATCCGGGCGCGAGTCGACAATCTGCGCGTAAGTGTGCCCCTGCGCGATTAACGTAAGTACCGCGATGCTCTTGTCAGAGAGGCGAGTCGGCGTTGCCATCTGCTACTCCACCTTAAACACTTTCATCACCTCATCCCCAAGATGATTGATCACCTTGACCGCGATGCGGCCTCCCTTGGGCTTGGCGAACTCGCGGGACGTGTCGCTGCGGAGGGTAGCCCATGCCTCTTCGTTGACTTCGGTCTTAAGGGTCGTCTTGAGCGGCGGGGTGGCACCGACTTCGTGCCACCGAGATCGGTTTCTACCGATCTCATTGTCTTCGTCCAGCTCACCACTTCACAAGTCCTCATTTCTCAATAACACCGCACAAACCCACCGTTCAGATCAAACTGCCAACGCGTCCGCAACGGTGGCATCTGATTGCTAACGACGCAGGCACTAATTGGTCTGCTCTGCCGCGGCAGCCTTTGGCCGCAGC
>CAZIMT010000079.1:0-15143 GCA_964540295.1 uncultured Phycisphaeraceae bacterium
GGACACGCCCTTCAAGCGCCTGCCCTACACCGAGGCGATCAAGATCTTGGAGGCCGCGATCGCGGGCGGCAAGAAGTTCGAGTACCTCATCAAGTGGGGCATCGACCTCCAGAGCGAGCACGAGCGCTACCTCACCGAAGAACATTTCAAACAGCCCGTGATCCTGATGAACTACCCCAAGGGCATCAAGGCGTTTTACATGCGGCTGAACGATCCGGGCACCGACGTCGCCCCGGGCGACACCGTGGCGGCGATGGACGTGCTGGTGCCCAAGATCGGCGAGATCATCGGCGGCAGCCAGCGCGAAGAACGCCTCGACTACCTCGACCGCCGTATCGAAGAAATGAAACTCCCCGCCAAGGAATACTGGTGGTACCGCGACCTCCGCCGGTACGGCACGGTCCCCCACGCTGGCTTCGGGCTCGGCTTTGAACGACTCATCCTGTTCATCACCGGCATGCAGAATATCCGCGACGTGATCCCGTTCCCCAGAGCGCCCAAGCAGGCCGAGTTCTAACCGCATTCAGATCTTTAGTAGGTCGGCTCTCCGAGCCGACTCTTCTGGTTCCGCCTCGACGCGCTTAGACCGCGAACTCCGCCTTGCCACCTCACGAACCGCGTCTATTATTCGTCCCGACGCCGAGGTAGCTCAGCTGGTTAGAGCGGGACATTCATAACGTCCAGGTCGGCGGTTCGAGTCCGCCTCTCGGCATTTTCCGTGGTCGCGTCCCAGCACGATCCCGCCCCAGGTAGAAGTGGCTCTCCGAGCCGCTTTTTTACTTCCTCTCCCCCTTCTCTTCCACCTGCCCTGCCGTCGGCATATTCCCCGCCACTCGCCGCACCGGCAACTGAACCTCCGCCCACTTATCCGCGTTCCGCGCTTCAGGCCCGTTGTAGTAAAACGCCCGCGGCTCGCCCGCGCGCTCCCACTGAGCGTTCGCCACGAGCCACTCTGTGAGCTTTTCCACACCCCGCGAGACGATCACCGTCCCGTACGGTCCCTGCAACCCCACCGACAGCACCATCACCGGCTCGCGGTCCACAACCTCTACCGCACCCTCCGTCCCAACCTTGTTCATATCTGGCGTGCGGTACAGAAACGACATCGTCCACGTCTTGGGAACCGCCACCGCGCTCTTGACCGCTGGCTTCGAACCCTCGGCGTCGGCGTTCGGCTCTGCGCCGTTCTCCGCCGTCTTCAAGTCTTCGAACGTGAAGTCCATCTCGACCGGCGACGTCATCTCGATGTCGTGCTTCTTGATGTGCTGGAACAACGGCCAGAACGCCATGTTCGAGCCGACGTTGCTGTCCGCCGAACTCGTCACCTGCGCCCGCCGAGCCGCCGGATACTTTTTCAGGTCGATCGACCCTGGCGGCGTCGGGTCCGGGTACCCCTGGGGCAAGGGCGTCGTAAACCGCGCGGTCCCTGAGCGGAACCCCGCCGGGATCTTCTGAACTTGCTGGTTCAAGTCTCCGCCCACACGCTTCACGGTCCACGAGTCATCACCCAAGGTGGTCCTCGCCTTCATCGGATCCGCAGGAGGCTCGCTCACCGCGGCAACGGCAGCGCCCGTCGCAAGTGCGGCACCGCACCCGACAAACCAGCGAACAAGGGAGTGACAATCGGACACATCGTGAGCGAAGAATGGCATGAGCGTAAAACCTCCGCAAGAGATTCGAGACCCAACTACACCCTAGATTCACGCTGGAACACGAAAAACCGAAGCGAGCTCACGGCTTTCGACGCCAGCGATCGTGCTCACCGGGCATATTCACCGGTCGTCCCCGTGCTCATGCCCTTGGCCCTGCCCGTGATCTTTTTTCAAGTGCTCGCTTAACGCGTCCCCGCCCAGATCTCTCGTCCGATCGTGCCACACGGTGTGCACGTGGTTCGCGTCGTTCTGTGTGTTGTCGTACTCGATCACGAACGACGGCCCCACGATCCGATAATAGTGAGGCTGTCCCTTCTCAACGCCGCCAGCCCAACAGAACCGGACCGCGTCCATTCTCGTGCCCAGCCCGACCTCACGCATCCGAGCAAGCTCAACGTCCGCCAGATCGCCGCGCAGGTTGTGAGCGTACTCCTCGACCAACTCATCCAAAAGCGCGCGCTGCTGGGCCGACATCTCCGACGCCGCTAAACCCAGCGGCGGATCGACCCATATCTCGTCCATTGGCCGTCCCGGCCACGTCAAAACCTCCGCTGGCGCACGCTCATCGATCACCGCCTTCGCCCGCTGTGCGGCCGTCAGTGATTTCACCAATGCACGCCCCAGGTCTTCCTCCCCGGCCAGCACACGCTCGCCCGCTTTGAGCCCCGACCGAATCTCGCCCGGGTTCGACCCCATGAAACTCGGCGTCACCGAGACCACTTCGCCCTTCACGCACGTAAAGTTCAGACAAAGGTGGTGCCCCTCGAGCCTCCAGCCCCAAGCGCCGTCGGCATCATCCGGCGAACCGAACACCGTCACCGCGTACGTATTGGGATCGCGGATCGGGTTACCGCGCTCCAGATCGCGCAGCACGTTCTCGAGCGTCATGATCGCCTCGATCTTGAGCACGCCCTTCCCGCTGAGGCCCGTTCTCAACAACTCTCGGGCCGCGACGCGATCCGCGTCCGTCATCTCCCCGAACGACAACCCCGGCCGATCACGCGGCACAACGTGCCAGTCCGCACGCTCCTTGCCTTCCAACGACAACGCCGCCTTGCCGCGCCGCTCGGGCGTGAGTTGTCCAAGAAAACGCCGCGCCGCCGCGGCCATCTCTGCCGACGACGCGAACCCGCCTGCGGTCGGCCCAACGTCCCTCGACGCCGTCACCGCCGCAGCGATCGCAAGAATCAGAATGGTCACGAACGCAACGCGAGAAGAATGTGCCATGGAAGGCGCAGTATACCGAAACCGCTGCTCCAGCATGTTCTTACGCCGCTCGCCGCGCCGCCTTCGCCGCCAGCTGCCGCAGCAACCGCTCCCGATCTCCCTCGCGCGCAAAGCTCGTGAACACCGCCGCCATCCGCACGGGCCCACGCTGGTCCTCGTCCTCCAGCCACACCACGGTGCCGAACACGAACACGCTCCGTCCCGGTCCGATGTCCGCGTACTGCCCGCGGAACGCCTCGGGCAGCGTGATCTGTAGCGCGATCCGCGTTCCCGGTTCGATACCCCGATCGAGCTCGAACTGCACGCCGCCCTCGCTGATGTCGTACGTGTGCCCCTGCAGCGTGAAATGGTCCTCGTCCAGCAGCCTTACCGCGACCTGCGTGTACGCGGGGTTCAGCGCGATGCGTTCAAACTGACGGCGGTTCACGTTCGTGCTCACAGGGGTCTCCAGTTCTTCGCTTGAAAACAATGCCAAAGCTCGGCATCCAAACCCGCGACGGCCGCAACGAATCCCACGCGGTACGCCAGAAATATCGGGCCGTTTCACCGCGCGGTACAGACTTTCCAGATCTAACGAGTACCTCGTCGTCCCGGGGTTATGCACGGTCCCCGCCTCGACCGTACCTCGCCTCGACCGCGCTTCGACCGCGTCTCGTCCAGAAAAAACCTACGCTACCGCCAATGCTCCACTCCCTGCACGAAGCCCAGAGATCTCTCAATGCCCTCGTCGCCGACCCCCAGGCCGTCGCCACCGTCCAGCGCGTCGGCGACCGCCTGATCGAGTGCTTCGCCGCTGGCAACAAAGTCATGATCTGCGGCAACGGCGGGTCCGCCTGCGACGCCATGCACTTCGCCGAGGAACTCACCGGACGATTCCGCAAGGACCGCCCGCCGCTCCCCGCCATCGCCTGCTCCGACGTCGGCCACATCACCTGCACCGCCAACGACTTCGGCTTTGACCAAATCTTCTCGCGCTGGATCGACGCTCTCGGCCGCGCCGGGGACGTTCTCATCGTTCTCTCTACCTCCGGGAACTCAGAGAACATCGTCCGCGCCGTCCGCTCCGGCACCGCACGAGGCATGCTCACCGTCGCCCTCCTCGGAAAGGGCGGCGGAAAACTCAACAAAGCCGCCGACCATCAGATCATCGTTCCCGGCGACACCAGCGACCGTATCCAGGAACTTCACATGCTTATCCTCCACACTTGGGTCGAACTCGCCGAAACGCCGCTGTTTAGGTAGGCCGCTCACGCGGCACGACATCTCCTGATTCGATCCTCGCGTCCCACGCCCGCCCCCACACACCCCTAGCGCTGCAGCGCCACACGTCACACGCCCTGCGTTCCGGGCAAGGAGGCCCCGGTGTCACAGGTCACTCAGCAGATCGAGTCCAAGGTCTTCACGACCATCCCCAGCGATCTCAGCGCCGCGGAGCGATCAACGATCCTCTCCGATCCAACTTCAAATTCTCCTCCCCCTACGCCTGCCACACACCACGAGCAGCACTACTTTCGCGATCGACGCCAATCCTGGCTCGAGCGCATGACCGACGCCGCCGGAGGCCACCGCCTTCTCGGCTGCGCCGCCGCGGGAACCTTCATCACCGGCCTGTGGCTCGCCACCTTCACCGTCGGCCTGAGCATCCCAAGCCAGCCCTTCCGTGACCGACTCCTCACGATGGGCTCGACCGTGCCTGACCAAGTCACCGGGGCCGCTGGCATCGGCTTCCCCGAGGCGGTCTCCGACGTCGCCATGGTTGCCATTTCCTTCACACCAACCAACCTCGCACTTCTCTGCTGCGTCTCCGCTCTCGCCGGTTGCCTCGGGCGAATGGCCTCTACCAACGGCGTTGTCGAGCGCTGCCGCTCCGAGGCCGTCCAGGTCAGCACCGTCTCCAGCAGCTCCACACCCTCAACCTCAACCACACCCGCCCAAACCGCCTCCATCTCCACCTCTGAACGCTCCATCACGTCCTCCGACGCCGACAAGGTTTCCCCACTCGCCCCCGCCATCTCGGCCGTCACTTGGGGATTTTTCATCTACCTCGTCGCCCTCTCGGGCACCCTCATCATTTCCGGCGAGCCCTTCAAAAACGCTTCCCCTGAGCAGTACGTCCGCATGGCTTCTTCCGCCAGCCTGGCCGCGTTCGTCGTCGGATGGAAGCCCGACATCCTCAACCAGCTTCTGGACAAAATGCGCGGCTCCCCCATGTTCGGCAGCGCCCCCGCGAAATAATCCTGACACTCAACGCGCGGTCACGTACACTCTCCGAGACACTTCGGAGACGCACCATGCCTTATTACACCAAGCTCGGCCTGCTCCCCAAAAAGCGCCACGTCCAGTTTCGCCGCCCCGACGGCTGCCTTTACTCCGAAGAACTCTTCGGCACCGAGGGCTTCGTCGGGCCAACGTCAACCATGTACCACATCCAGCCCCCGACCCAGGTGTACGGCTGGAAGCCCATGCACAGCACGAAAGTTCAGTACATCGAGCGCGAGATCATGCGCATGCGGCACCTCAAGTCCGCACCGCTCCTCAAGAAAGGCGACGCCGTCACCGGCCGCGTCGTCCTCTTCGGGAACGCCGACTGCGAGATGGCCGTCTGCAACCCCGCGGACCAGATGAACTACCACTTCAAAAACGCTCAGGGCGACGAGGTCATCTTCATCCACTACGGCTCGGGCGTCTGTCACACGATGATGGGCACCCTCAAATTTGGCCCGCGCGACTACCTCGTCATCCCCAAGGGCATCGTCTACACCATCAGCTGGGACAAACGCGAGCCGGGGCGTGTCGCCGCGGACGAACCCTCAGTCGAATCCATGCCCTACGGCAAGTTCCTCCTCATCGAAACCGTCAACGGCTCGCACATCGCCCCGCCGCCGCGTTACATCTCGAAGACCACCAGCCAGTTCCTCGAACACTCGCCCTATTGCGAGCGTGACCTCCGCCTCCCCGAACTCCCCATGACCTGGGACGAGAAGGGAGAGTTCGAGGTCCGCATCAAGGCTCGCGACCTCGTCCACAGCTACACCTACCACTACAACCCTCTCGACATCGTCGGCTGGGACGGCTGTTATTACCCCTACATTTTCAGCGCTGACGACTTCAGCCCCATCACCGGCGCGCTCCACATGCCGCCGCCGATCCACCAAACTTTCGAGGCTCACAACTTCGTCATCTGCACCTTCGCGCCGCGGATGCTCGACTACCACCCCCAGGCTATCAAGGTCCCGTACAACCACAGCAACCTCGACTCCGACGAGGTTCTTTACTATGTCAGCGGCAACTACAAAGCCCGTAAGGGCATCGAGTCCGGCAGCCTCACCCTCCACCCCCAAGGCATCCCGCACGGCCCGCACCCCGGCACCGTCGAAGCCAGCCTGACGGCAACTCACACCAACGAATTGGCTGTCATGTGCGACACTTTTCGGCCGCTCTTCCCGACCCAGGCCGCCCTGGACATGGACGATTCGAACTACCCCAAAAGCTGGGAAGGCGAACACTTCCCAGGGCTCCAATCTGGCAAAATCCACATCAACGGCACGGCCGACGGCGCGTCAACCCTCAAAGTCCCCGTTCACCGCCACGAATCCGTCAGCAACGTCTGGGCTCCCTGAGTCACGCAAATCTGAGTTGCGCAGACTGTGAACGCCGGTTCAAAGCGTGACCGCGTGGCGGGGGATCGGAGGGCGGTCCAAAGTGACAGCGCCTTGTCATGCTCGGTTCCTGGAAGGAAGTCCTTCCGGGAACGAAGCCGATCAAGGCGGACACGAACATTGCGTTCAAACCCGAATCGTGGTCCAGTCTGGGTGAGAGCCTTGGGCGAACAATCCGGCCTCTGCTTGGGAGGCCATTCGATGAAGATGAGCAGGTTTACGGAAGAGCAGATCGCATTCGCGTTGCGACAGCCGGGCTCTGGAATCTGAACGTGGAGGTGTGGCAAGTTCGACAAGTCCGTCCTCTACCGCATTCTCATGAACCGTCACTATCTCGGCGAGGTTTGGTTCCAAGGCCACTGGTACTCGGCACCTTTGCACCCTCGGTCGATCACGCAACCTTTCTGGCAGCGCAGAACCGTCTCGTAAAGAGAGCTTCACAAGCCGCAGATCACCTTCACTGGTGGCCTGATGCGGTGCACCCATTGCGAGCACGTCGTCACCGCTGAGAAGAAGCTCAAGCGATCGCCCAAAGGTGCGACAAACGAGCACGTTTACAGCCGATGCTCGTAGTACAACGCTCCCGATCACTCGCGAATCTGGATCACTGAACGGACCGTCAATGACCAATTTGTGCAACTTTTCGAGCGACTGCGAGTCGAAGACCTCGAAGTCCGGGAGTGGCTTGTCGCGGTAATTCGAGCGCGAGCCTCTGCCGGACGACAGCAGAATGCCCAGCACCGGGCCGAACTCGAACGGCAGAAGCCGAGGGTTGAGTCCAAGCTCCAAACCCTGCTCAATCTGCGAATCGACGGTGAGGTTTCGCAGACGAATACACGTTCAAGCTCAATGAGCTTCGCGAGCGCCAGTCGGCGATCCATCTCCAGATTGAGACTATAGATCGCGACGAACGAGAAATCTCCGACCTAGCCATCGAAGCGTTTGAACTTTCCCAAGGCATCAAAAAACGCTGAGAAACGGCGGATTATACCGCCAAGCGTATGATTTTGGAGATTCCCTGCGAAGAAGTCCTTTTGAACTTCAAAAATCTCAAAATGTCCGCGAGAAAGGCCTTCGAAGTGCTCCTCGAAGGTCTTCTCGTTTCTCAAAGTGGAGCCGGGGGGAATTGAACCCCCGTCCCGTGACAGTCAACATGACGCCTCTACGCGTGTGTCCGATGATTTAATCTCGGCCTCGCGCCCGCCATCGACAGCGTGCGCTTCGGCCCAGCCCGCGGCTTTATCTCATCAGCGCTGCCGTAGGCAACCCGCGCTGACCAGCCCGATGTCTTGTGGTACCCGCGGTATCAGGCGTCCCGCAAGTGCCAGCAGCCTAAATCTTAGGCCGCGAGAGCGTAATTGCTGTTAGCAATTAATGTGTTGCATACTTTTTACGAGGCCAGCATGCTCCTCGACGCGCCACGTCAAGTCTTCCCTGCCCGGTCGAATCCAGTTCGGCCCCAGTTGTCAAAGAGCGCTTGATTCTATGCCGGCCGGATGAGAACGACTCGGCCGAGAGAACTTCGGGAAACCCCACAGCAGCCCGGCCGACAGGATCAGGTTGCGGCCGACCCCGAAGACAAGCTCTGCTTTCTTGGACTCGAAGAGCCTGACCTTTCCTAGGCAGCCGCAGTTGGGCGGGTTGGCCATGAATAGAAACGCGATCAACACAGCAGAGAAACTACCGAACGCGATCAACGCCAGAAGTCGTACCTTGGCGGAACCGGGACGGAGGAGCAAGAGTACCGCAAGGATTACCTCGGCGATCACGAGCGAGAGCGTGGCAGAGTCGTTGAGTTTTTCGGGGACACCGAGCGATTGCCAGAGTTCGAAGGCCGACGCGGGTGACCATGCATTCATGATCGCAGCGAAGAGCAAGACAATGCACGCGATGAGAGGGCCGGCACACCGCGATGCGAGTGTCCACGTCATGCGGCCGCTCTATGAGGGTTGAGACGGCGAGGTGGTGGCTAACGCCACTCGCTAGCCATGTCAAGGAAACGCTCGTTCTGATCAATGAGTTTGTCAGCGAGTTCACGCACACTGGGATCTTGATCGAGTTTCGCCCGCAGAGCGGCGTCGCGTGGCTCCCGACTTACTTCATCGCCAAACTTTGTCAACGAATCGAATGCGCTCACGCAGGATGCTTGCAGGACAGTATCGGGATCGGAGAAGAGAAGTCGGGCGAGTTTGGCGAGCCGCGGCCCCAGTTTGCTCCGCACTTCGGGTCGGTGCCGGAAGACCATCGTGACGTTCTGAAGGCTTAGGGCTGCGGGCATCGCCGACGGTTCTTCGACGTGAGTTGGCGGAGCGGATTTGGACCGGCGCGCCGATTCCCAGCGAGCTCTCTCGGTTATGGAAAGATCTAAATCTTTCAGGAACGGATCGACAGCGCTCAGAAAATCTGTCGAGGTTTCCGGCTTGGCGTCCCAGACGAGGTTGTAGAGCGCTTGTGTCCGCGCGTATCGCACCTTGTCCGCCCAAGTCGGCCAGTGTTCGACCGCGTCGCGTTGCTTTTTCGTGAGCCCTTTTACAATCTGATCAAGCTGAGCGGCCGCGTCGGGGGACGGCGGTGCGGGCGCTGCCACGACGGGCGTGACAACCGGTGTACGAATGAGTTGCCGCGTCACGATCGCCACAGTGCCGATGAGGGCTGTAACGGCCGAAATGGTCAACGCTCGATTTCTCATTCCGGTGGCGAGGTTACTCAGCACGCTCCGCCGCCGGGGGGGTTCAGGGGAAGGGTTGTGCAGCCGGTGTAGCACCCGGCTCCGTTAGGATTTCCGATGCCTCCAAAGAAAAATGCACAGCAAACATTGCAGCGGCGTTGGCAAGCCTCAGCGCTACAGGTGTTCCAGGTCGTGTGATTCAGCCCCCAGTGTCCGAAGCCAACCGACATGGACATCATCACAACGCCGACGATAGCGGTACCTGCGGCGAGTTTGCTGTTCAGATTCATTCTCTGCTCGTTTCGATGGGGCGGCCCGTGTGAGGCAGTTTTGTTTGTGGACCTGCCATATTGACAAGATACCCCCCCCCCCCCTTACTCTGTCAAGGCCAAAACTCGTCGATTTCCATAAAAAATGTCGAACTCCAGCCCAACTCCCGTCACGATCGTTGATCGGCCTTCCGCGTCAGGCCTCGGGCTGACGCTCATCGAGATCCTTGTCGTGATCGCGGTCGTCGCCGTGCTTCTGGCGATCTCGCTTCCGGCCCTGTCATCGAGCCGAGCGGCGGGCCGCCGACTCACCTGTGAGTCCAATGTCCGCTCATCGGTCCAAGCGATCAGCGCATACACGAACGATTTCGGTGGGATGTTCCCGAGCATCGCCGATCCCAAGAGCGGCTTCGTTGCTGGGAACATAACGCTTGACTATTTCACACAGATCGGGTGTTGGCCGATCGCGCTCAAATCCTACATCGGAGCCGAAGCTGCGATGTCGTCAACGCAATTCTGTCCCACGTTGTATCGGTACAACTCGGCCGACGACCTGTCGGCTCAGCCCTGGGTGCGCTGGCAGTCGAGCTACTGGCAAACCCTCGGTGCGATTGTCGGCCCTGAGTCCTTTGTCGATCCGGTTCCTGAGATCATCTCGCCCACATCACTGCGGACCATGCGATTCGCCGACGTGCTTTTCTCGTCTCAGAAAGGGATTCTGGCTGAAAAACTACCTTGGCATGAGTTTGCAAAGCTAAAGGAGTTCACGCCGGACATGTTGCTTGGAAAACCCGGCTTCGAGCGTCACACGTTTTCGACTGCCTTCGCCGATGGTCAGCTCTGGCGCTCCGAGGAGCGGACATGATCCCGGCGGTCAAGGGGCCGTTTGGTGCGTACTACGGGCCAGTGATTGCGACGGTGGACGGCATCCGAGGGCGTGACCGAAAGTAACAGCCACTTTGTGAGCGCTGACATGATTCGCCCGTTCGGGCAGTTCGCTTTGCTCCTCGTCCGAGCCACAATCAAAGCATGGACCGCGACCTCGCGCGCGAACTTCGCCGATTTCGTCTTCGTCCTCCCAGCATCATCCACGTCGGTGGGCACGACGGCGTTGCGGATACCCAAGTGAATTGTGTGGTCACGAAGGTCGCCGTGGTGCGGTTCTACTAGAACGGCTGCCCGATCGGCGAGCTTCACGAGTTCTTTAAGAAGCTCGGTTTTGGGCCCGATTGAAGCTGAGTTCTACAGCAGACCGGAGTTCCTTGGAACGGTGCCGAGTCTCAGGCATAGAGAAGTTGCGGATTTTTCTTCCTGGACGCACAGAGGAATCCAAAGTTTCGCTGGCTCGGGTACCGCGTTGTTGAATCATTGAGTTCCAACCGGATTCGGATTCACTTGTTGGCTGGCATGATAATGTTCATGCTCGGTACTGGGCCGCCGATCTCGGCGTTGATGAGCGCGCCGCGGACCGCGATCATCGTGCGCTCGCGTACGCCGGAAAGTTCGCCCGCCTTGGCCCACACTTCGATACGCCAGTTGGGCCCGCCGCCCGCAGAGAGATCCGCGAGCACGACGGCCGGGGGGGGTGTGGGGAGCGCGCCCTCAATGCCGCGGATCGCGTCGGTGAGCGTGCGACGGGTCTGCTCAAGGTTGTGATTCCCGGCGACCACGACGGTGATGTCGGTGCGGCGGGTTGCGTGGTGGGTGGTGTTCTCGATCGTGGTGCCGAAGATCGCGCCGTTGGGGATGATAATGCGGCGGTTGTCGGCCGTGTCGATGCTGGTAGTAAACAGGTCGATCCCATCGACGACGCCCGACTGGCCAGCGACAACGATCGCATCGCCGACCTTGAAGGGCCTGAACACGAGCAGCATCACGCCCGCGGCGAGGTTGGCGAGACTGCCCTGTAACCCAAGCCCGATGGCGAGGCCGGCGGCACCGATGAGGGCGGCGTAACTGGTGGTGTCGACGCCGAACACGCTGAGAGACATCAGCAGCGAGAACGCGATGATCATCCAGCGAATGGTGTTGGCGAAGAATTTTCCCAGTGTCGCGTCGAAATGTGCCCTGACGAGGCCCTTGGTGGTCGCACGCTGGGCCCAACCTGCAAGGACATACGCAACGAAGAGGAGGAGGAACGCGCCAGCGACGCGCGGGCCGTACTCGATGACCTTGTCGAGCACTTGCGACCCCAGGGACGAGACTGCCTTGATGGCGCCCGCGGCGTCGCCCTTGCTGGCGCTCTTGGCGATGCCGTCGAAAGCGTGTGTCATGTCGGCGGGGCCCGGTGTGGTGTGGGCGATAGTCGGGTCGGGCTGAAACATCGGTGAGTCTCCTCGGAGAGCAATCGGTCCGCTGGTGGATGGTGGCTAAAATTCGGCGAGATAGTACTCACCTTCGCGCCAGGTGGATAGGTGACCCCGGCGTGGCTGTAGTCGGTGCGGCGGATCGACGCCACGCGAAATGCGTTGCTCGCACGGTGCGGTGCGGGTTCATGCGGGATCTTCACACATGAACTGGTCGATGCTCGACGGCCATGCTTGAGTCGCCTCTTGCTAGCTCGCCGACGGGTGCCACATCGTTTTCATCTCGACGAAGGGTTCGATCCACCACGGGCTTTGACAGAGGTGATCGTCGGACCACGATGCGGGCGCCATGGCGTGGACGGTGACGCGTTTGATGTTCTCGGCCGTGCCCGAGCGGAGCAGGGCGGACTCGTCGGCGTCGAGCCCTCCGGCGTGGATGGCGTCGACGTCGCGGTGGGAGGCGATGATCGCGAGAAGTTCGCTGCGCTGGCCGGTGAGGATGTTGATGACGCCGGGCGGGACGTCGCTGGTGGCGCAGACCTCGCCCAAGACGGCGGCTGTAAGTGGGTGGGCGGTGCTGCCCAGCGCCACAACCGTGTTACCAGCCGCGACGACGGGCGCGATGAGGGAAACGAGAGCCAGCAGCGGCGGCTGGTCGG
Source organism: uncultured Phycisphaeraceae bacterium (assembly GCA_964540295.1). Classification (GTDB taxonomy): domain Bacteria; phylum Planctomycetota; class Phycisphaerae; order Phycisphaerales; family UBA1924; genus CAZCPB01. The sequence continues at coordinate 12,441 of CAZIMT010000079.1, forward strand.
GCGCGATGGCGACGACGACCCCGGTCGGCTCTGGAACGGTGAAGTTGTAGTACGGCCCCGCGACAGGGTTGTTACAGCCGAGAACTTGGGAGTACTTATCGGCCCAGCCAGCATAGGCGATGAGGCGGTCGATCGAGGATTCGACTTCCTTGATGCCCGAGGAAACGCCTGATTCGGCGCGTGACTCGCGGTCGTGCTGGGGGAGTGTGGCGGCGAGAGCGTCGGCGAACTCGTTCTTCTTTCCTTCGAGCATCTCGGCCATGCGGTAGAGGATCTGGCCTCGGAGGTAAGCCGTGGCGGCGGCCCAGCCGGGTTGAGCGCGGCGGGCGGCCTCGACGGCCTCGCGAAGATCCTTGCGTGAGGCGCGGCAGACATGGGCGACAACGTTGCCGTCGGCGCGGATGTCGGCCACCGGGGTTGATCGGCCGCTCTCGCTTCGGGGGAATTTGCCGTCGATCAAAAGCTTGTAGGTCTTCGTGACTTCGAGACGCGCGAGATGAGGGTTTGAATTGGTGTCGGGCATGTGGGTCTCGAGAGTCGGGTCGGGGAGCGGAGAGTTCTCAAGCGTGCGCGTGAGGTTCGTTTTCGGAAGGCTTGAGACCGGACGAGCTCAGAAGAATAGGGAGCCGAGGCCGATCCTAACGAGCTGTGGACTGGGGTAGTTCAAAGCCAGAGTTCGAGTTCGAGTTCGTCGCGGACGGCGATGCCGTGGTTGCCAATGAGGGGGATGTGAGGCTTGCGTTTGCGGGCCTCGTCAACGTTTCCCTTGTGAAGTGCGGCGAGACGCCAGCCTCGGGTTTGATAGAAGCGGATGGCGTCGGCGTTGTCGTTGGTGGTGGTGAGAAAGAGCTTGGTGCAGCCAGCGCGGCGAGCCTCGCGTTCGACGGCTTCGAGCAAGAGCGTGGCCGCGCCAGTGTTGAGGCGGCTGCTGGCGAGCGTGACGACCTCGCACTGGTAACCGCCCGGCGCGATGGCGTACGTGATGAGGCCGACGCGCTCAGTGCCGACGTGGGCGATGAAAGAGGAGATGCGTTCGGCGTCGAACGCCTGGCCGAGCGACCAGATCTGCGTGCCGCCCCAGTGGTGGGTGAGTTGAGCGCGAAGAAAATCGAGATCGTCGTGCGTGCGCTGGCGGATGCTGACGGCGGCGCGCCTCTTGACCCAGGCCAGTACCACGGCGGCGTTCTGGTCGGGAGGAAAAACGGGGTACCAGACCTTGATGATCCTTGATATAAGTTCGGTACCGCCGGTGTGTTCATGTTGAATGAACCAGGCCATGCGTTTGAGGAGAGTGGTGGGGCCGCCGGTTTCAACCGGGAACTCGAAGGTCGGGAGACAGAGTGTGCGAGTGAGCGCGAGTTCGTGGTCGCTCAGGAACTCGTAGGGGATGTGGTTGCGCTGTTGGAACGTGCGCTGGTGGTCGGTGGTGTTGGTGCTGACGCCGAAGACGTTGATGCTGAGGGCGGCAAACTCGGCGTACAGATCGCGGAAGCCGCAGGACTGGGGGGTGCAGCCGCGTGCGCCGGGGATGGACTCCCAAGTTTCGTTCTGAAACCCGAGCGAGGGCGGCTGTCCGGGCAGTCCTGTCCGTGGGTAGAAAAAGAGCACGGTGCCAGCGGCGTGGTGTGATTCCTTGCCTTCCCCGCTGGCTGTGACAGAGTGGAGATCGGCGAGGTTGATGGAGCGGCCGTCGGTCGCGGGGAGACAGATCGAGGGCGGGCGCATCCGAAGAAGGTGGAGGCAGGCGCCGTCGTCGCGCGGGACAGGCAGGTCGGTCGGAAGGATTTGCGGATCGTGGAGAGGTGGTCGAGAGTTCATGCGTGCAAGAGCATATCGCATCGCTGGCGCGCTCTTTCCGCACGCCGAGCTCTCTCCGAACGTTGAACCTCAGTGCACTACGCGTGCAACGCCCGGCTCGGCACGCATGGTCCGGCGTATGGCTGCTTCGGCGAGAATGTCGGCGGCGTCGTAGAAAGGCAGGCACGAGTTCTGCGAGTTGATCAGCATCGGGGCTTCGCTGCAGGCGAGGATGACGCTGTCGCAGCCGCGATCGGCGAGAGACTGGATGATGTCCAGCGCGGCGACCTTTGATTCGGGCCGGATGGTCCCGTAAAGAAGTTCGCCGAAGATGATCTGTTCAAGAGTTTCGATCTGGTCGGGCTGGGGAGGGAGGACGTGGATGCCGCGCATGCCCAGGTGGGTCTGATAGGTCGAAGACTCCATGACCATTTTCGTGCCGAGGATCCCGACCGTCTTGCGGCGGTCGCGCGACACGGCGTCGGCAATAAGATCGGTCATCGTTAGCCAAGGGACGGGGGAACCGGCCTCGGCTAGGTGGGCGGCGTGCTGGACGATGTTGTCGGGCGAGACGCAGAAGTTCGCGCCGCATCGAGCGACCATTTCGGCCGAGCGGCATAGGAGTTCACCCACGCTGTGCCAGTCTTGCTTGCGGATGGCGTCGATGTAGAGAGCGAGAGGTTCGCTGTGGATGGTGACGCGCGGCTGGTCGTGCGGGACCATCAACCGTCCGGCGTGGTGCGCGAGCTGGGTGTTGAAGAGAGAAGCGCCCTCGGGGCTGACTCCGATGACCCCGATGTGTCGGTGCTCGGTTTCCGGATGTGTTGGCACGGGTTGCTCCTAGGAAGCTCTGGGCTTCGTCTGGGCTTCGTCTGGTCGGGGCTTGGTCTGGGCTTGGTCTGGGCT
>CAZIMT010000080.1:0-15078 GCA_964540295.1 uncultured Phycisphaeraceae bacterium
GTGTGGCTGTCCGTCCCCACGCACGAATCTGGGTATGCCACTGGATCGGGCCCGCCATTACGATCAACATTCGTCAGCACGCCCTTGGCCAGGTACTCCAGGTTCACCTGATGCACGATCCCCGTCGCTGGCGGCACGACGCTGAAATTGTTCAGGCTCTGCTGCCCCCACTTCAAAAACTCGTACCGCTCGTCGTTGCGCTCGAACTCGCGCTTGGCATTGATCGTCAAGGCCGCGCTCGACCCGTAGGCATCGACCTGCACCGAGTGGTCGATCACCATATCACACTTGACCAGCGGGTTGATCGCGTTGGGATCCCCGCCCAGCCTCTTCATCGCGTCACGCATGGCCGCCAGATCCACTACGCACGGCACGCCCGTGAAGTCCTGCAGCACCACTCGTCCCGGCATGAACGGGATCTCTTTCTTGACTGGCGCCTTGGCGTTCCAGTTCGCCAGCCCCGTCACGTCGTCGGCCGTCACGATGAACCCGTCCAGGTTCCGCAATATCGACTCGAGCAAAACCTTGATCGAGTACGGCAACCGATCCACCCGCCCGATGCCCTTCGCTTTCAAGGCCGCGAGGTCGAAATAGGTGTACGTGCCGTGCGCGGTCTTCAAAGTCTTGCGGGCGCTGAAAGGATCGGGACGCACCATGAGAAATCTCCTGAAATGACTTGCGGAACGCTCAAGCTTAGCCTTAGATCAACATGAATCGAATCGATGATACTTACGAATACGATCAGTTATTTTTATGACAATCGCGTGCCACGGAGCCTGATCGCTCGCCATCCTGAACTAAAACGGGAAGATAATCCCCGCGTACACCATCGCCGAATCGCGGGCGGGGTTGCTCGCGTCGCCAAAGATCCGCGCGTTGGAGGCGTGGTGCCAACGCACCCCCACTTGGAGCCGCGTCCCGCTCTCGGTGAGTTGCCGCGTGAACCCAACCCCCACCCGAGGCATCAGGTCAAAGCTCGTCCCGCCGTCGGGCACGTTGTCAGTCGCAGCCAGAATCCCCACGCCCGTGTCCGCGTACACCGTCCACGCCCCGGTGTTTATGAAGTGCCACCGGAACACCATCACCGCGCTCGCGCCGACGGGGTTGTCGCCGGGCTGGTTGAAGTACCACCCCGCCAGCTCGGCCGTGAACTCGATGTCCGGAGCCAGAAAATACGTGTACGCGAAGTGAACGTTCGAATCGACCGCGTCATTGAAGTTGTCCGCGATGCCCGTTCCGATCGTCCACCAGCGCGAGCCCGCCGCGCCGAACTTCTTCGGCGGCGTGAACTCCGCAACCTTCGAACCGATCGCCTCAGAGCCACGCGGTTCCGACGAGCTCGACTCTTTGAGCTTCTCTTCCGACGCCAAAGCCGCGCTCGGGCTGGGCGGCTCATATTGAAACGAGACCGGCAAACGATCGGTCAAGCTCTCGTCACTCTGTGCTCGCGCCGCCCCGCACGTCAGCGCACCGACCACGAACAACGGCCACGCCGCGAACGCCATGCCGCCCTCGTGAAGTACTCGACACTGTTGAATCCCGGCGACCAAGCCCGCGAGAGCTGATGACTTCATGGCTCAAGAGTATCGAGCGCGCTAGCGTCGTGCGATGGCACCGCAATCAAACTTTCCCATCCCCAATCTCAACCCGGGCGCGAACGAGCCCGAAGGCTCCAACCCGGCCTCACGCCTCGAACGTCTCGAAGAGGCGCAGCTCTACGCCGAACGCGCCAACGAGGAACTCAACTCGGCCCTCATCGATCTCGCGCGCCGCCTCGAAGAAACCATGGCCCGGCTCAACCGCCTCGAAGGAAGACTCACCAACCTCCTGACCAACGAGAGCGACCTCGGGAACGCCGACCACAACGAACGCGACGACGACCCCACCGACCGCAACCACACAGAATCCTGAACGCCCTCGCGTACAGGTGCGCATCATAAAGTCTGTTTCAGAACCCTCAAATTTCTAGTGAGATGAGTTTTCAACCCGTCTTTACGCGTTCTACTTCTTTGCTCTGAAATAGACTATTAAACCAGCAGCGACTCTCCCGTCATCTCCGCCGGCTTCCTCAGACCCATCATCGCCAGCATCGTGGGCGCGATGTCCGCCAGCCGCCCTCCCTCGCGCAGCTTCCGCCCCTTGAACGCCTCCCCCACCACATACAACGGCACGTCGTACGTCGTGTGGGACGTGTGCGGCGCGTTGTTGATCAGGTCCCACATCTGCTCGGCGTTCCCGTGGTCGGCCGTCACGATCAAACTCCCGCCGCGCTTCAGCGTCGCCTCCACGATCGCCCCCACGCACGCGTCCACCGTCTCGCACGCCTTGATCGCCGCTGGCAAGCTCCCCGTGTGACCCACCATGTCTGCGTTCGCGAAGTTCACCACGATGAACTCCTCACAGTCCTCGGCCCCGAGCCGCCGCAGCACCGCGTCGCGCACCTCGGCCGCCGCCATCTCCGGCTTCATGTCGTACGTTGTCACCTTGGGCGATTGCGGGTTCTCGCGCGATTCGCCCGGGAACGGCTCCTCGCGGTAATCGTTGAAAAAGAACGTCACATGCGGGTACTTCTCCGTCTCCGCGCAACGAAACTGCCGCAATCCCAGCTTCGAAACCGTCTCCCCCGCGATATTCACAAACTTCGGCGGCCTCAAGAACGCGACCTTCACGTACGGGTTCAACGCATCCCAATACTCCGCCATCGTCACAAAGTTCAGCTTCAACTTCGCGCCACGCTCAAAGCCCTTGACCCCCGAATCTGGCGAGGCCTTCACCTTCCCCAGGAACTCATCGAGCACGAACGCCTGGATCAGCTCTCGCGGCCTGTCCCCGCGGTAGTTGTAGAAGATCACCGTGTCGCCGTCCTTCACCCGGCTCGCCTGCGCGTCCGTGGCGCTAGCCGCGATCATCGTCGGCGCGACAAACTCATCGCCGTTCTGCGTCGCGCTCATCGGCGCGTCGTAGTACGCCTGAATAGCCGTGGTCGCGGAACTCGCCAACGGCGCAACTGGCGTGCCCACGCCATCCGCAAGGCCGTGCCCACGCCCCGTCAAGCACTGGTACGCCCGCGCCACCCGCTCCCACCGATGATCGCGGTCCATCGCCCAATACCGGCCCATCACCGACACCACCGCCCCCACGCCAATCTCCCGGCAGGACTTCTCTACCTCCTCAACAAACTTCTTCCCCGTGTACGGCCCCGTATCTCGCCCGTCCGTGAACAAATGAATCGCCACTCGCGACTGCCCGAGTTCCTTGCACAACCGCAGCACCGAGTACAAGTGAAACAACAGCCCGTGTACCCCCGCGTCCGACGCGATGCCCATCAGATGCACCGTCTCGCCCGAATCACGCGCGCTTTCTACTGCCCTCGCCAGCACCGAGTTGGACCGCAGACCCGCCCGGCACGCCTTGGTGATTCGCACCGAATCCTGATCGACGATCCGTCCCGCTCCGATGTTCTGGTGACCGACTTCCGAGTTCCCCATCGTCCCTTCATTAAGCCCCACGTCCTCGCCGCTGGTCTTCACCAATGTCCCAGGCCAGTCCCGCGTCAACGCCTGCGCCACCGGCGTCTTTGCGAGCTTCACCGCGTTGAAAGCGTCCTGCTCAGCGTGCGGATTCTCGCCCCACCCATCGCGGATTACCAGCACGCACGGCGTGTTCCTCGCGCCCGATCTCTCACCATTGCCCGCCACAGTCTGATTCGTTGCCATGACCGCATAGTACCGGCCGCGAACTGGCAATAATCAAGCCTCGACTCACACCCGGCAACCAGCACAATTCCCCGCCCGCTCGCCGACCAGAACCGCCATGCCCAGCATCGAACAGCTCGAAAAACTTCTCGCCCTCGACCCCGCAGACCCCTTCATCCTCTACGGGCTCGCGCAAGAGCACGCCAAGCTCGGCCAGACCGACGCCGCGATCAACTTCTACAACCGCTGCCTCGCCGCCGACCCCGCGTACTGCTATGCCTACTTCCACAAAGCCAAGGCCCAGCACGACGCCAACCGCACCGCCGACGCGATCGCCACCCTTCACGCAGGCCTGCTCGCCGCACGCCAAGCCAAGGACAGCCACGCCGCCAGCGAGATCCAAGGATTCCTCGACGAGTTGGAATGATCCTCCCGCCCTCATCATCGCGGAAAGGAAACCGTGCCCAAACCTCACGATCCTCGCCGAGCAACTCAAACGCCGGGCTCGCCGCGCGCGACGCAGCCTCGAAGTGCCGCCAAACCCGCAGCCGAATCCTTGTTCACTATTGAAGAACCCAGCCTCAGCAAGCCAAACTCTCCCACTCTCCGCATCAAAGCCCGCAGCACCGGCGACCTCGCCGACGTTCTCGCTGCTGGCGAAAAGTTCGGCCCGCTCTCGGTCAGCGACCTAGCCGCGCTCGAACTCACCGAAGGCTCCGCCTGGACCGCCGACCTCAAGGCCCGCGTCACGCTCGCCGTCCGTCGCCGCGCGTGCCTGCGTAAGGCAATGACCCTCCTAGCCGCTCGCCCTCGCTCCGAACGCGAACTTCTCGATCGTCTCACCGCCGCCCGATTCGACCCGGCCATCAGCGACGCCGCCCTCGCAACTCTCCGCCTCCAAGGCCTCATCAACGACAACGCCCTAGCCGAATCAATCATCGAAAAAGCCGCACGCCGCGGCGATGCTCAGCCCAACATCGATCGCGCCTTCCAACGCCGCGGCCTCGAATCGGACAACCCATCAGCCGCTCACGCCCCCCCAGCCAACGACGAAGCCGCCGCCACCCAGCTCGCACGCTCGCTCCTCACGCAGCATTCACGCTCCGCAAAGGCTCCTCGCACCTCCGCCAACGCCTTCAAAGAACGGCGAAAAATCTACGCCGCACTCCTGCGAAGAGGCTTTGACGAGGACACCGCCGACCGCGCCGCTGCAACCGCCGTCGGCCCGCTTGCTCAAGAGATTCAAGGACCCGACGAATAACCCGCGCACTGCGCCGCGTGTCACGCTCCGCGTTCTGGGCCTCACACAACCGCCGGAGTACGATCTCTCGATGACCGAGTTCAACAATTCCTTCACCGCTCGTCGCACGTTGGCCGCAACGGCGTTCTCCGCCAGCACGCTCTCGGCCGCGCTCTTCGCCGCTTTCTCTGCGGGCTGCGTGGACAACAACGACCGCCTTTCCGTGGGCAACACGCTCATCGTCGAAGGGATCGCTCCGCCCAAAGAGATCGACCTCGACGAGGCCATCACCGCCAAGCCTCGCGCCGACGACGGCCCCTCGGTGGTCGCACTGGACCGCCAGAATTGGTCCACCACCGATTTCGTCGTCCCCTACGACGGCACACGCCATCGCCCCCAATACACCAGCACGCTTCGTTTCACCGACCGCACCGCCCGCCAACGCAACGAGTACCCCACCCTCTCCTCCGCCCTCGACCTCAACGGCGACGAGTACGGCGACGACTCGTGGTGGAACCGCCTCGGCGAGGCCGCGGTAATGCCGTTCTTCGCCGCTAGCGAAGGGATACTCATGGTCCCCAGACTCGTCGGCGAGCCGCAGTGGTTCGAAGTGTGGAGCCCCACCGAGGCCTACGAGCGCAGTCCAGCCTGGGGCCCGCGGTCTCACGACCGCATCAAACCGCCGTTCAGATCTCCCGCCAAGATCGCCGCGCAGGCCGCCAAGGACGCCAGAGAAATCGAGGCCGCCAACACCGAAGAGGGTAAGCTCAAGCGCCTCCGCGAGGACCCCGCTACGCGCGACCGCCCCGAGACCAGCGGCGACCCCACCTCGTCGCCGCGCGCATCCAAGTCCCCGGCCAACTCGACCTGAAACAATCATTCTCGATCGCGCAACGCGACAATAAACCTCACGCGCAGGGGTGAGATTCCCAACCCCCAAAACGCAGTTCACGCACAAAAAACCGCACGCTTTCGCGTACGGTTCTTCTTTGTCAACATCAGGCTCGATCTCGAATCCGCGTCAGCGCTGAACCGGCTCGCCCACCACCGCGTTCGTGCTCGGGATCACCCCCGGCGTCAGCGATGAGGTTTGCGACTGAGGCTGCCCCGTCACCGCCGCCTGAAGCGAATCCACCCGCGTCGGCGCGATGATGTTGAGCATCAGCGAGCGATCAATCGACGCTTCGCCCACCACACCCACCACCGTCCCGACCTTGGTCTGCAACTGCAGCGCGTCGGCCGGCCTCAGATACCCGATCGTCGTCGGGCTCGCCGAACCAACCGACTGCAGCCGGTACATCAGCGGCAGCCGCTTCCCGTCGTACACCGTGCTGGGCACCAGCAAACCGATGATCGTGTACACCCGCTGCGCCTCGAGCTCCGCCAGCCGCTGGTTCACCAGCTTGCCTCGGCTGTCGATGTCCTGCTGAGCCCGAGTCAACGCCAGCGAGCGATCGCGAGCTTCCTTGATGATCTTGAGCGCATCGCGGCGGCGCTCCAACTGCTTGACCTGGAACTGCTTCTCCGGGTTCTCCGCTGCGCTCGCGATCGAGCGATCAAACTCCGTCAACAACGCGTCCAACTCCGCCTGCTCGATCGGCTGCTTGCGCACCGCCTGGAACGTCGACTCCAACTGGTCTAGCGTCCCGATCCGCAAAGGCTTCTTCGGATCCGGCGTCTCGATCGCAGCATCCACCGCGGTCGTCGGCTGAGCCGAACCATCAGCCGCGGGGGTCACGCTCGGCACCACCGCTGGCATCATGGACAAGGCCGCGGGCGTCGGTGTCCCCGGAGTGGCCCCCGGCGTCACGCCGCTCGGCACGATCGGGTCCGCCAAGTTGGTCACCGCAGGGCTCGTCCCCGCTGGCTTAGTCTCCGTCGGCTTAGCGTCGGCAGGCTTCGCTTCACCAGGCTTCACCGCTGGTTTGGCCGTCTCGCGTGCGACCGCCAACCCGACTCGCGCTGCCTCTTCCGAGTTGGCCTTGCGCAGTGATTTATTCTCGACGTACCCCTTCGCGCCCGCAGGAGCAACGACCTTGTACCCAAGCACAACGCCGTTGTCCTTGACGGTCTCGAGCCACTTGAGCGTCGTGCCCTCGTTGATCGGGGCCGTCAGCAACGCCTTCCAACTCGACCCGAACCCCGCCGCAACATGAACGGCCTTGAGCGCGCTGGGCGACTTGAGCCGCACCGTCGCCGTCGCTTCGTCCGCCGTCGCTTCCTCGGCCTTCACATACGCTGGCGTCCCCGCCGGGTACGCCACCCGCGACCAGTTCGCGCTCTCGCCATCAACCTCCACGACCTGCCCACGGCTTAGGTCCGCGACTCGGTAATACAGCCCGTCGCCGCATCGCAGCGGAGTGTTGTCGGCCGTCACCACCGCCGCGTACGGCGCAGCGTCCTTCACCTGCGCCACGCAGGGTACCGCCGTCGCCAACGCCACCAGCACCGCTGGCCCCGATAAACAGGGTGACAAACACGCTGACAACCCGGCCAGAGAAAACCGAACCGAAAGAACTCGCGCCGCTCGCTCTGCGATCCGCATGATGACTGCTCCCAATCTCAAACCCCAATCTCAAACCCATCTCAAAGCCAGAAGAACCGCTCTGGATAAAGTTACGAAAAGACTCTCGAAACCCGAACCAGCTCCGGGAATACCCCGGCTCCTGGCCCAGACTTCGAACAACCGAGCCGACGCCTCGCGACATCGGCCAGCTGAAGTCTACGCACCCATGATCGGCGTTCATCCCTTCACCTCATCATCGTTTCCCCGGGCCCCCACGCCACGTCAATCCTTTGACCCCACCACCACCTCAAGCTACGTTCTCTGCACCCATGAATCACTCGTGCCGTACGCCTGCCGTCTATCCGCGAACGTTGGGCGCAGCGTGCCTCTGCGCCACCCTGTTCTCGTCCGTGCTCACGCTCCTCTTCGCCGCTGGCTGCGAGACCCCCGTCGCCATCGACACCAACCGCTCTCTCCGAAACTCCGCCATCGCCACCGCCCGGCGTGAGACAGCCGACGCTCAATCTCAGCCCGCGATCCGAACCACCGACCGCGAAGACCAGCTCAATGACATGGGCCTCAAGCCCGAGCTCATGCCCGAGCTGGAAAAAATGGCAGGACCCAAGGCCTACGTCTCAGGAGAACTCCCGCCCGACACCGATCTACTCGGACAACCCATCCGCACTCGAAAGGTCAGCCTCGAACGAGCCGTCACCACCGCCGCTACCAACAACCTCGCCGTTCAATTCTCCCGTCTCGCCCCGGCCGTCACCGAGGCTCAGCTCGTCACCGCTCAGGCCGCCTTCGACTGGGTCTTCTTCTCGAACCTCAACTGGAACAACACCGACTCGCCGCGCAGCTCAACCCTCGGCGCCGCGACACCCATCAAGCAGCAGACCACCCAGTGGAACACCGGCCTGCGCCGCCCTCTCACCACCGGCGGGCAGATCACCGTCCAGCAAGAACTCAACTACCTCGACGACACCACCCGAAACTCCTCCGTCCGCCCCAACCCCAACAGCCTCGTCGGCGTCACCCTCCAGATCGACCAGCCCCTCCTCCGCGGAGCGGGCTCTGACGTCGCCCTCGCTGAAACCCGGATCGCCCGCAACGCTGAACGCAGCAGCATCGCAACCCTCCGCCGTGATCTCATCCGCAACATCACCGACACCGAAAAGGCCTACTGGCAGCTCTTCAACGCCACACGAACGGTCCAGATCCTCAAGCAGCTCCTCGACCGCGGCACGCTCACCGCCAGCCAAGTCAAAGGCCGCATCGATCTCGACGCCACACCATCCCAGATCGCCGACTCCATCGCCCGCGTCGAACGCCGCCGCGCCGACCTGCTTCGCGCCCAGTCCGCGCTACTCCAAGCCAGCGACCGCCTCAAGGTTCTGATGAACGACCCCGAAATCCCCGTCGGCTCCGAGATCGTCCTTCTCCCCGCCGATCAGGCCATCGACGCGCCACTCCAGTTCAGCCTCCTCGACCTCATCGAAACCTCCATCACCGACCGCCCCGAGATCGAGCAGGCCATCCTCTCCATCGACGACACCGCCACCCGCAAGCTGGTGGCCGACAACGCCCGCCTCCCACGTCTCGACCTCCGCCTGCAAACTCGCTTTAACTCTCTGGGCGGCAACCCCGGCCCCGTGTACAGCGACGCCCTCGACGGCAGTTTCGTCGATTATCTCGTCGGACTCGTCTTCGAACAACCTATTGGCAACCGCAGGGCCGAGTCCGAATATCGCCGACGCAACATCGAGCGCGCTCAAGCCGTGCTCTCTTACCGCAACACCGTGCAGCAGGTCATCGGCGAGGTCAAAAACTCACTCCGCAGCGTCACGCTCAACTACAAGCTCATCACCCAGACCCGCGACTCACGCCTCGCCGCCAGCGACGTCCTCCGCTCGCTCCTCGTCGAAAAGCAGCTCACGAAGTCCTACACCGTCGAACGTCTCGACCTCGAGCTCAACCGCCAAGAATCTCTCGCTTCCGCCGAACGCGAAGAAGTTCAGGCCGTCGTCGATTACAACAGCGCCGTCGCCGACCTCTATGCCGCCATCGGCCGGACCCTTACCCGCAATAAAATCGACTTCAACGTTCAGCCTGTCCCCGCCGAGTACGTCCCATTCGCGCCACGCACCGCCAACAACCAAGCCTACCCCAACCAATCTGGCCCGTCCGAACCTGCAACGCCCGACCCCAATACCATCAACCAGTGACCGCAGGCCCCGAAGAAATCGCCCTCGCTCTCGCCATGCTCAAACAAGGCGGCCTCGTCGCTTTCCCCACCGAGACCGTCTACGGCCTCGGCGCCGACGCCTTCGACCAGCACGCCGTCGAAAAAGTCTTCCGACTCAAAGGCCGCCCCAGCCACAACCCGCTCATCGTCCACGTCTCAGGCCCGGAAATGGCCAAACGCGTGACCAGCGACTGGCCGACCGACGCCCAACGGCTCGCCGACGCCCTCTGGCCCGGCCCGCTCTCCATCGTCCTCCCCAAATCACCCAAGCTCCCCGCCATAGTCACCGCTGGCGGGCCCACCGTCGCTGTCCGCTGCCCAGATCACCCCACCACGCTCGCACTCCTCGAAGTCACCAACACGCCGCTCGTCGGCCCCAGCGCCAACCTCTCCGGCGGCGTCTCGCCAACCCGCGCCGAGCACGTTTACGACGTCTTCCCCAACGATGAAGTCTTCGTCCTCGACGGCGGCCCGTGCCGAGGCGGGATCGAATCCACCGTCGTACTCCTCCCTGCCCCCGAATCACACGGCCTCGCAACCATCCTCCGACCAGGGCTCATCACGCCAGAACAGATCGAGAAAATCCTAAGAACCTCAGTACTAGTTGCCACGCACGAAACACTCAGTTCAGACCGAACCCAGCCGCTCCTCAGCCCGGGCATGCTCGATCGCCACTACGCACCTCACACGCCCGCTCTCCGCTTTGTCGAGACAGACTGGAAGCACGTCGCGGCTCGCCTCGACCACTCTCAACGAGCCGTCGTGCTCGCCTTCGAACCACGCACTCTCAACTCAGCCCGGCACTCGCTCGTGATCCTGCCCAACGACGCTGGCGCGTGCGCCGCCGCCCTCTACGCACTCCTGCGTGATGCCGACGCGACCAAGCCGGATCTCATCGCGATCGAATCGCCCGGCCCCGCGCGCCTGGCCTCCGACCCCCGCTGGTTCGCGGTCGCCGATCGGATCCGGCGGGCCGCAACTACTATCGGCCCATGACCGCACCGACCACCACGCCGCTCAACCAGATCCTCGACGCGCTGCAACTCGACGATCGCTCGCGCATCAGCCACACCGAAAAATCGAGCTGGATCGTGACCGACAACCCCGCAACCAGCACACCGCTCGCCTGGATCCGCCCCGACGACGCCGACACCTACGAACGCGCGGTCACCGAAGCTCAATCAACGTTCCAGTCTTGGCGCGCCGTCCCCGCCCCCGTTCGCGGCCAGGTCGTTCGCGCCATCGGCGACGAGTTCCGCACGCACAAATCTGCCCTCGGCGAACTTATCTCCCTCGAAGTCGGCAAGATCCGCGCCGAAGGCCAGGGCGAAGTCCAGGAAACCATCGACGTCGCCGACCTCGCCGTCGGCCTCTCTCGCCAGCTCTGCGGCATCACCATGCCCAGCGAACGCCCGCTCCACCGCATGAGCGAACAGTGGCTCCCGCTGGGAATCGTCGGCGTCATCTCCGCGTTCAACTTCCCCAACGCCGTCTGGGCCTGGAACGCCATGCTCGCGGCCGTCTGCGGTGACGTCGTCCTCTGGAAGCCCTCGCTCTACGCAACTCTCACCGCCATCGCCACCAACCAACTCGCCGACCGCGTCGCCACCAAGCTCGGCCACCCCGGCGTCTTCCGCCTGCTCATCGGCACCGACCTCGTCATCGGCGAACGACTCATCGCCGACCGTCGCGTCCCGCTCATCTCGGCGACAGGTTCGACGCGCATGGGAAAGCACGTCGGCCAAGTGGTCGCCGCTCGCCTCGGCCGCTCGATCCTCGAACTCGGCGGCAACAACGGCTGCATCGTCGACCACACGGCCGACCTCGACCTCGCCCTCAAGGCCGTCGTCTTCAGCGCCGTCGGCACCGCCGGTCAACGCTGCACCACCACACGCCGCCTCATCCTTCACGAGTCCATCGCCGATCGCTTCGTCGAACGACTCGCCGCCGCCTATCGGACGATCCGCGTCGGCGATCCGTTGGCAGAGGGCACGCTCGTGGGCCCGCTGATCTCCGACGCCGCCGTCCAAGCCTTCCATCACGCCGTCAAACTCGCGACCGAGCAAGGCGCGACAATCGTCGCTGGCAGCACGCATGCGCCGGGCTTCCCGGCATCATCTCGCTTCGTCCAACCCACCATCATCCGCGCCCCCGCATCCAACCACCTCCTCATCGCCCAAGAAGAAACCTTCGCGCCCATCGTTTACGTTTTCACCTTCCGTGACCTCGACAACGCCATCGACCAGCACAACAGCGTGGAGCAAGGCCTCGCCTCCTCCATCTTCACCACCGACCTTCGCGCCAGCGAACAATTCCTCAGCGCCGACGGCTCCGGCAGCGACTGCGGGATGGTCTACGTCAACATGGGCACTAGCGGCGCAGAGATCGGCGGGGCCTTCGGCGGCGACAAGGAAAGCGGCGGCGGACGAGAGTCAGGCTCTGACTCCTGGAAGACTTACATGAGAAGGCAGACGGCTACCATCCATCGGGGGAAGGAGCTCCAGCTTGCACAGGGGATTCGCTTTGAATGAGCCCAAAGTCGTTGATCCGCTCGCGTCCGCCGGTGTCGCGCCGATCGAATCTGGAATGATCGTCGGCTTGGGAACGGGACGCACCGCGTCTCGCGCCATCCTCGCTCTCGCCGAGCGCGTCCGCATAGAGCACCTTCAGATCCACTGCGTCTCCACCAGCCACGTCACCGACACCCTCGCCCGCGCCCACCAGCTCAGCCTCGTCGACTTTATGCTGATGGAACGCGTCGATTATCTTTTCGACGGCGCCGAAGAAGTCGACGGCGAGATGCGCATGCTCAAGGGCGGCCACGGCGCGCTCGTCCGCGAACGCCTCGTCGCACGCGCCGCCGCCAAGCGCGTCTACCTCGTCGACGAGCCCAAGCTCGTCGAACGCCTCGGGCAGCGCTCCTCGCTCCCCATCGCCATCTTGCCCTGGGCCTTCTCCTCGATCCGCGCCGACCTGCGCGACATGGGGCTTAACGGAGTCGTCCGCCGCGAGATGAACGGCGCACACTTCCTCACCGACAACGCCATGATGATCCTCGACGTCATGATCGGCGACCGCAACGTCGAAGAACTCGCCGACACTCTCGACCACGTCCCCGGCGTCGTGGACCACGGCCTCTTCCTCATCGAGGCCGACGAGGTTCTCGTCGGAACCACCACCGGAGAAGTCCGGCGAATGGTCCGCCAGGAAGAGTCCGTCTGACAGGCTTCAAACGCCCGCCCTCTGCGGTCGTTCTGCCTTGCTCATCCGAACTCAAAGATAAAGAGGCACGGGTTCAAAACCCGTGCCTCTTGCTTTAATTCATCCTCGGATCTCTCGATCTCACCCAGGCCGGCTGCTCGCCCTCACCACCAGGCTCGTCGCCCAGGTCGTCGGCCCGATCTCCGCCTGCGGGTGTTCGATCCTGCGGATCAACCCCTCGATCGCCGCGTCCGCTGCCTGAGCCGTCGGCACCTGCACCGTGCTCAACGGCGGGAAAATCAACGCCGACATCGGGTGCTCGCCGATCACCACGATCCGCAGCCGCTCGGGCACGCCCAGCCCCGCCCGCGCGAACACGCTCATGATCGCGTACCCGATCTCCGGGCTCCCCGCCAGCACGCCCACAGGCCGCCGCGGGTTCTGGGCAACGATGTGCGACGCCCACTCCGTGCCCCACTCCAGCACGTCCGCGCCGAACGCGGTCTGCTCGTCATCCGGGTTGTGCCCGGTTTTGGCAACCGTGCTCAGGAACGCCGCCGACTGACGAATAGTCTCGGGCTGATCGCTGTCACCAGCCACAAAGAAGCAGTCCGACGCCAGCACGCTTTCCAGCAGGTGCGTCGTGGCCTCAACCACACCCGAGGTGTGATCGACGCTCACGCTGATCGCGTGCGACTCCCTAGGGTGCGCATCGAAAGTCACGATCGGAACACTCGCCAAGCGAGCCTGTTCCCACAGCCGCGCACCCGGCCGATTCATCAGCAGAGCCAGCCCGTCAACCTGCCCGAACGGCAAGCCCGCCAAGCCGCCCCCTGCCATGCTCGAACTTGACTGAACAGCCACTTCACGCTCGGAGGCCACCGGTGAACTCACCACGGTGTGGTACCCGTACCGACGGGCCGCCTTGGTCACCGCCATCAGCAGCTCCGCGCTCGACCCCGGCCGCCCATCGGGCAGCACCACCCCGATCGAATAGCTGCGGCGACGACCCGCCAGCGCCTGGGCCGAACGATTCGGGCTGTACCCGAACTGTCGCACCGCCTTGAGCACTCGCGCTGACGTCTCCGCCGACACAAGGTGCGGCGAATTCATGACCCGGCTGACGGTCGCGATCGACACTTCCGCGGCTTGGGCAACCTGACGAATATTTGCAGGACGAGAGGTCTGGACGTTGTCTGATTTAGACTTGTCCACCGATGACAGGCTTGATAAGCGAGTTTCCATCGAAGCAAACTATAGTCATGTAACAGTTCCAGAATCACACCGCACGACCCGATTTCTTGAGAAAACGAGCACCCCGCCCCAAGCCGTGAGAGGGCTTTTATTGGCCTTGCGCTAGGGAATAGCCCCTGACCCCGTCGAACATCCGCAGCAGCTCGTAACTGCACACCGTGAACTTCTCCGCGATCTTGTCCATCAACGCCACCGTCCGCGACTGCCCGAACTGACCCGCCAGCGCCTCTTCGCGCAGCTCGAACCGAACCCGGTAGTAATCCACGCACTCTGTAAACACGCTCCCCGTCGGCCAGACCTGCGTCCCGCGGTTTGAGATTAGCGTCAGCTTAAAAGGCGTGTCCTCGCACACCCGCGCCATCTCGTCCGCAACGGAGATCGGGCTCAACGGAGTATCCAGATAAATGTCGCACCCCACAACTTGCGTCACCACGTTCGTGAACGTGCGGATCACCTGCGGGGCCGTCGGCCGCGCCGGTCGAACAAAGCTCATTTCTGTCGCCTCGGGCACCTCCGCCGCTGGCACCGTCTTGGGTTTCTCACCCAGGCGATTCATGATCGCCTCAGTAAACTCGGCCGTCCCCACGCTCGGCCTGGTCCGATCGCCAAAGTCCCCCGTGTGCACGCCCGATTCCAGCGTTGACAGCAGCGCGTTCTCAAGAATCGACGCCAGCTTCCCCAGGCACACGTGCCGCAGCATCATGATCCCCGACAAGATCAGCGACGTCGGGTTCGCCAGCCCGCGCCCCGCGATGTCTGGCGCGGTCCCGTGCACGGCCTCGAAGATCGACATGTGCTTGCCAATATTGGCCGACGGCGCGAACCCCAGCCCCCCCACCAGCCCCGCCGCCAGGTCACTCACGATGTCGCCCTGAAGGTTCGGCAGCACCAGCATCTGGTACTGCTGCGGCTTGGTGACCATGTTCATGCACAACGC
>CAZIMT010000081.1:0-14768 GCA_964540295.1 uncultured Phycisphaeraceae bacterium
GTCCACCAGCATGATGTGCTCGGCCCGTTCCTTGTCGTCGGCGAGCAATTCTTTCTCGAGCGCCGCGTCCTCCGAGGCCGACGCCCCGCGCCGCCGCGTGCCCGCCAGCGGACGGTTTGTCACCGTGTAACGCTCGCTCGCGCCCGCTCGCACGCGGCACAAGATCTCCGGGCTGCTCGCCACGAGGATGCAATCCTCGGCCTGCAAATAGACCATGTACGGGCTCGGGTTCACAGCCCTCAGCGCGCGGTACACGTCGAACGGATCGGCCGAACTCTTCCTCTCGAACCGCTGCCCCAGCACCACCTGAAAAATATCCCCGGCCCGGATGTATTCCTTGGCGCGATCGATCATCGCGCTGTGCTGCTCGCGCGTCAGGTTCGACGGCAAGGGCTTGCGGGCCGCCTCACGCTCCATACGCCCGGCTGGCAACGGCTTGGAGTGACGCTGGATCTCCTCGGCCTTGGCGTCCAGCCGCGCGACCGCACGGTCGAAGACTTCCCCGGCGTCCGCGCCCGGATCAACGATGGCCAGGTGCACGATGTAGACAACCTTTTCGACGTGATCGAACACCACCACGCCGTCGTAGAAACCGAAGTTGAGATCTGGCAAGTGCCGATCGTCGCGCGGCGTCGAAGTTTGCAGCTTGGGCTCGGCCGATCGCGCCGTGTCGTAGGAGGCGTACCCGACCCAGCCGCCCAGAAAACACTTGGGTAACGACTCGCCGCCCGGGCCGGGAGGAATCACGAGCTCGAAGAAGCGTGAGATCTGACGAAGCGTGAAGAGCGGATGCTCGCCGTGAGATTCAGGGGCCCGCGCCGGACGCTGACCGTGGTGGTGCGGCCGATGATCGCGCACGTCCACGCTGCTCGAACTGCGAGCGGCCCCGCCCGCGACCACCTCGATGATCGGCTTGGACCCCAGGATCGAGTACCGCCCCTGCCGCTCGCCGCCCTCGACAGATTCGAGCAGGAACGACGGCGCGGTCCGCTCGTCGGGCGCGACCAGCCGCCGGTACGCCAGCACCGGCGTGATCTGGTCTGACAAAAGCCGCAGCGAAACCGGGATCACGATCGCTCGGTCGTGACCCGTTCGGGCTCGTGCGATCTCAACAAACTCTGGCCGCGTAAGGTTGGGCATGGCGAGCAGAGTCTAGAAGGCATTTGGGCTCGCAATCCTGAACGTGCGCACGATTTGTCTCGAGGAATTCCTTCGTGCGCCCGACGACCTGGCGAACATTGTCGTGACCGAAATCGCTACTCTTTTACGATGACCAGCACAGCACCACATCATGCGTGTCCACTCCCTCGCGCCCGCCGCTGGCCAAGCGCTGGAGCGCTCTTCGCGGCCTGGGCCTGTTCGCTCTCGTGCGCGCTGTTCACGCCACCTTCGAACGCCCAGCCCGCGTCGCAGGCCCCGGCCCAGCCGGTGTCTCAGCCCTCCGCGTCCCCTGTCGCACCATCTGAGGCCAAGCCCCCGGGACTGAAAATCCAGGACCTCCCCCCGCCCTTCCGCCTCGGCGCTCGCGCCGACATCCTTCGTCAGCAGTTACCGGTGGTGCCCGTGCTGGTGCTGGTGCCCGACGCTGCGTCGTACGTTGAGGCGATCGCGCGCTGGACGCCGCGTGTTCGCTTCCCCGTGCTTATCGACAACGGCTCGATCGAATCTCATCAGGACATCGCCCGCTTCACACGCGGCTTCGAGCCCACGCGCATCGTGCGCTGGACCTACGCGCCCAAGCTAAACGAGTGGCCCGACGGCGTTCCAGAGCGGCAGGCCGCGGTCGATCGCGCCGTCAACCGCGCCTGGGTCGCAAAGCCTGACGCCGACAGCAAGGCCCTGATCGCGCATTGGAAATCGATCGGCCTGACGCCGCCGGGACTCATCGTCGCCAGCCTCGAAGACCGCGCCTGGACCGCCGCCCTTGCCCTTGCCGCGGGCCGCGCCGAGCCCATCGTCTGGATCAAGGCTCAGCAGAACATCAACCTCGCTTGGCCGATGGCCGAGTGCGATCTCTTCGACGCGCAGATTCGCGCCGCTGCCGCCGCGACGGGTCTCGCGTGGGACAAGCTCGGCGACGATCTCGACGCCGTCACGCTCTGCTCGCACATCCCTTCCAAAGTCGCGTTGGTCCCCGGCGGCCCGGACGGCGGCTCGGGCGGGCGCCCAGCCGTCAAAGAGGGCGACAACGCCGCCACCACCGATCGCATCGGCCGCTTGCCGCTGCCCGCCGACCACTCGGCTCGCTGGGCCTGGTCGTCGCAGCTTTTCGGCAACGAGTCCCGAGCCGCGTACCGCGCCATGTGCTCGCTCTTCATCCAGCAACGCTCTGCCTGGCTCTTCGACGGCTATCAAGCCAAGGGCCAGCCGTGGGAGA
Organism: uncultured Phycisphaeraceae bacterium; assembly: GCA_964540295.1. Lineage (GTDB taxonomy): Bacteria > Planctomycetota > Phycisphaerae > Phycisphaerales > UBA1924 > CAZCPB01. The sequence continues at coordinate 2,378 of CAZIMT010000081.1, forward strand.
GCTGGGACTGCACGAAAGCGGCTGAAGTCCTCAAGCAAGCGAACTTCCGCGTCACCCTCGATGACACGCCCAAGCAAGGCCGCGACGACTGGCGAGCTCGCGCCGCCGCGCCGCTCGACGCCGGTCTCATCTTCATCAACAGCATGGGCAACAGCGATTTCTTCGACCTCCAGCCCGGCCGCTGCCGCCCGGGCGATGTCCCGCTGCTGCTCGTGCCATCGATGGTTCACATGGTCCACTCCTGGTCGGTTCAATTCCCCGCGATCCGCGAAACCGTGGGTGGTCGCTGGATGGACGCTGGCGCGTACGTGTACTACGGATCGGTCCACGAGCCGTACCTCAACGCCTTTGTCCCCACGCCCAACGCCGCCGCCCGCTTGTGCGCTGGCGCCGCCTGGGGGGCCGCCCTGCGTCTCGAAAACGGACCGATGTGGCGCTTGGCTAGCTTCGGCGACCCGCTCACGACGGTCGGCCCACCGGCCAAGCGCATCGACGCGCCGCTCGGCTCAACCCCGCTCGACAACACGATCGACCTCGAAACCCAGATGCGCGATTCGCTGAAGCAGAAGAAGTTCGCAACCGCGATCGCCAACCTCGAACTGCTCGGCCGCGACAACGACGCAGGCCGGCTCGCCGCCGCGGTCATGCACGACCAGCCCGCCGAGTTCACGCCGGAAGTCGCGGTCGCATCGATCTTCCCGCTCGTTCGTTCTGCCCGGCATGACCTCGTCGCCGCCGCCTATGCCAAGCTCGACGACAAGGCCGCCGCCGACGGGCTGCTTCGCGACGCCCTCTGGGTCACCGCCGCGCACGAACTAGCAACCACCACCGATCGCGCGTTGCTGGAACTTCTCCGCAAGCACCTCCGCGGTGAACAACCCGCCCGCGACGCCGCCGACCTTGCCCCCGCGTACGCTCGCGTGGTCGGCAAGCCCGAGGCCATGGCCATGCTCATGCAGGTGCGCGGCAAGCTCACCGACCAGAACCAGCAGAAAGAGGCCGACGCCGCGATGACCGCACTGCGCTAGACCAGCGCGTTCACTCCTCACGCTCGGACACACGTCGCGCCGCCGTCACCCGCACGCCAGCGCTCGAATCCAGCACGATACGAACCGCGCCGCGTGCTCTGCTCGAAATCACGATCGTCGAGCCCGCCTCGTCCCTTTGACCTTGAGCCGACTCCCGAGCGGCCGAGAACGCGAGCGTGGCCTCGGTCCGCGCCAACAACGCATCCCCAACCGTTCGAGATCCCGACAATCGCGGCATCTCAACGACCTCCGCACGCAACGCCGCCCCGAGGCTCCCCAACGCTTCCGCGTGCCGATCACGCAATTCACTCCCGAGCACCGCACGCGGCCCGGGATTTGCCCGATCGCTCGCCGAAGATCTCACGCTCACGAGCCCCAGCAACGCCGCCGCCGGGGTCCGAGCTGAACGCCCTGAAGGCCGAGCATCGACGCCGCACACGCGCAGTTGAATCGAAGCCGCCCCGACCCGAAGCACGTCGCCATCACGGATCACCCGCGTCGGAACACCCTGCTCCACCAGCCACTTTCGCAGCCACCCGGCCGCACCCTCGGGCTCGCTCGTGGCGAGCGCATCAAACGCCGGTCCCAGCCAAACCTCACGCACGCCGAGCGTCGCGACAACATCGGGCAGCGCCGCCATCGACGCGAGGTCATCGCCCGCGAGCACCACCACCCGGGCGTGAAACACCCCCAGATCGCGGGCCGCCCGCGCGATCGTGCGCCCCGCGCTGGAAGGGTTCCCGCCACAGTTCCACAGCACCGTCTCGCCCGCACTCTCGATGATCGTGCACGCCCCGCTTCCCAGCGAAAGCTCGCACAGTTCAGCGCGTCGCCGAGCCGCGCCAACGCCAGGCCAGACAAACTCGCCGATCCCCCAGACCGCAACGAGCGCCGTCGAGATCCACGTCAACCGATCGCGCCCAGCGCCACGAACGATCCAGACCATCACCCCGGCCGTCGCCGCCAGTCCCCACCACGCGCTCATCGGCGGCCACATGAAACTCGTCCCCGGCACGCTGTCCAACCACGCGATCACGCGCACCACCACCGACGCCATCGGCCCAAGCACACCGGTCGTCCACGCCACAAGGTCGATCCCGAACGCGCCCGCGATCAGCCCAGCCACAAGCAACCCGTATCCGCACCACATCAGCACCACCACAAGCGGCAGCACGATCAGCCCCGTCAACGCCGACAACGGGCTGAACATCCCCGTCGTCACCGCGATCAACGGCATGGACGCAAGCCAGCACATCAGCCCGGCCGACAACGCTCGTGCGGTCCATTGCTGCATCGCATGAACCACGCTCAGGACAACGCTCGTCGGCACGCTCGGCCGAGCCAGCCCAAGGATGGGCGCACCGAACAGCCGCTCATGGAACGCGCGCCCCTGCCACAGCAACAGCGCGGTCAGTCCGAGGCTCAATTGAAATCCCAGCGACCACAGGTCCATCGGGCTCCAGAGCAGCAGCCCCACCCCCGTCCACGCCAGCGTGTTCAGGTCGTCGTAGCGTCGCCCCATCCCGCGCGACACCAGCAGCACCAGCACCATCACCGCCGCCCGCACGACCGGCGCATCGGCCGGGACCAGCACCAGATACACGCCCACCAGCGCCGCCAACACAAGCGGTTCGAGTCGCCCGCGATCACCCGTCAGTCGCACCAGCAACAACGCGACGCCCACCGCCACCGTCACGTGAAACCCCGAGATCGCCAGCACATGCGCCAGCCCCAGCCGCGTGAACTGCCCCCGGATCTCTGGCTCACCCGCCTCACGCACGCCCAGGAACAGCGAACCTAGCAGCGCCCGCGAACGGTCCGCCTGCGCCGCGGCCACGGGTTCGTTCGAGGGCAACGGCCCGGGGTCGAGCAACCTCTCGCTGGCCGCGCGAACCCGCGCGGCGGTCCCCAAGAACCACGATCGCGCCGCCACAGCCGTCGAGCCCGCGCCCGCCGCGGGCTCGATCAAGGCGGGCGAATCGATCCGGATCGAACCCGCGTTCCCATCTTGGATCGCCCTGAGCCTTTGATCCGGCTCGCCCGGGTTCATCGGCGCGCGAGTTGGTTCGGCCGTCGCTGTCACGCGCACGCGATCGCCAGCGTGCACACCGAAACCGCCGAGCCCGCGCCGCGCGTCCCACGTCGTGCCGCGTGCTCGCGCCCACACCACCCCCGAAGCGTCGACCCAGCCGCCCTCGGTCTTCAGGGCGGTCACGAGAAAACGAAAACCGCCGTACGGCTCACGCTGGGCGAACGCGCTCATCGCCCCCGCCGCTGGCGCGGCACGCGGCTCGTCCAGCGCGATCCCTTCGAGCGAAAGCACAAGATCGCCCGCGCCATCGCCCGCGCCCTTCACAGCCTCATGCGAATCCATCAACGCCCACAGCGGCCCGTCCGCACGTTCCGCCACGCGGGAAGTCCACCATCCACCGCTAAAGACAACCGCCGCCAGACTTAACGCAACTTTGCACGAGACGCCACGCAACGCCGCAGCGAACGCGCACCCCAGGCACGCGAGCGAGAACCAAAGCGCCGCGGGCAGAACTGGCAACGCGCGAGCCGCGAGAAAGCCAACGCTTACGCAGGCGAACACAACGACGGCGCGGCGGACGGTCATGCCCGACGATGGACGCGACGCGTTTCTTCCTGAAAAAGTTCCTTCGTCATGGCCCGGGCCCATCGCACGAGCCTATCGCGGACCGCTCGCTCGTGCGCTTTGGGCCCGCTCCCAGGCCGCACGCACCTGCCCCACCAAACGCCGCGCCAGCTCCGCCTTGACCTCACGGATCTCTGGACAGCCCGCCCCGAGCGCCGCCGCCAGGCTCGTGATCGGCCGCCCCGCCAGCCCGCACGGGACGATCAGCCCGAAGTGACCAAGGTCCGGGGTCACGTTCAGCGCCAGCCCGTGCATCGAGACCCAGTGCCGCACGCGAACACCCATCGCGCAGATCTTCGCAGACTCGCCTTCGCCGTTGGACAGTCGCACCCACACGCCTCGCGCCGCGGGGTCACGGTGCCCCGCCACGCCAAAGCGCGCGCACGTCTCGATCACCGCCGATTCCATCAGCGACATGTGCTCGTGCAACCCCAGATTCAAAGCGTTCAGGTCGAGGATCGGGTACGCAACGATCTGACCCGGCCCGTGGTACGTGATGTCCCCGCCACGGTCTGTCTCGCACAGCGCGACGCCTCGCGCGGCCAACAACTCCGGCGATGCCAGCAGATGGTCTCGCGCCCCCGCGCGAGCCGTGATCGTGATCACGGGATCGTGCTCGACGAGCAGCACGCGCCCAACCGATCGGTGCGAAGCAGAGTTATCTGGAGAGCCTTTCCGGGCCGCCTCGCCGCGCCCTGCGATCACATCGCTCTGAATCGCACGCTGAACCGCGAGCGCTTCGTCGTACCTCATACGACCGAGGTCGACAACCGGCAACTGGAATGATCCCGAGTCGGCGCTTGGCACGCTCGATCGTAGCGACCAGCCTCGATCTCCCCTTCGATCTTGTCAAAGACCACGACGCGCGAGCGTCAGAGTGGATCGCCCAGAATCCCTGGTCAGCAACCAGCAACCCGTCAGAACGCGATCTCAACTCGCAGCCCACCCATGATCGCGTCATCGATCGCCCTGTCACCCGCCGGGTTGAAAATGAACTGCAGATCTGGCTTGACCTTCACGGCTGGCGTGACCTGCACGGTGTAGAAAAGTTCCAGCGCCAACTCGTCCTCCGCGAAGCCGCCCTTATCGCTTAGTTCCGCGAAAGTGAAGAAAACACCGGCCGTATCGCTGTCGCGGGCCGAGAACGTGCCCACGAGCTTGACGCCGCCGCCGTACTGGTCTGAGATCGCCGAGATCTCGTCGTCGGCGTGCCCGTACTGCACCCACCCGAACAGCCCGCGAGCCGCATCGTCGCCCTCGCCGCGCGCCCAGAACTGCTGCTCGGCCATGGCGAACACGCCCCCCGTGCCGTCGCGCCGAGCGCCGTCGAAGGCGTCGAAGGTTGCGCTGTGGTACCACCCGCCGACGAACGCGCGCCCGCGCCCCATGGAAAGCACGCTCTTCCAAGTCAGCCCGACCTCGCCAATCGTGAACCACGACGACGACTTGCTATCGCTGAAAAACGTGGCTGGCCCGCGCCGGCCCGTCGCGAAACCATCCACCGTCGCGCCGTCGAACAACCCGCCGCCCACGTACAACTGCGGCGTCGGGTACACGAACGCCACGACCCCTGTCGATGGGTCGGGGTAGGTGGGGAATCCAACGATCGTGTTCAACGCGCCCGCCGTCGCATGAACGTTGTCGCTGCTGGCACCGACAAACGCGAACTCGTTGAGCGCGTCGATCTTTCCCGCCTTGATCCGCAGCACGTTGTCGAAAAGTTTCTGCTCGAACCAGACTTCCGCGAACTGGTCCAGATTCTTCCCCGTCTCCGCGTTGTCGATCCCTTGGATCGAGCCGACGTCGGGCGTCCCGCCACGCATGTCCGACGAGTAGAAGTCGGCGTAGAACGTTCCGCCGTTCCACTCGAAGAGCTTCTCAAAGTTCACGAGCGCGTTGATGTCCAGCAAGCTTCGTGTCGACGCCACGTTCTTCGCCCCGCCGTCCCAGACGCTCGTCCAGTCGAACGTGTACGAGCCACTGATCGTCACACCGTTGTCCTCGAGATACGTCCGCCCGCCGCCCCAATCGCCCGTCAGACGCGACCACTCCCAGATCGGCTTGTGCCCGAACCACTCGCGCTCGCCCTCGGGCGTCTCGCTCGTGGCCGCGGGAGGCTTTTCGGCGTCAGGGGCGCGGTCGCCACGCTCACGCCCCGGCAGATCCTGAGGGCCGCCGTCGACCTCAACGTTCGCAAAGATCGCCTGAGGAGGAGCAAACTCGACCGCCGTGCTTTCGACCGGCGTGCTCTCCACCGGCGGGGCCAGCTGCTGTCCTGACGCCATCGCCGCCAATCCGGCCATCGCCCACATCACCAACGGCTCGACCACAAACGCCACCAAGGCTGAACCGTTCTTGGAACTTTGCATGATGAAACCTCGTAACAACCCGATAGCCGCACGCGACGCCGCGCAAGTCGGCTTTGCAGTCGCGAGGGCGGTATCGGTCGAGATTCGAGCGAGGTTCAGGTGGGTTTACGCCCGTCTCACATCGACCTCACTATCTGCAATGTCTGTGCTGGCGACACACCGGCACAGAGTGATTCCCAAAGACTCCCCTAGGATCTCTCGATGCGTTTTTATTTCATAATCTTCGGACTTCCTGTCATCAGCCTCATCTGGTGGTGCTGGGCCGACCGCCAGCTCATCAAGCTTGCCGTCCGCCCCACCTGGCGCCTCGCGCTGGGCTGCTTCGTAATCATCCAACTGATCGCCTACGGCTGGCTGACCATGTCGCGCTTCAACTCCGAGCTGCACCCAGGCCCGGCGATTCTCATCGCCAGCGCGTACATCTGGAACCTTCTCGCGGTCCCGCTCGCGGGCTCCATCGCAAGTGCCGCGATTTTCTTTTCCCTGATTTCTTCGCTCCGACGCCGATTGAAATCACACAGAGCAGCACCGCGCCCGACCGCCCTCGACACCGGCGAAAGGCCGCTCGCCCGGTCGCCCGATGACCTCGGTGACGCGCCAACAACGCAGCCCACGCTGTGGACTCGTCGCCAGATCCTCGCCGCTTCCGTCGTCGCGATCCCGCCCGCCTTCTCCATCGCCGCCACCGGCCGAGCGCTCTATCAGGTCCAGAGCTTCCGCGTCCGAGCCATCGACGTCCCCATCCCCAACCTCCCTGCGGCCCTCGACGGCGCCACCATTGCCCACCTCAGCGACATCCACGTCGGACGCTTCACCAACGGAACCGTCCTTCGCGCAATCGTCGACGCCACCAACGCTCTTCGCGCCGATCTCGTCCTGGTCACCGGCGACCTGATTGATTACGCCATCTCCGACCTCCCGACCGCCCTCGACGCCGTAAGAAAGCTCGACGCGCGCTCGGGCGTGTACTGCTGCGAGGGCAACCACGATCTCTTCGACGACCGCAACGAGTTCGAGCAACAGTCTCGGGCCGCCAACATCGGCATGCTGCTCAACGAAAGCGCCTCGACCCGCGTGCGAGGTGTCGACGTCCAGTTGCTCGGCCTGCGCTGGGGGAGCAACCTCAACGTCCGCAACGCCGGGCTCGAAGAAAACATCCCCGGGCTCTTCAAGCAGCGACACGCTGACGTCTTCCCCATCCTGCTCGCCCACCACCCGCACGCCTTCGACTCGGCTGTCCAGGCCGGAATCCCTCTCACCTTCGCCGGGCACACTCATGGCGGGCAGCTCATGCTGGCTAACGACATCGGCCCCGGACCGCTCATGTTCAAGTACTGGTCGGGCCTCTACTCGCAAGGAGCCTCATCGCTCGTCGTCTCCAATGGCACCGGCAACTGGTTTCCGCTCCGAACTTTCGCCCCCGCCGAGATCGTCCACATCACGCTTCGACAAGCGCGCACCGCCTAGCCCGCGTACCACGCCCAGCTCGAAAAGAGCCTCGCGCGCCAGCGCGAGATTTCTTTGCTCGCGTTCCTCGCGTCCGCGTGCGGCTCAATTCGAGCCCGCCATACATCAATCGAACCCGAACTATGCTCTGAACAATGGGCACACCTTCCCGCAACACTCCTGTTGACCTCAACCGGCTCACGCTCCTCGAGCTCTACCAAGAACTCACACGCGACGGCCTCGTCCGGCGGCTCATCGAGCTCGCTCGCGACGAGGACCTGGGCGGCCGCGGCGACATCACCTCTCAGATCTTGATCGAGCCTCACCGCACCGCCGTCGCCCGCCTCAACTCACGCTCCCGCGGCGTCGTGGCCGGGCTCGCCGTCGTCCCCGAGGTTCTCCGAATCTTTGACGCCAAGTGCGAGTTCACGCCGGTCATGACCGACGGATCTCTCGTCACTCCCGGCTCCTCCCTGGGCACGCTGTCGGGCAACCTCCGCGACATCCTCGCCGTCGAGCGCACGATCCTCAACATCCTCGGCCGACTCAGCGGCATCGCCACCCGCAGCGCCGAGTTCGTGGCCGCGATCAGCCCCGGATCAGATCCTCAACCCGATGCCAAGGTCCGCGCCAAGCTCTACGACACTCGCAAAACCACCCCCGGCCTGCGCGCTCTCGAAAAATACGCCACACGCTGCGGCGGCGCCTGCTGTCACCGCGTCGGGCTCTTCGACGCCGTGCTCATGAAGGACAACCACATCGCCTCGGTCAGCGACGCGGAACTCGGTGCCCACGTCGCTGCCGCGGCTCGCAAGGCTCGCCAAAAATGCCCCGGCCAACTCCGCTTCGTCGAGGTCGAGGTTGACCGGTTCGACCAACTCCGGTCCATCCTGGCCGTGCAAGAAACCGCGCCCGCAACCGACCGCATCGACATCGTGTTGCTCGACAACATGCCGCCGTCCGAGCTTGCCCACTGCGTCGCGCTTCGCGACCGCGCAACTCCCGCCGTCGAACTCGAGGCCTCGGGCGGCATCAACCTCGACTCCGTCCGCGACATCGCCCGTACCGGTGTCGATCGCATCAGCACTGGGTCGCTCACCCACGGCGCGATCTGGCTGGACATCGGGTTGGACATCGGGCTGGACACCGGACCGGACATCGGGTCAGTCGTCGATTGATGCCCACTGGCCTTCACGCGGTACTCCTGATACCTTGCAACCCTCGTGCTGGGCGAACTTGAAATCCTCGAACTCCGGACCTGCGCCGAATCGGCCGAGCGCGCGATCGAGCAAGGTCGCACCCAGCACATCCGCCGCGTCATCGTGGTCGCGGAAACGTCTTCAACCCAGGACACCGCCGCGGCTGTCGCTGGCTCGGAGACCGGCCTGCTCGTCGTCGCGGGCCGACAAACCGCCGCCCGCGGCCGGTTGGGACGAGTCTGGATCCAGGGCGGCGGGCTGGGAGTCGCCGCAACGCTCACCCTCACCGTGCTCGAGCCGCACCGCCAGCACCTCTCCCTTGCCGCCGGCGTTGCCGTCGCCCGAGCCATCGAGGACGTGCTCGCGCGCGAGCCAGCGTCGGCCCAAGTCAAACTCGGAATCCGCTGGCCCAACGATGTCGTCGAGACCGCCCGAGGCCGGAAGCTCGCCGGGATCCTGATCGAGGCCCGATCTGTCCCCGGCCAGACCGAACCTCTTTTTCTTATCGGGGTCGGTATCAACGTCGGACAGAGCGACGCAGACTGGCCTGACGAACTCGCGAACCGCGCGGTCTCGCTCGGGCAGTTGAGGAGCACCGCCACGCGCGCCGACTTGCTCGCCGTCCTTATCCATCGGCTCGATGAGTCTCTTCAGGCCGCCTTCGAAACCTCACGCCACGCCGACCTGCTCACCGCTTGGAAGCAGCGCGACACCCTGCTCGGAACTCGGGCCGTCTTCGCGCTCGGCAGCGCGCGCATGGCCGGGACCGTCGAGAGCATCGACCCGGCCCTCGAGATCACCCTTCGCCAGGCCGACGGCCTTCTTCTCCGCCTCCCCGCTGCCACGACCTCGCTGCTGCGACCCTCCGCGCACCCGGAACTGCCGCGCCTCCCCTAATGATGGACCGGCTCCCAGCGACTCGCTGGCCTCAAGGATCGACACCGCGGCGAAACTACTGCCTCGATCTGCGTTGCAAGAACTTGCAAATCGAGACGCGGAGCGGGCATTCAAATTACCCATTTTCACATTCGCGGCTAAATTGTTTGAAATTGGCTAAGTTGAGCAAATATCCCTTGCAGCACCCGGGTGGGAGTGGTAATTTTGGGTGAATTCCGTCTTCGTCCGGCTGGCTCCCTCTTCGCCCCGGACCAACCCGACCATCAACCGCAGCCGCCCGAGCTTGCGCGGTTGGCCACGCTGAGGAGTGATTGGGCCGAGCCCCCTGCGATTGCAGAGGGCTCGGTCGTTTTTGAGCCAAGTCAAGCAGAGTAAAGGGTTCAAGCCCCGGGCGGGGCGGGGATCAGCCCGAACCAGCGGTGCAGGATGCCACGCCCCAGATAGATCAGCGGGGTGATGCACACCGCCAGCACGAACTTGAGCGTGTACCCGGTCGCGGCGATCTTGAGCACTTCGGGGAACGTCGCCCCGGTCTGGCCGGTCATGGTCTTGCCGATCCCGAAGGCGATGTAGCTGACGACGAAGCTATCGAGGAACTGAGAGATCACGGTGCTCCCCGTGGCCCGCAGCCAGAGGAGCTTGCCGCCGGTCGCGCGTTTGAGGGCCTTGAACACCGCGATGTCGGCGAGCTGCCCGACGAGATAGGCCGCCATGGACGCCACGTACATCAGCTTGGCCGACCCGAAGACGGCGTCGAACGATTCCTGCTTGATGTTGAACGGCGCGTCGAGGTACGGCATCCATTGCGCCAGGTTCATGATCACGAACACGAACGCGGCCATCGCCAGCCCGATGTATGTTACTCGCCGCGCGCCCTTGGCCCCGTAATACTCGTTGATGAGGTCGGTCAGCAGGAACGTGACGGGGAAGGTGAGCATGCCGCAGGTGTGCTCGATTGCGTCGTACCCGAAGAGCTTGAAGGGGAGCGGTATATGGAAGAGCTTGATGCCAACGATGTCGGCGATAAGCAGGCACGCGACGGAGAAGGCCGTGAGCCAGACGTAGAGCCGCTGCTGGACAGACATGGCCCACGGCTCGTGAGCGGGCTGGGTCGCGGGCGCGGCTGGCGAAAAGGCGATCGGTAAAGAGGCAGGTGGCGTCGTCATGGCCTAGATGATTCCGATGGTGAGGGCGAGGAAGATTCAGCGAATCGGAGCCACGAGTTTACCGGCCAAGGTGTGCGAGGGGTGGGTTGAGATTTGATCGATCGCAAGAGGAGAACGCGATGGTTGCATGCCTCGCTGCCCGGAGCGGGAACGCCACCCGCCGCAGGATTCGTAAAAGAACTTCGCACGAGCCTTGATCGCAGGCTCGTGGCGAACGAGGCGACGGTAGATTTGAAGAGGGCGGTGAGGTGAGAGAGGCTTGACGCCACGAATCATGGCCAAGGACTTCGAGGCCACCCGCTGCGTTGCGGGAGTGCTCGCGGACAGGTGGGTGTGAGCATTGAAAAAGAGAAACAACAACGCGGCCCGAGCAGGTGCTCGGGCCGCGCGCGGACGGTGAATGTCGCGGATTCCAGGGGAATCAGCGGCGGCGGCGAGAAAGCGCCAGCCCGCCTAGGGCGAGCAGCGCGGCCGATGCGGGCGCGGGGATGGTGAAGATCTCCCCGCCCCAGTAGAGGATGTTGGAGGGGGCGGTGGCGTCGGTCTGCTGAGCGTGGATCGACTGCAGGAAGGTGCCGTTGCGGTCGAACTGCCAGAGCTCGCCAAACCCGAAGCCCAAGGTGTTCTCCACGTGGGCGTTCATCCAGAAGGTGTCGTCGGACTGGTCGTAGGCCAGAGCGGTGTTGCGCTCGGAGCCGACGCCAGCGTTGTTCACCACCAAGAACGAGTTGATCTGGACGCCCGCGGAGTTCCATTGCCGGACCCGCCCGGCCGCGACACTGAAGTCGTAGTCGCTGGTCCAGATGGTTTGTTGGAGGGTGTCGTAGGTGATGCCCTGAGCCGTCGAGGCGTTGGGGCCGGTGATGTTGAACATCAGCGTGCCCGCGCCGCTGAAGTCGGCGCCGTAGCGGAAGACGCCCGCGTTGCCCCCGCAGCCGTGAACGATGTAGGAGTTGGTCCCGTCGAAGGCCGCGTCGATGACGCGCCCGTAGGTCGCGTTGGCCGTGGGGTTGAGGCTGACGCTGCCGACGACGCCGCCAGCGAAGTTGTATTCACTGCCGGGCGAAGCCGCAGAGCCGCCAGCGAAGCCGCCCTTGACGCTGCGGACGGTGTTGGTGTTGCCGTCCACGATGATGGGGCCGTCGGCGCCGCCCGAGGGCACGGTGTTGAAACTACCCGCCAAGGCCCCGCCCTGGAACTGCCAGACCTTGTTGAAGCCGCTCTCGTCGGTGACGTAGTAGCGGCCCGACTGCGCATAGCCCGCGGCGGTGACGCCTGAAAGAACGGCGAACGCGATGATAGAACGCTGCATGTCTTGTCTCCTCAAAACGTGCCCAGTCTTCCCGTCCAAAGCCACCCGCGGAAAGGGTGTGTGCCGACAACGCCCCACCCTCGATGTAAAGGTGGGATCGGCCAATCACGGAGTCGGGGCCGCGTGAATGGACGACTGGACCGAGCGGTTTCTCCGACTGGCGGCAGCGTACTCGACACCTCGCCCGGGTGCAACCTCCGGTTCTCGGAGGGTTTCGCGGCGGGTTTCTCGGAGCGTGGCATGCCCGCTGCCTTGCGCGGGCATGGCTTGGCTCTGCGCGCGGCTTGTCCATGCCGGGACCGGCACCAATGCGGCGGG
>CAZIMT010000082.1:0-14709 GCA_964540295.1 uncultured Phycisphaeraceae bacterium
GTGGAAGAGCGTCATCTTGCCAACGTGAAAGTCGAGGGTTCGAATCCCTTCACCCGCTTTCAGAAAAGTTTTCCGCCCGCGAACGAGAGGCTCGGCATTTCCCGGAGACGGGGGATGCCGGGCCTTGTCTGTATTTGCCGAGTCTGTCTTTGCCGGTTCTCAACCCGAACGAGCTTTGTTCCGTGTGCCGAACGCCCGGCTCGGCCGACGCCCGACCGACCTCGGCAAGGTGTGCGGTTCGGGCCGACGAGATGTCGTTTCACTGTGTCGCGAGACACTCGGACCATCACACGAGATCAACACGCCCCGGCTCCGGGCAGAGCCCGGCTGCATTGCCCTCGGTGATGAGGCGTCGGATCGCTTCGCGGCCTGGTTCGGCCATGTCGAGCGTCTCGGCGCTGACGTACATGCGGCAGTACTCGTCAACGCGTTCGAAAGTCGGTGGCAGCCCGCCGCCGCGTGCGACGTTGGCTTGGGCGAAGGCCATGGTGTACTCGACGGACTCGCGACGGCGGTCCATGGCGTGGGCGACGGACCTTTTCAACAGCGCTGCGATTTCGTGGACCGCGCCCGGGCCGACGCGCTGGTCGAGGTCGCGGCGGATGGCGTTGATGCCGAGCGGGAGTTTCAGCCCGGTTTTCTCTTTCCACCAGCGACCGACGTCGAGGATCAAGCGCAGACCCGCGTCGCCAAAGGTGAGCTGGCCCTCGTGGATGACGAGCCCGGCGTCGACTTCGCCGCGTGCGACGGCCCCGATGATCTGGTCGAAGGGCATCTCGATGAAACGTGGGCTGGGTTGAGTGTTTTCGAGCACCGCGTCGCGGCCGAGGATCATGCCGAGCATGAGGAAGGCCGTGGTTTTCGTGCCGGGGACAGCGATCCGGACGGTTTGCGGCTTGAGCTGGTCAATGCTGGTGATCGCCGACTGGTTCTTACAGACGAGCTTGGGGCCGAAGCCGTCGCCGAAGGACGCGCCGCAGCGGGTGATGGCGTAGCGGTCTTTGACGTCGGCGTAGGTGCGGACGGAGAGGGCGGTGATGTCGTACTCGTCGGTGCCGCGGCGCGCGACGGCGAGGCGGTTCAAGGCCTCGATATCGGCGGGGACCGGGGTGAACTGGAATCGCCCGGAGTCGATGGCGGGTCGGCCGGGGTCGCCGGGGAGGTGGTCGCCGCCGGGCAGTATCTTGCCGGTGATGGGCCACCACATAAAGGCGTCGTCGGGGTCGGGCGAGTGGGCGAGGGTGAGTTGGATCGGGGCGGTCATTGGGTGTGTCTCAATGGGTCTCGGTGTTGACGGGCTTGCGGGTGAGCGCCTGCCAGAGATAGTAAATCGGGATGCCGCCGATCAGCACCGACGACCACACTAGCGTGAGAGGCAAGGGCCAGCGGTGTGTCGTCTCGCCGAGCCACACTGAAACGTCTTGCACGATGGAGAGCACCGTCATCGCGATCGCGGACGCGACGAAGATGCCGGGCACGATCGGGTAGCCGAAGCATTTGTAGGGTCTGGGCGCATCGGGCTCGGAACGGCGGAGCCTGAAGAGCGCGATCGCGCCCAGGCCGTAAAAGACCCAGATGGTGAACACGAACCCGCCGGCGACGTCCTCGAAGCTGCCGAGCCAGCACGCGGTGATGGAGAGCGTGAGCTGGAACCAGAGCGAGACGTGAGGGGTCTGGTACTTCGGGTGAATTTTGCCAAGGAACCCAAAGAGCAGGCCGTCTTTGGCCTGAGCGTAGCTGACGCGAGCGCCGGTCATGATCGACCCGTGAGTGCTGCCAAGGGTGGCGATGACGATCATGAGGGTGACGAGGGTTGCGGCGGCTGGCCCGGCGAGCCGCTGCGCGACCAGCGGCGCGACCGAATCGGTGCTGCGCATCTCGGCGAGCGGCACCATCGAGATGTACGCCGCGTTGATGGCGACGTAGACGGCGGTGATGACCACGGTGCCAACGATGTACGCCGGCGGCAGCGTGCGCTGCGGGTCTTTGACCTCACCGGCGAGCGCGCCGACGTCGCTCCAGCCGTCGTACGTCCACATGATCCCGGCCATGACCGGCGCGAGCGCAAGCCAGAACGGCACCGAGACGGGCGGGGGATCGGCGTTGAAGTTCGCCGCGGTGCCCTTGGACAGCGCGAGCGTGAGGACGATGATGAGGAAGAGGGCGGCGAGTTTGATCGTGGTAAGCACGCCCGCCACGCTCGTGCTGAGCGTGACGCCGCGGACGTTGACCCAGGTCATGAGTGCGAGCACGACGCTGGTGACGAGGCGAGGGTCGGGGGTGGAGCCGATGCGGGCGTAAAGCGGTTCGAGGAGGATGTTGACGTTCTCGCCGAAGATCTTCGCGATCCCGGCGGCCGCGAGTGGTTTAGTGATAAGCAGGTACGTCCATCCGAAGACGAACGCCAGGCATCGGCCGAACTTGCCATAGCCGTCGCGGAGGAAGATGTAGATCCCCCCGGTGTAGGGGCGCGATGTCGCGAGTTCGGCGAAGGTGAACGCCCCGAAGAGGCTGAGCACGCCGCCGACTACCCAGAGCGCGAGAATGACCCACGGATCGCCGAGCTGCTTGGCGATGGCGGTGGGGGTTCGGAAAATACCGCTGCCGATGATGATCCCGACCATGACGGCCGAGGCACCCCAGAAGCCGATTTTGCGGGGAAGGTCTTGATAGATCACGAGGCGAGTGTACCCACGAGCACGGATCGATCTTTGATGAAATTGGTGTAGAGCCTGCTGCGAAGTCTCACTTTGCGGTCTCAGTTTCGCCGTGCTGACGAAGAGCGCGGCCGATCTCGGCCTTGAGAGATTCGGGAGTCGAGGGTGAGTCGCGAGTCTCGGTCAGTGCGGCGCGAGCGGCGCTCGAGTTCACCGTGCTCAACGATCGGACCGCCTGAGCGCGCGCGTTCCATGTTTGGCCGCGCGCGAGCTGCGCGATCCACGCCGACTCGGGCTGCGCGATCGTCATCAAGCTCAACACAGACATCGCGGGGTCGATGGTGACGAACTCGGGCGCAGATTCGAGCGAGATGCTGATCGAAGCGGTCCGCGAGTTTACTTCAAACAAAGCCACCCGGCCCATCGGCGTTCCGTTTGGCACCACGATCGGCAGTGCGAACGCGAACGCCGGGTTGTCAGCGTTGATCTCCTGAGTTTGCGTCACGTCGATCATCAGCTCGCTGGTGTCCGCCTTCCACTGGGTCTTGATGTCCAGCACGGGCACGCCTGGGCGGAAGCACCACTGATCAAAGAACTGTTCGAGGCTCTCGCCGGAGACTTCTTCCATCGCGTGTCGGAAGTCGATAGTCTCCGCCTTGCGGTGCGCGAATCGGTTGATGTACACGGCGAGGCCTTTGAAAAAGACCTCGTCCCCGAGGCGTTGGCGGAGCATGTGCAGGATCGCCGCGCCCTTCGTGCCGGGGTCGGCCGATCGCTCCATCTTTGACGAGTTCGGCGTATAGGCCTTGCTGACCAGCGCCGGAGTGAGCGGCGAATCGGGCAAATCTTTTCTCGGCACGATCGAGCTCGCGGTGGCGCTGTCGAACCATGCGCGAACGAGCGAATCGTCGGCGTCGGCCTGGCCCCCGATCGTCTTCGTGCTTTCAAGCCAGAGCGAGATTGCATACGTCGAGAAGCCCTGTTCGAGCCAGACGTGTTCGGGGGAGCGAGCCGAGAGCAGGCCGCCGAACCACTGCTGCGCGAGCGCGCGGGCGATATCGTGATCGCCGTTGCGCGGCGTGCTGGCGCGCGAGAGCGTGTCTTCGGTGAAGAACGCCATCGAAGGCGTATTCTCGAATGCGATGTCCGCTCCGCCAGGATGTACTCGTCGAACAACGATGGGCGCAAACTTTGCCCAGGGATAATCGGCGCTGAATCGTGCGCTGAACACGTCGGTCATCTTCGAAGCGATCGCGAACGCGGCCCGCGCGTCGGGGCCGCGGCCGATCGGGGCGTAGACCGGCACCGGCGTGCTCGAAGTTCCCACGTCTACCACGTCAAACTTGCCGACGACCAGGTCGAGGCGCCCGCAGAGGTCTCCGCCCGCTTGGGCGTCCTGAGCCCAACGGAAGACTTCTCTAGGCCCGACGTTCGCGCTGGAAGCTCCGGCGGACGCCGAGCGAGATGTCGCTTTGCTTCGCGACACCAACCGACCTGGTGCGCACGCGAGATAGCCCAGCGGCACGTCGATCGTTATCTCGGACGTCGAGCAGTCATCGGTCAGCGTGCGCGGGTACCAGGTTTCCAAGAGAGAAGTATTCAGGAGGGCTGGGCGCGTCGCGGGCGCTGGCGATTCGGTTGTCCAGGCCCGGTGTTCGGTCGGGTCGGTCACGACGTACGAGATCACGACCGTGGCCGACACGCCGACGGGCACCGGCGGCCGGAACGAAATGGTGAGCGATCGATCCGACTCCGCAAATTCTACTTCACGCCCCACCGACCGAACGGAGTTGATCTTGAGCCCCTGGGAGCGGAGGCGGATCTCGTCCGCGGGCCAACCCAGCGGCTTGAAATCCAGCGTTTCGGTCGCCTCAAGCCTCGGCGCGTTCATGTCCGCGATCGTGATCTCGAGCTTGATATTGGTGATATCGACCCCCGAGTCAACGGGGTAACTCAAGAGCGATCGGCCGGTCGCCTCGTCGAATGCTGCGTTCTGGTGAACGGGTTGACGCGCGAAGGTCGGAACGCAGGCGGTCGCGATCAAGATCGAGAGCCCGAGGACTCTCGCGCGAGCGTGTGAAGTTCGAGAGGTGCTCATGGTGGTGTTCCAGGTGGTAAGACAAACAAGGGAGTCTTAAGTCGGGAAGTTCCGTGAATCCGCGGTGATCGTGCGGGCTTGGGTCGGGGTGATCTATCGATTCGACTCGGCCAGCACGCGCGCGTCCTGCGCTTCGGTCAGGCCTATCAGGCACGTCCGCAGTGTCGCATCGGTGCGCTCGTCGAGCACCATCTCACGGATCGAGTTGCGCGCCGTTTCGGAGTCGCTCTCAAGAATTGCCTCGGCCGCTCGCACTTGCGCCGCCAGAGTCGGGCCGGCCTGCATCTCGTTGATCCACATCGCCAGCGGCTTGCGCACCGTCGTGCCCGCGAGCACGGTCAGGTTCGGATCGATGCTCACCTGGCTGGGCGTGCTGGGCACCGTGAACTTGGCGGTCACCGATTTGCGGTCGATGTCCATGCGCACGTAACGGTGGGTGCCGTCTTCAAACTTGAGCAACACCGGCAGCGTGAAGACGTACGCCGGGTTGTGGCCGTCGATCCTTTGCGATTGCTCGACGGTGATCGTTAGTTCGTTTTCGTTGGTCGAATCGTTCCGGGCAACATCTAGATCGACCTCCAGCCGCGGCAGCCCGGGACGCTTGACCCACTGGTCGAAGAAGCGTTCCAAGCTGCGCCCGCAGACCTCCTCGAGCGCGTGGCGAAAATCATCTGTCTCGGCGCACTTGAACTTCATGCGGTCGAGGTACAGCGCCGTGCCCTTGAAAAAGTTGTCGTCGCCCAGGTTCGTGCGCAGCATGTGCAGCACCAGCGCTCCCTTGGCGTAGACGTCGTCGGCCTTGGCGATTGGCTCGTCGGCGCCGGTGTAGAACTTGCTCGCCATCGCGGGGTACTGCGGGAGGTACGCTCGGTTCTGGCCGCGCTGGCTCCTCATGAATCTGAGGATTGTCTTTTGGTACGCCCGTCGGCCCGCCTCCGTCGGCGGCGCGATGCCAACGAAATAGGGCAGCTCGTCCCTACCGGAACTATCCGCAGAAATCTTGCCGTCCTGCGCGCTCACCTGCGGCAAAAGCTCCCGCAGGTTCGCTTCTTGCTCGGCCCACAACGCCTCCGCGATCGACGCCCAGCCCTCGTTCAGCCACAGATGCTCCCATGATTTGCACGTCACCAGATCGCCGAACCACTGGTGAGCGAGCTCGTGGCTCACCAACTCGTCGTGGTCGCCGCGCTTCCCGCGGCTGGCCTGCGAGTACAGCGTCGTCGCCGACGTGTTCTCCATGCCGCCCCACCGGAAATCGCGGCAGATCAGCTGATCGTACTTGTCCCACGGGTACGGCTGGGCGAACCGCGCTTCATAGAACGAAACCATCCAAGGCGTGTTTGCGAAGATCGACTTCACCGCTTCTTCCGTTCCCATCGGCGTCCACACGTGCATCGGCAGCCCCGGCCGAACCGAGCCGGTCTTCGCGGCGATCGCCGACGAACTCCATGTCTCCTTTGGGTTGATGTCCACGATCCCCAGCTTGCCGACCACCAGCGTGACAAGGTATGAAGCGTGAGGCTTGTCCTGGAGCCAGTGGTGCGTCGTCATCCCGACGCCGGGCTTGGGCACTACCGGTTTGCCCTCGACCATGCACACCGGCCCGCGCGAGCGATCCGACTCGGCTGGCCTCTTGGCGACCAGGTACCCGTTGGAACAAACCTCGAAGCTCTCTTCAAGAGTCACCACCAGCTCGGTCGTCAGTTTTTCGTTCGGCGAATCGTGCATCAAGAACCATCCACGGTTCTCCTCGGCCTGGCCTTGGCTGTGGAGCTGCACGTTCTGCTGCGTCGGTCCCGCGCCGTCGGGCTTGGCCTTGGACCACGTCAGACCGACGCCCTTGTTCGCTTTGAAATCGCAAACATAACGGATCACCACGTCCGCGCTCTCGCCGGGCTTCATCGGCGTTGCAAAGTCGATCCACAGCGTCCCCGCGTCACGCCGCGTCCGCACCGTCCGGCCTTTGACACGTACCGATTCAACGTCGATCCCGGGCCCCGCGTCAAGCCGCAGCGTCGCTCGTGCGACCCCGATCGGCTCGACCGTCAGCGTCTCCACGGCCGAGAACATCGCGACCTCGATGTTCGGCAGCTCTATGACCAGCTTCATGTGCTTGAAGTCGAACTGCGGCGAGATCGGATAGTGAGCTCGATTCCGCCCGGTCTCCGCGTCGAACCGCGGGTCAGGGTCCGCGACGACGGCCGCGGCCGAAACTTTCTCTTCCTCGGATGAAACCGTTTTCGGCGGCGGTTGTTCTGCGGCTGGCTGAGTTGCTGTCGGTGCGGCTTCCTGAAACGAAGCTCGTGCCCGGCTGGCGATGGCGAACATCACCGCCAGCACCAGCACCCCGGGAATTGTCGCCGGAGCGGGGGACCACAGAACCCGGGCCCACCAAACATTGAGAGGATTCATCCGCATGCGCAAGGCTCCGATCGGTTCGGCTCCGCGAGGCCGCACGCCTGTCGAGGACCGAGACCACGCAGCGTATACCGGCGTCGCGGTCGTGGTGTGCCGGAAGTTCGGCCGTGATCCGACTGAGCCGGAGTCAAACTTCGCCAAGGCGCGCACGAGAAATCAAAGAGGTCGTGCGTTCTCGGTCAACGGTTGTTGAAGAAAATCGCGCTCGTGGGTCATACGCTATCTCATGCCTCTCCAGCCAAATCACCCCGACGAACTTAACCGCAAAATCATCGACGGCGGCCCGGCCGGGATCGGGGGCAGGCTCGGCGGTGAGATCGTCAATTCCTCGCGCGGGTCCTTCACACCTATCCCGCCAACGAACGCCTCTGGTAAGAACGGCGGCAGCAGGCCCGGCGCTCTCGTCGCCGCGGCCGAGTCGGGCAGCGGGGCCAGCACCGACTCTGAGTATTACTCACCGATCCCGCCCGGTTACCAACGCGGGCACCATAAGTACGTCATCGTGCTGGGCACTGTCATGTCTGGGCTGGGTAAGGGAATCTTCGCGTCAAGCCTCGCCAAGCTGCTGAAGGAAAAAGGCCTGGTCGTCGCCCCCATCAAGATGGAGGGCTATCTCAACATCGACTCGGGCACGCTCAACCCCTATCGCCACGGCGAGGTCTTCGTGCTCGAAGACGGCACCGAATGCGACATGGACCTGGGCACGTACGAGCGCCTTCTAGACCAGAACCTTTCCAAACGCAACTTCACGACCTCGGGCCAGATCTTCAGCGAGATTCTTGAGAGCGAGCGGCAGGGCGCGTACTTGGGCCGCGATGTGCAGATGATCCCGCACGTGACCGGCGAGGTAAAGCGCAAGCTTCGCGAGCTAGCGGTGCGCGGCGACGGCACCAAGCCCGCCGACGTCGTCTTCGTCGAGGTCGGCGGAACGGTTGGCGACTACGAGAACGGCTTTTACATCGAAGCGATGCGCGAGCTGGCGTTCGAAGAAGGCCCCGGCTCGTGTTGCTTTGTGGCGCTGACCTACATCATCGAGCCGCCGTCGCTGGGCGAGCAGAAATCCAAGGCCGCGCAGCTTGGCATCAAGCGGCTGATGGAAGCTGGCGTCCAGCCTCACATCATCGCGTGCCGGGCCTCGAGCCCTTGCAGCCCGAAGGTGCTGCAGAAGATCGCGATGTTCTCCAACGTCCCGCCGCGTCGCGTCTTCTCGATGCACGACCGCGACAGCATCTACACCATCCCCGACGAGATGCGACAAGAAGGTCTGGACCGCGAGATCATGTCGCTGCTCAACCTCCACGACCGCGGCGACGTCTCGCTCGAGGACAAAGCCCGCGAACGCTGGACCAACTTCGTTCGCAAGCTCACCGTCCCCAAGCAACGCCACGTCACCGTCGGTCTCTCGGGCAAGTACGCTCACCTCCGCGACGCCTACGCCTCGATCGAGAAAGCCACCGAGCACTGTTCGGCCCATCTCAACTGCCGAATCGATCTTCGCTGGATCGAGAGCACCGACATCACTGACGCGAACGTCGCCGAAACGCTGGCCGACCTGGACGCGGTGATTGTGCCCGGCGGGTTCGGCACTCGCGGCGTCGAGGGCAAAATCTCCTGCGTGCGATACTGCCGCGAGAACCAGCTTCCGTACCTCGGGATCTGCCTCGGGTTCCAGGTCGCGGTCATCGAATTCGCGCGGAACGTGATGAGCCTCGAGCGAGCCTCGAGCACCGAGTTCAACCCCGACACCGTCCACCCCGTAATCGGCGAGCTGCCCGAGCAGAAGAAAGTCGAAGGCCTAGGCGGCACGATGCGGCTGGGTGGGCAGGACGTGATGATCCTTCCCGGCACGCTGGCTCACTTCCTTTCCGGCGGGCGTCAGCTCATCCGTGAGCGTTTCCGGCACCGCTATGAGGTCGAACCGGCCTATGTCGAGCGTCTGGAAGCGGCCGGGATGGTCTTCTCGGGCCGACACCCCACCCGCCCGATCATGCAAGTGCTCGAACTCCGCCGCCCGGGCGCTTCAGCATCGGCGACCGCGCTCGAAGCCGCGACGCCCGTCACGCACCCGTTCTTCGTCGGGGCTCAGTTCCACCCCGAACTCACCAGCCGACCGCTGCGTCCCCAGCCGCTCTTCATGGGCCTGTGCGCCGCGGCCATCCGCCACAAGTACGGCACGGCCCCCAACCCCGCGACCTCCACGTTCGAGGCCGACATGCAGCGCTGGTTCGCGGGAGCCGTCGGCGAGCCGCAGCACGCGGGGCGCTGATTGTTCGAGAGTTCTGCCCAGATTCACGCACATGAGGAAACCCGACCTCAGGCTTCGCGAAGTTCCGGGCGCATTATGCGCCGCTCGCAGGCTCCGTTCGCGTTCGTGCCGATCGCAAACCGCTCGATCTCTCGTCCATTATCGAAAACCACAACCTCTGGGCTTGGCTGCGCGATCTCGTTCACGATGCCGTGCGCGCAGCGGAAAGGAAGGTTCATTCTGAACCGAGCAACGCCCGGTGCCTGATCCCACGACGCGGCCGCCCGCGTCGGGTGCCACTGATGGAACACCACCGCGTCGCGCACCGCGATCGCCGCACGCCCGCCCCCGAGATAGATGCGCCGCGCCGCGTCGTCGTCCTCCGCGCCGTAACCAATAAATTCTTCGTCGAACCCGTTGATGCGATCGAGCATCGGCAACGTCACTGAAAAATTCGCGCCGAGTAGCTTGGGCTTGTGCGGCTTGCTGAGCCCGATCTTCCTGAGAAACAACTGCTGGCGGTAGCGTGTGTCACGGGCCGAGAGCTGCCGCCGTTGATCCGCGGTAATCTCCGCCGGAGCGTCACCACGTTGCACGGCTGGCTCATCAAAGTCATCGGTCTGCTCGGGTGTCAGCTCGATCCGAAACCCGATGACGAGCTCCGCCCTCGCGCCCGCGCGTTCGTGCGTTGCGACGGCGTCTCTCGCGGGGCAGCAGTCGCCGTCGAGGTAGACCACGCGCGAATCGCTGGCGGCACCAAGGAGCTTGAGCGCACGGACCGCGTTGTTGCGGACCTGGCTGAGCCGGCACTCGTTCTGATGCTCGCGCCGGACCTGCGTGATCGGAATCTTGAACTCGGCCGAGCATTCGCGAAGGAGCGATTCGATCTCGGGGAGATGGTTATCGCACGAGACCACGACGCGGTCAGGGGGGCGTGATTGATGAGCCACGCCCATCAGGCTGCGCCTCAGGTGGCGTGTGGTATGCGTGGTCATCGCGAGGGCAATTTCACTCACGTCCGATCGTACGCGCAGAGAACCACCGCTGGTCCGATAGAGGCAATCCATGGCGAACCTTGGCTCTTGTGACGCGGGCGCGGCGGCAGCGCTCGCGGGCAAAGACGGCCGGGGCGGAGCGTGTTGCCTAGAACGCCGATCGACCTCCGGGCATTGGCAATCGAGGCGATCGTTACGGGTTAACGGGGCCTCGTAACTTCGGGGAGAGCGATGGGACGTACCAGCACCAGATCACATTCGAGCGTACCGCCGCCGCCGTCGGGTCCGTCGTACTTCTCCGAGACCGAGGTGGACCCGGCCCAGAAACCGGCGGTGAAAACCAAGCCGCGTGGGCATCGGTTCGAGGCGGATATTGAAGTCAGCGAGATGGACGACCGCCAGAGGCCCGGTCTGCCTTGGCCAGCCCGGACGCGCGAGCTGAGTCGCTCCGCGATCGTCATGGTCTCGCGCCGTATGTGCTATCCCAACCGGCTTTTGCTGCTGGCGGTACACCGGATCGACGACCGCCCGGTGCCCCTGTTCTCGCGCGTGGTTGATTGCGAGTACGAGGCCGACGGACTCTACCGGGTCGAGGTGGAGCTGCTGCCCATCCCGCAATACGGCGCGGTCGCGGACTGGGCTCTGTCGAAAGTCTCCGCGAAGTAGGGCGAGCTGGCGCACGGTCGGTCAGCACGACTCGGCGTTTGTTATTTTCTGCGACGGTTCATAAGCCCGGCGCATTTCTTCATCGCGTGAGGCGTCAACGCGAGGAGGTGCGCTCGCGGTTTCGTGCGCACGCCGAGAGATGCGGATTGTCATGTCGCTGATGGACCAGATGAACCACCAGTGGAGCGAAAGCCCGATCAGCACGGCGAGATGGAAGATCTCGTGCGCGCGGATCACGCTGGCCAGCAGCGGGCGCGGCTCGACGCCCTCGATCACCGCGCCGACGGTGTACGCCATGCCGCCCGCAAGCAGGGCCCAGATCATGCGCACGCCATAGCGCCGGGAGAGCGCGATCATGGAGAGCAGCCCGACCCACCCCATGGCGACGTAAAGAACGATGCCGAAGGTTGGCGGCGTCGCTTCGAAGAAGATGGACTTCAGCACTACTCCTAAAGCTGCGAACGTCCAGATAAACGCCAGCATGCCCCAACGCCAGACGCCTCGGAACATGATGGCGTGTATAGGCGTGTACGTCCCGGCGATCAGCACGAAGATCGCGGCGTGGTCGAGCCGTTGCATCACTGCGCGTGCCGAGCCCGTGTGGCTAAGCAGATGGAACGTCCCGCTGGTGCCGAGCAGCACAACTGCCGAGATCGAGAATACCAAGAGCGAGGCCACACGTGCGAACATCGAGACAGTCGGGGCGCTCCCGGTCGCGGGCGGTCGCGTGCGGAGCGCCCGCCGCACGAGCGCCACGCCCATCACCGCGAACGCCGCGGCGCCGATGAGGTGCGACACGCTGCTGAACGGGTCCGTGAAACCCGGGATGGCGCGAAGATCACTGGCGAACATCGGCGGCCTCCACGCTGTCTCGGGGCAATCTCGGGCCTATCTCGGGCCTATCTCGGGGCAGCCTTGCAGCGCGTCTCGCCGTCACAGTACGCCTCGTCGCGAGCAGGGCGAACACCACACCCTCGCTCGGAACTCGGTATCATGAGGCCGTGGCCAAGAAACAGAAATCAAAGAAGCAGAACACCGCGCCGAGCGCCGCCGAGCCTCTCTCGGCCGCGAACCCGAGGAGCACGCTCATGCCACCAACCGCCCGAACCGATCCCTACGGCCAGATGAACTTCGAGGTCGTCATCGATGCCATCAGTCCCGACGGAAAGTCTGCACGAGGCGGGTTCAGCGAGGTGCTGGGTCTGGGCATGTCGATCGACGTCATCGAGTACCGCAACGGCGGCGACGCGGGCGCGGTTCGGAAGATGCCCGGGCTGACCCGATTTAGCAATATCACCCTGAAGCGCGGGATCATCGGCGACACCGCGCTCTTTCACTGGATCCAAAGCGTTTCGCGTGGCCAACCCACCCGCTCGAACGTCAGCATCGTCCTGCTCGACGAGACTCGCTCGCCCGTGATGCGTTGGAAGATTCTGAGAGCTTGGCCTTGCAAGTGGGAAGGCCCGGTGCTCAACGGGAAGGGGAACGAGGTTGCGATTGAATCCATCGAGTTGTGCCACGAGGGGATCGAGATTGACGACTGACCTGACTCGCGTCGATTCGAGGCGCAGCCACCATTTCGAGCTGAGGATGACCAATACAAGATGAGGTTCACGGCGGTTGAGTCGAGGCGAGATCGGCCTCGGAGCGGTTCGCCAGACGTGCCCATCTCAGCTTGGCCGAGCGCGACCGAGGGTTCTTTCTCTGCTCATCGTCGTCGGCGATGATCGGGTCTCTGTTCTCGGCTGAAAAGGTGCCCGCGCGGAATCCATCGCGGAAGCAATGCTTGACGCGGCGGTCCTCGCCGCTGTGGAAGCTGATGATGGCCGCGACACCACCAGGCTTCAGGACCGTTGGCAGGGCCTCCAAGAGACGATCGAGGTTGTCGAGTTCTTGATTGACGAGGATTCGCAGAGCCTGGAAGGTCCGAGCGGCCGGGTGCAGCTTGGCACGCTCGCCGCGCTCGACCGTAAAATCGCGTGCCTCGCACACGATGCCCATCAGCTCTTGCGTGGTGGCGATGGGCGAGCGTGCGCGGCGCTCGACGATGAGCCTGGCGATCTTGGGCGCATCGGATTCGTCGCCGAGTTCCCAGAGCGCGGCCGCGAGTTCGCGTTCGCTCAGTTCATTCACGAATGTCGATGCCGGCTGGCCATGGTCGCGGTTCATCCGCATGTCCAGTGGCCCCGGCCTGCGGTACGAAAAGCCTCGGTCAGGGTCGTCGATCTGGGTGCTGGCGACGCCGACATCGGCCAGCAGCGCGTCGACGCGGTCGACGCCAGCGTGCTTGAGAACGATTTGAAGTTCTGCAAAGTTGGCATGATGGAGCTCGAACGAAACGGTTCCCTCCCGACCTTTCACGCGCTGAAGAACGATCCTGGCCTCCGCCATGTTGGCGGGATCGAGGTCGAGCGCGATCAGCTGGCCGTCGGGTTTGATCCGCTGGAGAATGGCCGCCGAGTGCCCGCCCAGGCCGAGCGTGCAGTCCACGATCACCTGGCCGGGCTGCGGGTTAATGATCTCAAGAAGCTCACGGAGCAGAACGGGGATGTGCGGGCGATCTGGCTTGGGCACGGCGGGAGATAGTACCGGCATGATTGCGAGCGCTCTCAATGCCCAGCATCCGGTCTGAAACTCGAGGGTTGAAAAGCCGACCAAGAGTTGAGAGAATCCACGCATGAATGCACCAGACCCAAGATCCCCTGATTTCGATTCTGACCTTCCGCCGGTGTCGGTCTGGCCCAAACGCGTCGGCATCATCAGCATCGTGTGGGCGTGCTTTGGGCTGCTTTGCAACACTTGCGGGCTGGGTCAGGGATGGATTCAAAGCGCGGCGGTTAATCTTGCGCCGCCAGAAAAGCGGGCCGAGATTGAGCAGCAGATGCAGGACCAAATTCAGAATCAGTCCCCGGTTCAGCAGCAGGGCCCGGCCGACCATGTGCTGATCGGCCTCCGGCTTCCGCTCGCCATTTTGCTCCTTACGGCTGGCATAACGCTGCTGGGCCGCAAACCGATCTCGCGGGTTCTGCATCTGGCGTATGGGGTCGCCTCGGTCTTACTGGCGATCGTGGGCACTCTGGTGTTTGCGCTCATCAAGTTTCCCGCGCACATTGATTGGCTCAAGACTCACGGCGACCTGCCGCAGGCGAAGTTCATGTCGGTACCGATTGTGGTCGCGACGGCGGCGTTCTTCACGATTCTGGTGCTGATGTGGCCGACGTTCTGCCTCATCTGGTTCGGGCTGAAGAAGCGAGTGCCCGAGCCAGATCGGTTCGAGGCGCTGGGTGATTGAAGGCGCGGGAAACGAGGACAACCAAGCTCGGTGGCAGGCCTTTGTCGCCTGACTTCTTCGTCTGAGAGGCGCACTGGGAGCCTCATCGACTGGGCAATCGCATTCTCCGAAATCCGCGAACACGCCTCCGCCGTCGTCTCTGGAACGGCAGCCAGAACGCTTGAAAATGGCGCGGATCCCCACAATGCGTTTGCCCTGCCCCAACCGCGCTGATCTCTTCCGCCGCCAGCGAGAGTGGTATACTTGGCACAGTTCGCGGGCGTAGTTCAGTGGTAGAACGTCAGCTTCCCAAGCTGAATGTCGAGGGTTCGAGTCCCTTCGCCCGCTTTGGTCGGTGC
>CAZIMT010000083.1:0-7770 GCA_964540295.1 uncultured Phycisphaeraceae bacterium
GTGTTGCCGGTGTTGGGGGCGAAGCTGCCGGTGAAGTTGCTGTCGGTGGCGCCGTAGGCGGTCGGGACGTAGAGCAGGGTCAGGTTGATGTCGAACATGGTGGCTGGCGAGCCACTGGCACGGCCGTTGAAAAAGTAGGTGAACGTGCCAGCCGAGCCGACCGCGAAGAGCCCGTGCGCCGCGGCGGAGGAGTCGTAGGTACCGGCGACAAGCCCGGCCGGGACATGGAACTGAATGTCTTGGTCAGCGGGGAAGGTGCCCGCAGAGTCAGACACGCCAAAGGTGACGATGTCGCTGTTTGCCAAGGCGTGAGTGACGGCGATATCGCCCTGGGCCCACACGATCACGAACCCGGGCCCGGGGACGGTGATGCTGCGCGAGGCCATCGTGACGATCGAGCCTGTCAACGCGACACTCCTGACGCGGTTGTTGGCGACGCCCGGCTCGTTGAAGATTTCGAGCGCGTCAACCGCGTTGCTGCCCATGACGACAGCGTTCGTAGTGTTGGCCGCGCTCGCGCGCGTGTTCACCGTAAAGCCGCTGCCCGCACCGATAACATCGACCTGGGCGCTACCGGAGTTGTCGTTTGACTGGAGAACGACTCTGCCGGGCGTTAACGCTCCGCCTTGGAGGGACATGAACGTACCGCCGCCGGCGGAGAAGTCGGGCTCGAGCTGGAGCTGGAGCGTGCCGTCAGAGTTGCGGGTCAAGAGGCGGCCGCCGGGCGTAAAGGAGGCGTTGTTTTCCAAGAGCAACGTCGAGTTGCCGGTGGTGGGGTCGAAGAAGTTGATCGTGCCGCCGATGCCGTCCGCGCCGCCGCGGGCGAGGACGGTTTGCTGGTTGGTGTTGTTACGGAGACGCATGACGCCTCCGCCGCCGCCGACACCGATGCTGCGGATGTCGATCGCGCCGTCAGCGAAGGCGTTGGTCGAGTCGTTGTCGTCATCGGCATCGATATCGACGGTGCCGTCGAGCGTGCCGTTGGTCGACTCGTAAAGACCGATGAAGCCCTGCCCGTCACGAGCGTCCGAACCCATATATCCGGCGAAAGGGCCAGCTGTCTGCGTGAACAGCCCGCCCGAGCCGAATGAACCGTTGGTGCGGAGGCTGTACTGCAACTTGCCCAAGGCGTTGGCAACCAGGAAGTTGCCGCCGTCGGGATTCATGTTGACGTTGCTGGTCGAGCCCGGGGCTCTGACAACGAAGGGCGCGTTCCCGCTCTGAGCTTGGAGAGCGTAGGGGGTGGCCTGCATCTTCTGGCGCGGGGTGAGGGTCGTGAACGCGCCGACGCCAGCCGGGCTGCGAACTTCGATCTGGAGGAAGCGGTTCTCGCCGTTGAAGGGCGTGGTGCCGAAGTCGAGGCTGACGGAGAACACGCCGTCACGGACCAAGACGTTGCTGCGAGTGACGGGGCCAGCGATCTGCACGCCTCCGGCCGAGGAGTCCCACACGGTGAAGCGGAAGTCGGAATTGACCTCGACGAGGTTGAGCCCTGACTTCAACTGGCCCTGATAGCTGAACGTGCTGTCGAGAGCGGCTTGGGCGTTGGCGATCGACGCCATGCCGAGAGTTCCGATGGCCAGACCGGCCGCGAGCAACCAACGATTGTGTCCACGCATTTACAAACTCCTCTTTTTCTCTGTTCACTAGGAAACCTGCTGCCTGGGCCGCGAACGACGAGTCGGGCCAGAACAGACAGCATACCCGAACGAATAAGTCAAGACAGAACTGAAATGCGTTGTCAGACACAGGAGAGAGCAGAAATTCTGGATGAAAAGAGGCGTGCAGGCTTTAGAACTGTGAGGCTTAGGCGATTGCCACGCGGCGCGTGTACAAATTTTTGCGAGATTATGCAAGCGTAGATTGCCCATTTTCTCAAGGGGGTTGGTCGGACCGATGTTCTCAGCACCCGGCCTCGAAGGCTTCTGCGAAGGCGTCGAAGTCGTCGCCGTTGACGAAGCCGTCGCGGTTGAAGTCCGAGGGGCACGTCGGCGTGCTGGTGCAATCGAGGCGGACGATCCACGCTTCGTCTTCGCCGAAGGGGTTGAGCCCTGACCCGACGATGGTCAGGCCGTCGGCGGAGATGCTGTTTGCGCTGGTGAGCGTCCACCCGCGGAGGTCGAGGTGGTACTGCTGCACGAGCACGTCCTGGAGCTTGCGCAGCCCGTGCACGCTGTCCCAGATGATGGCATCGCCGATGATGTTGCCGGTCGCGGAATAGTTGTAGAAGTTCCCGCACCCCACGATGACGGTGCCGTCGGCGCTGATGCCGAAAGCGGCCCCGTAGTACGCGCCGCCGGGCAGATCGCCCAGCGTCACCATGCCGGTGGCCTGCGTCCAACGGAAGACTTCGTACGCGTCATCGCCCACGGCCGCAACGCCAGCGATGACGCTGCCGTCGGGGGTCATGCAGAACGAGCAGGTGTACGCGTTCGCGAGGTACGGGATCCCCATGCCCACCGCGGGCGTGTTGCCCACCCAGAGGCACGACTCATAAGAAACCAGCTGCGTCCCCGAGCAGCCAGCGATGACCGAACCGTTGGCGGAGACCACCGTGGCATCGGTGCGTAACGGGCTGATGGGAAGCCCGCCGATGTCCACCATGCCGGTGCCCTGCGTCCATTTGAAGGCCTTGCCTTCTTGGATGTTGCTGTCTTTGTAGTCTGCGATTCCGACGATGACCGAGCCGTCGGCGTTGCAATCCCACGCGATGCTCTGGTCCACCGCGCCCGGCAGGTCGCCGAGATTGACCATGCCTAGGCTGGCGGTCCAACGAAACGCGTGGCTCGTTTCGCCGACGGGCGCGTCACCAACGATCACCGACCCGTCGGCCGAGCACGACCACGCCTGCCCGCCATACGCGCCGCCGGGGAGACGCCCGAGCCCGATCATGCCGGTGGTCTGCGTCCAGCGGAACGATTGCCGCCCGACGGGAGATGTTGCGAAGCCGACAACGACCCTCCCGTCGGCCGAGACTTTGTTGGCGAAGCTGCCGAGCGAACCGCTGACAGGAGCGCCGAGGCTGCCGATCCCTTGGAACGATGGCTGTGCGAATGCGTCGCCGCCAGCAAGTGAAGCAAGAACGACAGCACAGCGCTGTGAAAAACGCGATGAGATGCAGGTCATGAGATACCTCCAGATGGTCCCGAAGGCGTCAGCGACTGTCGCTGAAGCGGCTTGGGGATCTGGAGAAGAATGCGCCGTGCGTCGGCGGCGCGGTCGGGCAGAGAGCGAAGAATTATCGAACCTACCGGTTAGCAGCCGCTCTCAAACGCGACGACATACGCGTCGAAGTCCTCACCGGTGACAAACCCGTCGCCGTTGAAATCAGCCGTGATGTCCCCGTTCTCAAAGGCGGCCACAAAGGCGTCGAAGTCTTCGCCGGTGACAAAGCCGTCGCCGTCGTAATCTGCGGGGCAATCGATCGGCAGGATCGCGACCCATGTCACGACCTGGAACCCTGACACCGAGCTGTACGCGTTGCCCGTCACCGTTCGACCGTCGTCGGAAACACTGCTGCAACTGAAGAGCGAATACCTCGTCAGGTCCACGCCCGCGGCTGTCAGCACGAGCTCGATATCACGCGCTCCACGCCACGGCACCCAAACCCACGGAGCGCCGCCGCCGTCGCCGAAGTAGCGATTGCCGACCACCACGTTGCCGTCAAAGGAAGCATCGACGGCCTCGGCCTGCTCGAAGCGATCACCGAAGAGATCCTGCATCTCGAACGTCTCGGTGTGACGGAACGGATGGCTGACGAACGAGCCGTAGCCGTTGCCGCGATTTGATCGCCCGACAGTCGTGGTCCCGTCGCCCGAGACGCCGAGCGCGACGCTCTGACGGAACGATGGGTCGTCGGTGATGTACCCGAGCTCGACCGGGAAGCCCGAAAGATCGCCCGACCACTTCACCGCGACATCGTTATTGCCAAAGCCAAGGCCCGAGTCGGTCTGCGAATACCCGACGATCACCGTCCCGTCGCCGTTCACCGCGTTGGCGGCGTTGTATGTCGAGCCCGGTATCACTGCCAGATCAAAGACCCCGGCCGATGACTTAAAGAACGGCTGGTAGAAGGACGTGGCAAAGAACCGCTTGTTCCCGACCACGATCGGAACTGTACCCGCGATATCGGTGTATTCCTCGGCGGCATCACCGCCGGATGATCCGATCGCCGGGATCACGCTCGGGTCTGTCCAAGCCAGGCCCTTGGTCAGCGTGCTCTCGAACAAAGGCCCGTAGCCGACCGCGACAGACCCGGCCTGGTTGAGCCCGACACCCACACCCTGCGGCAGGGTCAGGTCCGCCTGCGCAAGTTCAACAGCGGTCGGCGTCGCCCACGGCGCTCTGATCTTCTCGACCTTGCGGACGAGCCCTAGCGGGAACTCAAACTTGGCCGAGACTCGGATGATCGAGAGCCCGTCGGCCGAGATCGCTGTGCCGTTGCTGTCGTTGAAGGTCGGCGCGGTGCCGAGCGGATAAAACGCGGCCTGCGCGAACGCGGTCGTCGATCCGGCGAGCATCGTCATCGCCACGCAGGCGCGAAACGAACTATGGTTGGAAGAGCGACGGCTTAAAGAGTTCTGCGTCATGGTCGTGGCCTCCGAAATAGGTGCGGTCTGAACACGGGCGCGAGCTGCCCGAGCAGGAGATCTGCGACTCGAAGTCTACCAAGACAGTGTAAGAATCCGAGAATGGTTCGAGCAAGATTTCCGTAAGAAATCATCGTTGCCACACCTCGACCGACCGGAAGAAGTTAGAGATCGCGCTCACCCGCCCGCCTGGGCCTGAGCTGAAACCGGCTTAGAATCTCGACGTCGAGCACGGTCGTCTCCGTAAGCTCGCGCCGCGCGAGCGCGCGCCGCACGGCCCGGGCCGACATCTCGATCTGCTCTAGACGCCGTTTCGTCGAGATCGACTCGGCATGCACTCGGTACGCGTACAGCGGCCTATCAACCTTGGCGAAGTCGGTGATCTCCGACATGCGCAGGCAGAAGTCGTAATCGGCGGCGGCGGTGAAGGACTCGTCGAGCCCGCCGAGCTGGTCGAAGAGTTCGCGGCGGAAGAGCCGGAAATGGAAGGTGATGAAGTCGGTGAGGAGCTTTTCCTTGGAGTACGGGATGGTGGCCTTGTACCCGAGGCCCGAGGCGTTGTTGTGCTCATTGATGATGAGATGGTCGGTATACACCAGCCCGATCTCGGGCCGCGATTCGAGCACGGCGGTGGTCTGGGCCAGCGCGTGGGCATGGAGCATGTCGTCGCTGTCCACCCACCCGATAAACCGCCCGCGAGCGTGCCGATGCGCGGCGTTGAGCGCGCGGACCGCTCCGAGGCGCTCGCTCTGGATGAGATTGACGCGAGCGTCTCGACTGGCGTGCTCTCGGCAAATCGCCAGCGAGCCATCAGTCGAGCCGTCGTCGAAAAGCACTAGTTCTAAATCTGGACGCGTCTGCGCCAGCACTGACTTGATCGCGGCGTCCACGAACCGCTCGCGGTTGTGAACGCACATGATGATGGACACCGCTGGCGATTGATTCATCGATCGATTGTTAGCTCCGCGCAACGAAAAGGCCCGATCCGACGATCGGGGCTCTTGGTTCACGCTGATCTGGCTATCGGCACACTCTCACGAGTTGATCACTCGCCCTTCGCTCGCCAGCGCTGCCTCGTGCACGCTCTCGTGCATGGTCGGGTGCGCGTGGATCGTGGCGATGAGTTCTTCGCTGGTCGCTTCAAGCCTGCGGGCCAGCGTGAGTTCGGCGATGAGTTCGGTGGCCTGGTCGCCCATGATGTGGGCCCCCAAGATCTCGCCGCGGGGCAGCCCTCGGATGATCTTGCAGAAGCCGTCGGTCGAGCGGGTGGCGATAGCCTTGCCTAGGGCGCTGAACTGAAACGTGCCGGTGTCGTAGTCCTTGCCCTTGACCAAGCCCTTTTCCTTGAGGGCTCGCTCGGTGTAGCCCACGCTGGCCACCTGCGGATGGCAATAGGTGCAGCCGGGGACCACCGTGTAGTCGATCGGGATCGGCTCGTGCGCCAGCTTCTTGTCGCGCCACGCGATCCGCTCGACACAGATGACCGCCTCTTCGCCCGCGACGTGCGCGAGCCAGGGCGGGCCGATGACGTCGCCGATGGCGTAGACGCCGGAGAGCGTCGTTTTGTAATCGATCGCGCGCGACTCGGGCTTGCTGGCGTCGTAGTCGGTCTTGATGTTGTCCTTGAAAGTTTCAAGCCCGAGCGACGCATCAAAGAGCGCGTCGTAGCGGCCTTTCACGCCGATCGCCAGCAGCACCTTCTCGGCCTCGATCGTCTGCTTTTTGGATTCGTCGGCCTTGTTGGTCGCCGGGTCCATCGGCGCGATCGTCACCTTGACGCCGGTCGCGGTCTTCTCGATGTTGGTCACGCCGGTGGACGTGCGGATGTCCATGCCGTGCTTCTTAAAAACCTTTTCCATCGCCACGCACACGTCGTCGTCTTCAACCGGCAGGATCCGCGGCATCATCTCGATGACCGTGACCTTGGTGCCGAAGGTGTGGTAGAAGTACCCGAACTCCATGCCGATCGCCCCCGCGCCGACAACGATGAGGCTCTTGGGCTGGGCCTTGTTGAACATGGCCTCGCGAGCGCCCCAGACCTTGTCGCCGTCAAACTTGGCGAAGGGCAGGTCGCGCGCGACCGAGCCGGTGGCGACCAAGACGTAGGTCGCGGTGATGGTCTCGCGCGTGGCGCCAGGCGTGGCGGGGGCGCTGGTCAGCTGGTCCTGCACGGTGCAGTCCTGAATGTCGATACGGCACGAGGCGGTGCCCTTGCGGCCCGAGACAATCTTGGCGTTGCCCTTGATGAACTCGATCTTGTTCTTCTTCATCAAAAACTCGACGCCCTTGTTGAGCTTCGAGGCCACGTCGCGCGAGCGGGTGATCGTCTTGCCCCAGTCGAACTTCACCTCGCCAGTGATCGTGAGCCCCCAAGCCTCGCGGTCGGCCAGCTTCTCGAAAAGCTCCGCGTTAGCGAGCAAGGCCTTGGACGGGATGCACCCCCAGTTGAGGCAGACCCCGCCAAGCTTGTCGCGCTCGACAATGGCGACCTTGTACCCGAGCTGCGCCGCCCGGATCGCCCCGACATACCCGCCGGGCCCGCCGCCGATTACTACTACGTCGAAATGGCGTTCTGCCATGATGAGGACTCCTGAAAAGGGCGAGAGTATAGGAGCCAGAGAGAGGCACAGGCCGTGCCACCTCGCCCTTTGCAGCCTCACTACAGCAGCCTCACTACCTTTGAATCACATGGCAGCGTTTGAGATCGATCTCGCCGACATCGACTACGACTCGCTCTCGCCTCTGGTCGCCCAAGGCGAGGATCGCGAGGCCGTCATTGACCGCATCGTCGAAATGTGGTGTACCGAGCTTGATGATGACGCAGCGTTCGTTAGCCACGACAGAAAGAATCTCGTCAATGGATGCGCGCTAAGTTTCGCAAAGCTCGAAGACGCCTCGGGCGTGGCGATCAATCTCGTCGAGCTCCTCCGCCGCGTCAGCGTTCGGCTTCGCGAGCGATTCAAAGAGATCCCCGACGGCGGACTGCGGCGCGTACGTGTCGTGTTGCGTGGGTGTGTGATTCCTCAATGCAGCGTTGATGCAGTCAATGAAAAACTAGATTTGCCTTGCGATCTGGTCACAGTCTCTTGCAAATTTTCCGGAGATGTATCGTTCAACGAGGCGCGCTTCGGCGGGGACGCGGAGTTCGAGCGGGCGAGCTTCGGCGGGTCCGCGAGGTTCG
>CAZIMT010000083.1:7870-14702 GCA_964540295.1 uncultured Phycisphaeraceae bacterium
CTTCGTCGCTAGAGACGCTACGTTTTTGCGAGCACCAATGTTCGATTCCGCACGGTTCTCGGAACAAAAATTTGATGTTTCCAAGTCGTTTCAATCTGCAAAGTTTTACTCGGACAGTAAAAACTCGGCCAGCTTTGGCAAATCACCTCCTGCTCGCGGCCTGAGCTCTCTTCGCTGGCAGCTCTGGCAGGATAAGCTGGCGCGGCGCATGGATTGGGGGATGGTGCGCGGCATCGGTGAACTGGCGGTCCTGACCCGCACCTCGATGTATGCTCTCATCTTCGTGCCGATTCTCGCGGGAGTCTGGCCAGCCTTGCGCAGCGCGGTGCAGCGTTACGCCGAGGTTCATTGGCAGGAGGGCGTTGGGCAGCGGGCGCTGCGGTGGTGGGTGGGGAGCGTTGACCGCGTGCCGCGCGTCGACTCGAGCGCGGCCCAGTCGTTCCTGCACTCGCACATGCCCGGCTCGTTCGCGTTGCTGTTTTTCGCGGCGTTGTTCGTGGTGCTGGGGCGATCGATCTATCAGTCCGGGGTGCCCCAGCTCGTGCGCGAGAAGAGCCGGTTCGATCTCGTGCGCGAACGGATGGAAGGATTTCGAGCCATCAACGATGCGGAGCAAGATCGCTGGCTGCAGGAGGCAATCGATTTCATCGAAGAGGCGGGCACGAACGACGACCTGTGCGCGTTTCGCCACCCGAACCTCGTGGATCACCAAGGGCGCACGTACTGGATTCCATCGAACCTGGAAGATTTCAAGGACTTACCGGAAAAGATCGCGACAACGAGCACCGATCTCGAAGCGGAGTCTGCTCCTCTCGCGTCGCCGGAACAACTCAAGAAAACCGCCGAGCCAGCGATGTCGAGCCAGAGTCGCAAGAACATCGCGATCCAGGCCGGGGCTGATGCGCAGTATGATCTGGTGGCGCGGCAGGAGATTGGCAAGGCGCGAATTTCGCTGTGGTGCTACACGATCGCGGGCTTGCTGGTGATGTGGCTTTTCCTCGAACAGGCCGCGAGCGTGCTGCAAGAAGTTGGATTTGGAAAACTCGCGATCGTGCCGCTGTGGGCGATCGTTGCCGCGTGCTGCGTGTGGCTGGCGTCGAATATCAGAAAGCTTGTGTACAACGCGTTCTGGAAGAGGCGAGCCATGCCGGTGCCCAAGGGCATGAAGGAGAAAGACTGGAAAAACGCCAGCGAGTTTACGTATGACCTGCAGCAAAGACTTCGAAGTGACCTGCCCTCAATTCCTGCACGAACTCCTGTGAAAGTTGGTGGTTGAGGATAGAGGTGATGATGAATGCTGCTGGCTCGACGGAGAGATCGGCCGACGGTCGCAAACTCTTTACTGCGCCAGCGACCCTCACCGACACTCTAGCCTGCTGCATTGTTGACTGTGACGGCGGCGGTTTCGTCACCGGCGACGACATTTACGCGTGTGTAAACGCGTTTAAGCACGGCTGCGGACCGCATTCTTCGCGAGACTTGTCTTTTCCGGACCAAGCTGTATTTTCAATCTTTTCTGAAACAGGTACTGGACTCGCTCCTCCACGGCCCCGATACTTTGGCATGACCGCCGACGGTGCCATCAAGCTTACTCCTCACGGCCCGACCCCTTTGGACGACGCTCAAGACCGCTTTATCGCGGCTTGGGGGCAGATGGGTGGGGCGTGGGGGATCAGCCGGACCATGGCCGAGGTGCAGGCGTTGCTGTATATCACTGGCGACCCGATGTGTACCGACGACATCATGGAGCGTTTGCAGATCTCGCGTGGGAACGCGTCGATGTCGGTTCGTGCGTTGCTGGATTGGGGCATTATTGTTCGAACGCACAAGCGAGGCGACCGCAAGGAATACTTCCGGGCCGAGGCCGACGTGTGGGCGATGTTTCGCGCCATCGTTCGTGAGCGGACCAAGCGTGAGGTCGATCCGCTGCTGGCGTCGCTGTATGAGATCCGGGATCTGACTGGGACGGCGATTGAAGGGCGGAAGCAGGGCCGTGCGCGGGCGAGCGCGAGCCGCGTTTCGGTCGGTCGTGCTTCGGTGGAACGACCCTCGAAGGAAACGCTCGACCACAATGCCCGGCTGGATGCGATGGTCGATTTCTTTGAGACGGTTGAGCAGCTGGGGCAGCGCTTTGTGAGTCCTGCGGGCCGCGGGCTTCAGCTCGCGGCGTCGCTGCTGGCGAGCCCGCTGCTTGGCGGGAAAAAGAAAGGCAAGCGCGATCAACAAAGCCCGGACCATCTTCGCGGGAACGACCACGAGGTGAAGTCATGAGCGCTCTCGCCGGTCGGACAGCCTCAAGCGCAACGGGATGGTCAGAGACCCGCTCTCTGGCCGCGCCGAACACGCCTTGCGCCGAACGACTTGACGCCGGGTTGCTCTGCATCGTTCGATGGACCGTCTCTCGGGCGGCGTTGGTCGCGGCGCAAGGCATCACTCAGCTCACGAGCCTTGGTTGCGGCGAGCCGCGTTTCGCACTCGTGTCGCGCGACGACGACCCGATCCTCGAATGGATTGTCTCGACGGACTCCGCGTCCGCTCAGCTTCTGGACGGCACGTCCCGCATCACGATCTTTGAGAGCACCCGCGACCAAAGTCGGGCGGGCATCGATCAGATCCGAGTTTCTGTCATCGACCAGCTCGTCCACATCAGCGTCTCGCGCGGAGGCGTCTGCGCGCTCACGGCCGTGCTCCGCCGTGGTGAAGTTCGGCCTGTTCTTTACGCGCGAACCGCTCTGCTCGCAGACCTGGGGATCGGCGGAGGCTGTTACGAAGTTCTCGATGGCCGCGCGACTGACGTCTGATCGACGCCTGATCGGCCGCGGCGCACGGCAGGGATCGTTACCGATGAATGAAATTTACATTCAAGGCCCCGCACGACCGATCCGCATCGCCGCAGTTCGCTATCTCAACACCGCCCCGCTGATCGAAGGCCTGCAAGCGCTGAACTCGATCGCCGTCACTACCGCTGCCCCGTCGCACATCGCGGACATGGTTACGTCTGGTGACGCTGATCTTGGGCTAGTGTCGATCATCGACGCGGTGAAGGAGCCGGCGCGAGGCCGCGGCCCGCTCGCCATCGTCCCCGTCGGCATGATCGGGTGCGACGGCCCCACGCTCACGGTTCGCATCTTCTCGGGCGTCCCCATCGACCAGATCCGCACGCTGCACGCCGACACCGACAGCCACACGTCGGTCGCGCTGGCCCGCGTGCTGCTCCGCCGCATCACAGGCCGAGCGATCAAGACCGTCGATTTCGACGCTCGTGAACGCGTGGAAGTCGGCACCGCGACCGCTCGCTCCAAGCAACGAGCGGCGTTAGGACGCGATTCGCTCATCGAGGCGAGCGAATGGCCAACTTCGCTGCTCTTGATCGGCGACAAGGTTGTCACCGATTCGCCCCCGGCCGTGCGCTATCCCTACCAGCTCGACCTGGGCGAAGCGTGGAAGGCGTGGACAGGTTTGCCGTTCGTGTACGCGGCGTGGATGTGCCGGGCTGAGGACGCGACGTCCGAGCACGTTCGTTTCGCGGCGTCGATCCTCGATCGCCAGCTCCGCCACAACCTCACGCGTCTGGACTGGATCGTCGCGCACAAGGCCGCCGAGCACCGCTGGCCGGCGGACCTGGCGCAGACGTATATCCGAGATCTTCTCCGTTACCAGCTGGGCTCGCGCGAGCGTGAGGGCGCGACGCGCTTCTTCGACGAGGCCGCGAACCTGGGGATCGTCGCGGCTCGCGAGCCGATATGGATCGACGCGATCGGCCCGCGTACCGCACTCGGCGGAGTAAGTTCAGCGTCTCCTCACACCACGCTCGCCGCGCTTGCCTGAGTGATCCCATGCCCCGCTTCTCACGATTGAGGATTGCAGCCCTTGAAGAGCTGGCGCACGAGCTCCGCTTCGCCCCGCCCGAGGCCCTCGAGCGGAATCTAGATCGGATCGAAACGCTCGCCGCCGAGATCGACCCGAGCACGGCCTACCCGCTGGACTGGATCGCGTTCAAGGTCACGGCCTTTCGCCGTGAACTCCCTGGTGCGCCGATGACGATCGCGGGCAAGGAACTGCTGGCCGAACTCCCGGCGCTGTCCGAGCGCTTGAGCGCCGCCGCCCGCCTCGACGCCGCGACGCTGGCTTCACGCGGCGCGATCGACCGCGCCTCGCTCTGCCAGCGATGGCAGGTGAGCCCCAAGACGCTCGAGCGATACAAGCGCGAAGGGTTGATCGGGCGCCGCGCGATCGGCGAGTTCGGAAAGCCGCGGCTCGTCTTTATGCCCGTGCCGGTTGCGTGGTTCGAGCGCGCACATTCGGACCTGATCGGCCGAGCCGCTAGCTTTTCTCGGCTTGGTATCGAGCTCGAATCTCGCATCGTTCGGCGCGCCGCGCGCTACCAACGCCGCTTCGGGTGCTCGCTCAATCAGATCGCCAAGCGGCTGGCCGATCGCTTCGACCGCAGCCACGAGGCGGTGCGGCAGCTGCTCAAGCGCGCCCGGCGTGATCACGACAACGCGCCCGAGTTTCGTGAGTTGGGTTTGATGACTTCAAAACAACGAGCGACCGCGCTCCGCGCCGTCGCGCGCGGGATCGATCCGGCGCTCATCGCCGCTCGCTGGAAGCGACCGCGTAGCGCGATCGCGCGGGCAACGCTCGTCGCACGCGCTGATCGTCTCTGGTCGCTGCTCGACACCGGGCAGCTCAGGGCTGGCGCGGATTTGATCGGAACATCCGCCGATGACACGCGGCTCTTCTCTTCCGAAGCGGTGTCCACCGGGCTGGGCGGCGTCGGTCACACCGATCTTCTTGATCTGATTCGCTCAGGCCGTGTGCGTTCGGTCATCGTCGGCGTGGAGGAACACGCCCGCGCCCGCGCTCGGGCCGTGCTGCTGCATCGTGCCGCAACGATGATCCTGGCCATGCCGCGCAGCGCCCCGACCGCGGCCGCCGTTGATTCCGCGGAAACATCGCTACGTTGGGCGATTCTTCTGAAAGCCGAGCTGGTGCGGTCGCAGATCCCGCTGATGATCGAGACGCTCGAAGGGCTGCTGGGCGGGCCGCTCGAAGAGCTGCCAGGCGGGCTGAACGCGTCGGCGATGAAAGACCTGATCGCAACGTCGTTCGGCGCGCTTGCTGAAGCGGTCGATCAGTTCGATGCGAGCAAGGCCGGGCGACAGAACCAGGCCAGGCTCGCCGCGCCAGCCACGCTGGGAATCACGCGAGCCGCGACGCGATGGATCAGAGCGTCCAGCGCTCCCAATCGCGGCGTCCCGGCGCGAAGCCCGGGCGTGCTCCGGGCCGCAGGGCGACTCTTTACGGGCGTTCGCATCCCCGATTGGACGCTGTCGGTCTCGCCCTGGCGCTCGTGGCTCTGGCCTGATCCGCGAATGAGTGCGACGCTTCTGAAGCTTGATCCGCGCGAACGGACCATCCTCGAACGTCGCTACGCATGGACCGGCCTTGCCCCGGCGACGCTCGATGCGCTGGCGAGAGAACTCGATGCGGCGACCGCGCGCCTCACGACTCTCGAACGGCACGCGATCCGCTCTGCTCTGAAGGCCGTCCGCGCCAACCCAAAAACCCTGGCTCGCGCATGACGCACGAACTTCCGACTGTCCACGTGTTTCACACGGGCGCTCTCGGCGACTCGATCCTGCTGTGGCCCATGCTCCGGCGGCTCCGCAGGTCGTCGCGCGTCACGCTGGTCACCGAGCGTGCAAAAGGACAGTTGGCTGCGCGTGAACTCGGTATCGACGCGATCGACATCGAGCAAAGGAAGTACACCGCTCTCTGGAGTGCAGACGCTCTTCAACGAGAATCGCACGAGCAAAGTCCGGCACGCCCAGCGCCCGGCCATGTTGGCGAGTTCGACATCGATCAAAGCGTTACGCGAATTATCTCGTTCCTGACCGATCAGCCGACGAGCGACTGGGCTTCCAACGCTCGCGTCGCCTTTCCGAACGCGGCGATTGAGTTCCACTCCGCACCCTTGGACCGCTGGGCTGCGCTCGAACTCGGAGGGAACGAGGGATCGACCGGTGTGGTTTGCGAGAACGAACAGGGACCGGTGGTTCTGCACGTGGGGGCGGGTGCGCGTGCGAAGCTCTGGCCGCTCGATCGTTGGTGCGAGCTCGCGAGCCTGGTTCATCGAAGAGCAACATCGGACCGGTCCGCGAAGTCGATTTCGACAGCGACCTCGTCCCCGCCGTCGCCCGCTCCCATAGCGGTAATCGCGGGCGAAGTTGAGGCCGAACGGTTTAGCGGCACGCAGCGCGATCTCTTCGCGCGACTTCAAGGCCGAATCATCACGGACCTCGAAACCCTTGCCTCCACGCTCCGCGCCGCACGCCTCTTCATCGGCAACGACAGCGGCCCGACGCACCTCGCCGCGCAGTTGGGCGTGCCCACCGTCGCGCTCTTTGGCCCCACCGACCCCAACCGCTGGGCCCCGATCGGGCCTCGCGTCACTGTCATCGCGCCCGAGTCACCCTCGCCGATGGACTGGCTCTCCGCCGAGCGCGTCGTTGGTACGATCCGAGCATGAGCACCGACATCAAGTCCGTCCAGCTCGTCGTCGGCCTCGAGGTCCACGTCGAACTCGCCACGCGCACCAAGCTGTTCACCGCCGCGCCAAGCCTCGCGCATTCGCTGTACGACTCGGCCCCGCCCAACACGCTCATCGATCCCACCGTTCTCGCCCTCCCGGGCTCGCTACCGGTCATGAATCTCGCCGCGGTTGAGATGGCGATGATGGTCGGGCTCGCGCTCGACTGCCAGATCGCCTCCTTCACGAAGTGGGACCGAAAAAGCTACTTCTACCCCGATCTTCCCAAGGGCTACCAGA
>CAZIMT010000084.1:0-14677 GCA_964540295.1 uncultured Phycisphaeraceae bacterium
TCGTGACCTGAATCAAGACCTGAATACGGGCAACTTAGGCGGATCGGAACCTGAGTATAGGATCCGCTGCGTCAGGCGAGTCGCGGTGCCGAGATCATGATTTCGTCGCCAAGCGTGCGACCGTTGTTGCGTCATCGCGATCGCGGACAACGAGCGGCCTACTCGTCGCGCTGAGACGCGAAACCATGGTCTCGATCAGACCGCTCGAGATCGACCCGCGGCCTAGCGGCACACATTCCCCACGGCTTTCATGAAACTCAACGTTACTCGCCATCGACGCCGCCACGCCGGGGTGGTCTGCCAAAGAATCCACGATCCGCTCCAAGTGCTCGGCCGCCCTCGGCAGCATGGACTCGGCCAGCAGCGCCGCGGGTTCGATCAATAACCGGAACGGCCCGGACTCGTACCGCCTCAAAAAACTCAGGCACGACGGGATGTCTGAAAGAGCGTCGCCCGCGCTTGGCCAAAGGATCAACTCAAACTCAAGCCTCGCAACAACCGGGGCCAGGCGATCGATCTCCGACTCGAACGCGGCCTTCCCGCGCGGGCTCCACCCCGCCCACGAACCCGCAAGCCCTGAATCGTCGCCGGGCAGCCGCCCCGACCGAAGCACGACCCGGCGGCAGTCCGGGCTGGGAATCTGGGCAGCCACGGACAGCGGCCCTGCCCCCAGCACGCCCTGCCGCGCGACCGCCGCCCACGAGGCCTCGTCGAGATCTGAAAAATTTTTGATCGCGCGATCGGCTTCCAACCCGTAGTGGGTGGTCGCGTCGATCGCCCCAAGCACATGGATGGTCATTATGGGAACAGTAGTTCGACCAGCACTCCCGGCCCTCTCCCAGCAACGTCCGACATGGTTACACCGTCAACCTGATCGGAAACCACGTCCGATACGCCCTGCTCGTCAACTTCATTGGTCTGGAACCACGAAGGCGTCTCAGCGTACCGACCACAAACCGGAGTGTCCGATGCTCGCCACGCTTGAACACACGACTAACTCGGCGATGCTCGGAGAGATCCGCACCTCTCCGACCGTCAATGTTCCGCACTCCAAGCTTTCCCGCGAGCATTTGATCGACGGCATCATCGCGATCAACCCGACCGCGACGGTCGCGTTCCTGACCCGGTTCCCCGACGCGGCCCTTCGCGGATATCTTGACCACCTCCTCAGTGCGCAGGAACCTCGTGGTCGGTCGGCGTCGTGGGTTCGACCCGGCGATTCACCGGCGATCGTGGTACGCGAGCCGATCGACTGATTCGGCATCATCCTTCTCAAAGATCAAACCGCTGATCGGCAACGATCAGCGGAGCAGAGACCGGGGGCTCGTGGTGGGGCCCCTGGCCTGCTGCGCGGGCTGTGCCGTCTGGTGGTCCGGGATTCTCCGGGAGTTCGCGGCGACTCACTTAGCGGACTCATGCTGTGCTGGGGAACGTCCGATTGTTGCTCCCGAGCGGGCTGGCGCGAGCAATCGCGTTGCGAGGTCCGTTGGTTGGGCCGGTTGAATCGGTCCGTTCGTTGGATGAGTTCAAGCTGGACCGCAAAGCGGTCCGATAAAGACTTTGGTGGAAGACGGGTGGCCGCGGCGAATGAAACGCCGTTGTGACACCCGATCTGATCGGCCGGTGGA
Source organism: uncultured Phycisphaeraceae bacterium (assembly GCA_964540295.1). GTDB lineage: Bacteria > Planctomycetota > Phycisphaerae > Phycisphaerales > UBA1924 > CAZCPB01. The sequence goes on from CAZIMT010000084.1 coordinate 1,629, forward strand.
TCGAGTTGGCTGGTACTGGTGGGTTGGCGGGTGGAACCCGGCTCCCGACATTTCGTGAAACGACAGCGCCGGGGGGAGGCGGAGTCCCGCCATCCGGCGATGGTTGTCGCGCGGCCTCTTGAGGTTGTGCGGCACGACGGAGGCTCGATTCATGCGCAATTTTTCCGTGAAACTCAATCTTTCGATCCAAGCCCTCGCCGGATCGGCAGTCGCCCTGACCACCACGCTGGTCGCGGCGGCGGGGTGCGCGTGGGTCGGCGCCAGCGGCTACGAGCGCCCGATCACCGAACAACATCTCGCGGGGGCGGGCGGCCAGAACGATCTCCTCAACACGCCAATCGATGACTCCACCGGTCAGTTCACCAACGCTGTGCCCGGCTCGGACGCCTACGCTGGCCCCGGGGTCTCACCGTGGGTCACACTCTTCACGCCAGGATCGGAACCCGTCCAACCTTTCGCCAAGCCGCGACTGGCGTTGAACGCTGGCGCGGACCGCCCCGAGACTAATCGCCCCGCGATAAGCGTTGTGTCCGCGAGCGATCCGACCTCGACCACGGCCCGGCCTACTCCCGAGCCAGCGTTTGTCGCGGTAAACACTCGCGCGAATAAAGTTGCTCCGGCACAGCCCGAGATCTCGACGAGCCGAACGGCGCGAAGCCCCGAGAGCACGCCGCCGCTGAACTTGAGCCAGGTGACATACGCGACCGAGGGCGCGGACTTTGATCCGTGCGTTTCGCGCGACGGCATGTCGGTTGTATACGCCAGCACGCAGCACCGCGACACGGCCGATATTTATGTCAAACCGACCGACGGCCGGGTGATCACGCAGCTGACCAACGACCCCGCCAACGACGTGATGCCCGCCATCAGCCCCGACGGGCAGCACATCGCGTTTGCCAGTGATCGCACCGGCAACTGGGACATCTACGTCATGCCGATCACGGGCGGGCGCGCGGTGCAGGTGACATCCGACGCGACCGACGAGCTTCACCCGTCGTGGTCGCCCGACGGGAAGAGCCTGGTTTTCTGCCGGGCTGGCGCGATGAGCGGGCGCTGGGAGATGTGGGTCATTGATGCGGCGAACCAGGCCGCGAGCAACTTCATCGGGTACGGGCTCTTTCCCTCCTGGTGCCCCGTGAGCGGGAGCGGCGCGACGCTGGGCGCCGGCGCAACCGACAAGGTTTTGTTCCAGCTCGGACGCGAGCGTGGCGAGCGTTCGTTCGCGGTGTGGACGGTGGATTACAAAGATGGGCGAACCGGCAACGCGACTGAGATCGCGTCCAGCGGCGAGGCGGCGTTCATCAACCCTGGATGGAGCCCCGACGGCAGCAAGATCGTCTACGTCTCGGTGCCCAACGCCTCGGAGGGGAACGGGCAGGCCCGGCAGCAGCGGCCCGCCAGCGCTGAACTGTGGATGCTCAACACCGACGGCAGCGGCAGGGTGAACCTCACGGGCAGCACGGCGATCGCGCTCATGCCGTTCTGGGGGCCCAAGGAGCGGCTCTACTTCGTCGCCAACCGCGGCACCGCCGACAATATCTGGTCCATCGACCTCGAACCCGCGATTCGCGCCGCGTCGCTCAACGGCTCGGCGGGGATGTCGCGCACGGCGGCCAAGGGCGGGAAAGCGATGATGGCCGAGGAACCGGCGGAAGCGGCCGAGAAGGAAGTCGCCGACGTGCCGGAGGGGAAATGACCGAGACTGATCGAGAGCTTGAACAGCGACGCGTGTACGGACACGTTGTCAGCGCACCCGACGCCGCACCGTTCGAATCACCGCATCTGATGACCGCACGAACCACGATGAAGAACCACTCGATCCAACTCGCTCGTTCCGCTCTCGCGCCGTCGCGCCGTGCGCAGCTCACACTCGCGGGGCTCGGTCTGATCGGCCTGTTTTCGAGCACGCTCGCAGGCTGCGCCTCCAAAGGCTCCGAGCTGATCGCGCCAGCCACGCTGGTCGCGCCGTACAACACGGCCCGCGGCGACGTGCTCTGGGCCGTGGTCCCGCTCCAGAATGAATCAGGGACGACCGAGGCCGCCAAGTCGAACATCAGCGACAAGGTCGTGGCGGCGTGCGAGGAGATCCAAGGCGTGCGTTGCGTCCCGTTGAACCGCACGCTGGAAGCGATGCGGGCGTTGAAGTTGACCAGCGTGCGCTCCGCGGCCGAGGTGCGCGCGCTAGGGCAGGCGATGGGCGTTGACGGCATCGTGGTCGGCGCGATCACGGCCTACGACCCGTACACGCCGACGCTCGGGCTGTCGCTCGCGTTGTTCTCACGCGGCGGGGCGATGAACCCGGCCCAGACACCGACGTTGAACCCGCGCTCGCTGCAGATGAGCCCGAGCGAGGGGAACGTGGCGGCCTCGAACGCGTTCCGCGAGGGCCCCGTCGCGACCGCCAGCGAGAATCTCGATGCGAAAAATAATCAGGTGCTGATGGACCTCAAGCAGTACGCCAAGGGGCGGCTAGACGGCCCGTCGGCGCTGGGGTGGCGGCGCTATGCGGCGAGCATGGAGCTTTACAGCGAGTTCGCGGCCTCGCACCTGGTGGGGCGGCTGGTGCAGAATGAGTGGATCCGACTAGCGGGCGCGGTGCCGGGCATCCCCCCGGCGGCGGCCTCTCGACCGGGCCTGGGCACCCCCGCTTCTCGTCAGGCCGACGCGGAAATGGGGAAGATGGTCGAGCGCGAACCTCGCTAGCCCGCCCTTGGAAAACCTTGAAAAAGTTTCAAAAAAGTTCACGCCAGGAAAGTTGATAGAAGGACCGAGAATCCGACCGAAGAGTTGTGCTCGAATCGATTGATTGACCCGCCACCGTTGTTCATGGCGCAGGCCAGGAGAAACCAGAATGTCCACGCTCCCGCTCACCGAAGCCTTTACGTCCTACCTCGCTGATGAGCGCCATTTCAGCCCGTACACGGCCCGCTGTTACGGGGCCGACCTGCGGCAGTTCATTGAATACATCGCGCAGGAGATCAACGTCGAGGTCGATCTGGTGAAAGAGCGCGACGCCTACCAGCGGCGCGCGGCCGAGGCCGAGACCCGCGCCCCGGGCGCGAAGGCACCGGCGGCCGCGGCGGGCAAGCCGACCACGATCACGCAGGTCATGTGCCACGCCGACGCGGACACGATCCGCGGTTTCCTCGCGCGTTTGGGCGAGCAGCAGTATTCGCCCGCGACGATGGCGCGAAAGATCGCGACTCTCCGCTCGTTCTATAAATGGGCCGAGCGGCGCGGCGTGGCGGACGTCAACCCGATGACGCTCATCCGCACGCCCCGCCAAGGCAAGCGGCTTCCCAAGGCCATTACCATTGAGCAAGTCGAACAGTTGCTCGCGGCCCCGGACGACTCAGACGTGCTGGGGCGGCGCGATCGCGCGATGCTCGAGACTCTGTACTCCACCGGTATTCGCGTGAGCGAACTGATCGGGCTGGACATCGAGGATCTCGACGCGGCTGGCGAGGCGCTCAGGGTTCGCGGCAAGGGTAAGAAAGAGCGGGTCGTGCCGCTGGGCTCTCACGCGCTCAACGCGGTCGTTCGGTTCATGGAGATGATCCGATCCGACCCGCGTTTCGCGCCGTGCTGGGCCGAGACTCAGAAGCAGCGGCCGTTGTTTCTCAACAAGCACGGCGGTCGCCTGAGCAGCCGTTCAGTCCGTCGGAAGCTCGACAAGTATCTCAGCCAGGTCGGGATGGACCCGACGATCTCGCCCCACACGCTGCGTCACAGCTTCGCGACGCACCTGCTGGACAACGGCGCCGACCTGCGGAGCGTGCAGGAATTGCTGGGCCATCAGTCGCTGAGCACGACGCAGGTGTACACGCACCTGACGACGCAGCGGATCCAGGACGCCTACCAGAAGGCGCACCCGCGGGCCCAAGCGAGCTGAAGCCCGGCGGGCGAATGATTCTCGAACACTGAGCACCGTCTCGATCTGGGGCGGTGTTTTCTTTGAACCAGATTCATTGAACCGCAGTTTCGAGCTCGGCGTTGAGCGCCGCTTCATCACTCGCCCGGCCGTCGAGCCTCACCAACGCCCGGATCGTCCGATCAGCACCGATCACCAGCAGCACCGCGAGCACGTCGGGGGCGAGGCGGTCGAGCGAGCTAGCCCCGGTGGGCGTCCAGAGCAGGCTGGCGACGTCGGGCGGCGGACGGACGTCGGGCTTGGGGGTTGAGGTCGCGGCGGTCACGCTGGCGGCCCAGGTGCCGTGCAGCCGCTCCAAGCGATCGCGAGTGAACACTTCGAGATCAAAGACCGCGACGCCGCGCGCGAAGAGAAGTTTGGAGTCAGGGGTTTCCCGGCCCACCGGCTCGCTCTGGCGTTCAGCGCTTCTTAGCACGGACCTCCGCCAGACCTGCTGCATCGCGTGAAGCCCGGCGGCGACGTCGGGCGTTATCGCGGCGTCGCCAGCTGGTGTGGGACGGAAGAGCAGCATCAGGCCGAGGTCGGTGTCCTTGGCGCTCGCGAAAGAATCCGACAACGACCACCGGGTCTGCTGGCGGTCTTGAAAAGACATCTCGGGCAGAACATCGCCAACTCTCAATTCGCTCGGCGGCGTGTGCAGCTCGTCGAAAGTCTGCGCTCGGCGGCGGCCTTCGACGCTGAGGGTCCACGATTTCACCAGCCCCGGAGCGATCGTTTCGCAGCGTGCGTGAACCGTGGTCCCGGGTCGGCCCGGCGCGGGCCGGATCGTGAACTCGGTGAGACGGTCGGTGACGGCGTCGAACACAAGCTCGGTGATGGTCGTCGCGCCGGTGCCGACAAGACGGACGAGCGTGCTCTGATCGGGCTGCGCCGGTGCTTTGAGTGCCCACGAATCTACCGTGCCGAACGGCGTGGGGCGTGCGATCGTGTCGTCACCGAGCGCGAACGCCAACTGCGGGATCGCGAGTGGCGGCAGGATCGATTCGAGGACCGCCAGCGTCGGCGAGCCATCAATCGACCACTCGATAAATCTGGACGGGTCGCTCGGCCTCGTTGCGACGACCCGCCGCGCGACAGCGTACACGCCAAGATCGGGGAGATCGATCCGCACGATCCGATCGAGCCGCGTGGGTGAAACGCCCGTGAAAACCCGCACCAGCACGGAGCGATCAAGATCGGCGCGGAGTGGCTCGTCGTCGAGCGTGAACGTGAGGCGCTCGGCGATCGGTCCGGAGCGGTAGGAGAATGTCAGCCGACGCAGCGCCTCGGCGGCGGTTGAGGGGATGGCCTGATGAGAGTCGGACAACTGTTGGGCCGGTTGTGCGGAAGCGGGTTGGTCGATCGTGCTCACGCGGAGCAACAGGTTTGCGGGAGAGCTGAACGACACCACCGCGAGCGCGGCCGCGAACGCGAAGGAGCGGCCGGTCGCCCGGAGCGATCGCGGTTGCGAGCGTGCGCGCGAGCAGAGGATTGAATTCTGTTCGCTCTTATTTCGATGGTTCATGGTGAAGTCCTGTGCGTGACGGATCTGGATCAGGTGTGGCCGGGAACACGGCAGTTCAAGGCTCTTCTTCAAGCGGAAAACGCGTCACGAAGTTCGATGACCGTTCTGTTCAGCACCGGGTGTACCGCCCGCGGCGCGATCTCGGCCAACGGCTCCAGCACGAACATCCGCTCGTGCATCAGCGGGTGCGGCACTTTCAGGTCGGGCTCGCTGATGATGCGAGCAGCAAAGAGGATCAGGTCTAGGTCGAGCGTGCGAGGCCCCCACCGCTGCTCCTTGGCGCGATCGCGGCCAGCCGCGCGTTCGATGCGCAGGAGCTGGCCGAGCAGTTCTCGCGGGCTCAGCGAGGTTTCTATGAGTGCCGCCGCATTCAAGTACGGGCCTTGCGGCACGCCCCCGACGGACGCGGTCTCGTGCAGCGAAGAGCTCGCGACCAGCCGGGACCGCGGCAGGCCTGAGAGTTCTTCGATTGCGCGGCGGATCGTTGCTGCCCGATCGCCTAGGTTCGATCCCAGCCCGACGCAAGCCAGCTGCGGGACGTCGCTCGTCGTCGTGCGTGATTGCTCGGGCCTCACCAATAAAGGATACTACTCAAGGCCGAACAGGGCCGGCGACGCGGACGCGAAGATCAATTAAAATTCGTTCGCACACGGTCTCGAATACGATCTCCGCGCCTTTACACTTTTAAAACTGGGCGCAACACCCCGGACACGATCTGTGCTCAGCGTTCTTTTCCAACGTCTTCCTCGAGAGTCCTCAAATTGTCTTGATGAAGACCGGGCTGGTTTGTACACTCGAACAACGGAGGAAAGTTATGACAAAGTTCGCACCGCGTTCGTTCTCGATCGTGGCCGCCCTGGTTCTCAGCGCCGGCCTGGCGTCCGCTCAGACAGGAACCTCGTCACTCGCCGTCACCGGCCCGACGGGGACCACGCTCGAACAAAGCTTCGCGCCCGGCGACGACTCGGGCGCGTTCAACTCGCGCGGCACGTCGTGGACCTTCGCCGACGCCACCGCCATCGCCAGCACCGTCGCGTTCTCCGAGCCAGCCAACAGCCTGTGGGTCGGGCAATGGCTCAACAGCCCGCGCGTGCAGCGTTTCGACATCACCGGCGACGGCACGCCACTCGTTAATTACGCCGCCCCCGCCGGTTCGCTCACGTCGGTCTCCGCGGCCAAGGGTGCCGACCTCGCGGCGGTGCTGAATTCGAGCGGATCGACGTACTCCGTAACCGCCTACAGCAAGGCCTCGGGCTTCAAGTGGACCTACGCGTTCCCTTCGAGCCTCAACAACTCGGGGTACTACAACATCAAGGTCTCGCGCGACGGCAGCGTCGTCGCGTGCATCCTCACCGACACCACCGATTCGGCCAACCCCGTGCCGTCGCTGTACATCTTCAACGGCGCGACCGGCGCGATCCAGAATACTTGGCCGCTCGCTACCGGGTACGCCGGGGGCGTCGATCTCACCGACAACGGCTCGCTCGCGCTTGTCACCGTGAACGACCAGGCCCGGCTGATCGACTCGGCGACCGGCGCGGTCATCACCTCGGCCAGCGTTGTCGGGTCGGGCGGTCGCTTCGCGATCTCCGGCAACGGGCAGACCTTTGCTCTGGGCGGTTTCGACTTCAAAGTCTTCAAGAAAGTCGGGTCGTCGTACGTGCCAGCGGTGAACTTCTCCGCGGCGACCTCGTGGTTCGGTTGGGCGATCGCCATCTCGCGCGACGGCTCGACCGTCGGCGTGCTCAGCCATAATTACAACGGGTATCTCAAAACCGCGACGCGCGTCTTCGACGTCGCCAGCGGCACGCTGCTGGGCACCGTCAACACCACCGGAACCGGCACGCTTCAAGACTCGGCCGTGGGCGCGTCGATCTCTGACGACGGCTCGGTTCTGGCGGTCGCTTCGTGGGGCACGCAGAACAATGCTCACCCCGAAGTTCAGGTCTTCAGCCGCACGTTGGCGGCCCTCGGCTCGATCGACACGCCCGGCTCGCCGTCGTGGGTCGATGTCAGCTCCGACGGCAAATACGTGGCCGTCGGCGGCAAGGCCGTGCACGCCAACACGTTCGGCAACGGCGGGTACGTCGATGTCATCGGGTTGCGGTGCCCGTCGGACTTCAACGGCGACGGGTTCGTCAATGCCGACGACTTTGACGGATTTGTCGACGCGTTCGTGCTCGGCAATATCGTGGCTGATTTCAATAACGACGGGTTCGTGAACGCCGACGACTACGACGCCTATGTCGATGCGTTCGCCGCCGGGTGCTAAGCCGTTGGGATTTGAATGTGAATCGCGACACTTAAGTATCGGTCTGGGCGCTCGTGCGGTTTTAATCTCGTGCGCGCACATTCAGCGACAAGCCCGCAAGGAGTGCTCTTGCGGGCTTGTCGTTTTCTGACGCCGAGATCCCGCAAAGCTCTCAGAAGAACCGGCGATTTTGGATTCAGACGCTCGGTAAGTGCGATCTCGATCACCTAGGCGGCATCACGCACTCAAAGACCTCGTCGACCGGTCGAACAAACACCTGCGCGATCCGAAATGCCACTTCCAGCGACGGGAAATACTTGCCCCTCTCGATCGCATTCACCGTCTGCCGGCTCACGCCAATCCGCTCGGCCAGTTCCTGCTGCGTCATCTCGCGATGCCCGAAACGCAACGCCCTGATCTGGTTCTGGATCACCATCTTCCGCACGATGATCTTGCTCTTGGTCAACCTCACACCCCCCGACGGTAATAGACCAGCCGAAGGATGAACCCTAGAACTTCAGACAGGAACATCGACAGCAGCAGCAGATGCACGATCCAGACGTTCTCAATCGAGAAGATCATGCCCGTCACCGCCGCCAGCACGCCCACGGTCAGCAACCAAGACGAATTGTTCTCGGCTCGCCACGAGATCAGCTTGTCACGCTCATCCCGGCCCTCTGGCTTGCTCGCGATCGCCGCCACCGTGATCCCGGCCACCAGCAGAATCACCATCAATACCACCGACGCCCCGAACAGGAACGCGTAAGGTGGTAGGGCCGTGACGCTCTTGGACATCATGCTCCCGGCCAGGACGAAGTAAGCCCCGAGCCCGATCACCATCGCCACAAGCTGAATCCAGACGCATTTCTCTTCAAAGGACTTGCTCATCGGACCTCCTTGCATTCTCCATAAAGACGAACATATTTGACACCATGTCAAGTATACAAGACATTGTTCCAAAGTCAAATATTCTTGACACGCTGCTCGACAACAGCTCCAAACCCGGTCTCCCCGGCGATCGCCTTTCGCTGATCTCGGGCAGAGGCCCCGCAGATCTCGTCGCGCCCGCTCTACGGTCAACCAATAAAAAACGCTCGGGAAAATCGCCCGAGCGTTCGTGTTCCATGATGTTGTCATACGCCGAGGCTTGCTCCGCACGACCTCAATCTTCAGTCTCTTCAAGCTCCAGCGACCGGTGCTGCATCTGGGCCTTGAGGCGGAGGAGGATCGACGTGTGCATCTGGCTGACGCGGCTCTCGCTCAGGTCCAAGGTGGACCCGATCTCGCGCATCGTCATGCCCTCGTAGTAGTAAAGCAGGACGATAAGCCGCTCGGCCCGGCTGAGGCCTTTGGTGATGAGTTCCTTAAGGTCCTTCCGCTGCACGTCCTTGAGCGGGTTGGACTGGCCGTCGTCGCGGATGACGTCGATCTCGCGAGTCTCGCGGCCGTTGTCGTTGGAATAGAACCGGCCGTGGATCGACCGCATGTTCACGGGCGACCCGTCCTTCTTGAGCTTGTCGAACTCCTCGCCCTGGATACCGATGCGGTTTGACACCGCGTCGTCGCTGGCGGGCTCGCCGGTCTGCATCTCGATCTGCTGGCGGGCCTGCTCGAAGCGGGCGGTGCGGTGGCGGACGAGGCGCGGAACCCAGTCCATCGAACGAAGCTCGTCGAGGATCGCGCCGCGAATGCGAGGGGCGCAGTACGTCTCGAACTTGACCTTGCGGTCGAGGTCAAAGGCGTCGACGGCGTCCATCAGCCCGAAGATCCCGGCGGACATCAGGTCTTCCATATCGACCTCGTCGGGGAGCCGCTTGTAGATGCGTTCCGCGTTGTAGCGGACGAGCGGGAGGAACTTCTCCATGAGATAATTGCGGATCGGCTCGCTGCGCGTCTTCTGGTACTCGGTCCAGACGTCGTTGATCGCGAGCTCGTCGTACTGCGAGGGCAGCGACGAGGCCTCGGCGTGGCGGGCCGCAAAGCGACCGTTGCCACGCAGACCCTGACGAGTGGTGGGCCGAGTGGTGGTACGAGAGGACGGAATTGCGGAAGACTTTAGTGCTGCCATCGGTCTGCTCCTTGACCCTCTGTGGCTCGATCTCGGGGGTTGATCCGTGGCATCATGCCTGGGAACCCGAGGTCGGCCTGCATGGACGCTCCGTGTCCATGCGTAGTTATTTACTATACCTCATTCGGCCGGTGTCAACCAGCCGAAACCATTTCTTCCTGTTTTCCACCGGTTATCAACGTGGGTTCTTCACCAACTTCTCCGACCTCCATGATCGGCTCGGAAAATCTTTTGACGGGGCGAGCCGCGATGTAGTCGCGGATGTGCTCTTCGATCGTGCGCTCGCCGATCGCGCCCAGCACCAGGCCGAGCACATAGCAGAGCAGCATCGAGATGAGGGCGCGGATCAGGATCTCGGTCGACTCGTTGCCAGCGAAGAGTCCGGCAACCACCGCGATCGCGAACGCGGTGAGGCCCAGCGAACCCGCGATGACCTTGGTCGGCTGTTCGGGGCTGAGTTTTTCCACCGTGGGCTTGTTCACGCGCGCTCCCCGCCGTTGATCGACACGCCGAAAACCCGTTGATGGTCATCGGCCTTGGTCGGTCGGCGAGAGAATGAACTTGAGAGAGCCGCGTTGTGCTACGCGGGAATTCACCTCAGAGCGCTGAGCGTGACGGCAGATCCGTCAGAGGCGTTGCGGGTCAACCACGACGAGAGCGCGGCGCGCAGCCCGCGCGGGCGCTGAAGCGAGACGTTGGCGTTAAGTTCAAGCGCCTGCGTGATCTGCGCCGCGATCCGGGCCACGGATAACGAGGCGTTGCAGTCAGGTTTTCCGAGCGTGAAAGGGTGACGTGCGCGGACAGCCTCGGGCACCGCGCGATCGACACATAAAGATCCTAAAAATCCGAGCTCGACCCCCAAGAAGCGCGCGCACACCGCTTCGATGCGCTGATAGACCGCTTCGGCCTCTGCGTTGTTGATGGCTTGGTTGACGACAATTCGGACGTCGCCCGTGGGTTGTCCAAGGTCCGTGTTGGTGCGCACCCCCGAGATTGACCCGAGCGCGGCGTGGCCTTGGACGAGGCACTTGATGAGGCTGTAGGCGTCGGTGATGGCGGTGGGCTCGGGCGTGGTCACGACGATGGCGAGGTCGGCGGCGTGCAGGAAACTGAGCACGCTGGAGCCAGCACCGGCGGCGGTGTCGACGAGGATGAGATCGCTGCTGGCGTCGAGGTCTGCGAGGCCGCTGAGAATCAGGTCGCGGTCGTGCCGGGGGAGTTCGCCCAACTGGGCAACGCCGACGGATCCGGGGACGAGTCGGAAGCCCCCGGGGGCGTTGATGGCCAGCTCGGGGAGTCGATCGCGAGCGGTGACGGCTCGTTCGAGTCGGCGCTGGGGCATGAGACCGCAGAGTACATCGGCGTTGGCCATGCCGAGGTCGGCGTCCACGAGCGTGACGCGCAAGCCTTGCTGGGACAGGATGATGGCGAGGTTGACGCAGAGGTTGGTCTTGCCCACGCCGCCCTTGCCAGAAGCGACCGCGACCACGGGGGCGCTGGGTGCTTTGTAGCGCGAGGGGATGGTCATGGCGTCGAGCGCAGCGCCGACGGAATGGCGGTTTGAGTTCTGGTTTGAGTTCTGGCGTTGCGACTGCTCGACCAGTCGGCGGAGGCGTGAGGCTTGGTCGTCGGGCGCGTGCTGGATGTTGTTGCCCGAGCTCATTGGAGCACGCTCCGGGCCTCGGACCACTCGCCGTCGAGGACGATGCGGGCGAGGTGCTCGGGGTCGGCGTGCTGGAAGTGGTCGGGGACTTCCTGGCCCATGGTCAGCGCGCTGATGGCGAGGCCGGTGCGTCGGGCGAGGTTGAGGACGGGGCCAAAATGCACGGCCTCGTCGGCCTTGCTGAGAATGACCCGGTCGGGATTAAGGGTGGCGAAACGGTCGGCGGTGCTCAGCATGACAGGCTCGGAAACGGTGAGCGAGAGAGTGAGGTGGGTTTCGTGCGGTCGGGCGGCAGCAAGGTAGGCCGAGAGTTCGTGGAGGCGGGTGGTATCGTTCTGCGATCGACCTGCGGTGTCGATGAGGATGAGGTCGCAGTCGTTGAACGCGTCGCACGCGGCGGGCATGTCTTGGGGGGCGAGGACGACTCGGAGCGGGATGGCAAGGATACCGGCGTAGGTGCGGAGCTGCTCGACGGCGGCGATGCGGTAGGTGTCGCAGGTGATGAGCCCGACGCGCAGGCCTTGCTTGAGCTTGGCGTGGGCGGCGAGCTTGGCGATGGTGGTGGTTTTGCCCACACCGGTGGGGCCGATGAGGGCGATGGTGGTCGGTCGTCCGTCGAGGGTGCGGCCTGTGAGCTGGGGGGGCGTGGTTTGGATCTCGCTCGTGATGTGGCGGAGGAGTGTCTCGCGGACGATGGAAGAATCGGCGAGCTCGGGCTCAGAGAGTTCATCGCGGACACGAGAGGCGAGTTCTTCGGCGATGTCTGAGCCAACGCCGGTCTCGATGAGGCGCATGTAGTTGGCGAAGAGCGGCTCGCTCATGGGGCCGAGGGTGAGTACAGCCGAACTGGCGGGCGGTGGGCGGTTTGCGATTCGTGATGCGCCGTGCCGGGTTGTTTGTAAGACTTGAGATACCAAGCGTTTAATACTGGTGATCTCGTCTTCGAGGATAAGGCGGGTGGAGGAGTCGGTGGGGCGGAAGGCGACTCGATTGGCGAGGGCCTGAGCGCCGGAGAGCGGTTGATCTTGGGGCGTGAAGGTGGTCAGTAGCGAGTGCGGGCGCGAGGCGACAGGGGCGGTTGCACGAGAGGTCACAGGGCGTGTGACGATCACCGGCGCGAGGTGTTCGTGCGAGACGGGGCGCGGTTTGAGCGAATAGGTTGGAGTTGAGATTTGAGTTGGGATTTGGGTTGGCGATTGGGTTGGCGATGGGATCGAGGGTTGAGGGTTCGGTTGCAAGAGGGCGGGCGAATGGTCGAGGGTCGCGGTGATCTCGACCATGGGTTTGCCGCCGACGCCCATGATGCCGCCGTATTTGAAGGCGCGGGTTTTGAGGATGACGGCGTCCTTGCCGAGGTTTTTTTTGACCTCTGCCAGCGCTTCGGCCATGGTTCGCCCGCGGTAGATTTTGGGGGTTGAGTCGGGCATGGCGGGCGGGTCGGAGGGCGGCGCAGTGGCAGAATACACGCGAGGTCGCGCGGTGGGATCATCCATCGGCTTGGGGGGGGAGTTTTCGAGAGTCGCGCGAGGCGGATGTTTTTATCGCACGCGAATGGCGCGTCGGTGTCTTCTGCGGCTCGGAGCGCGGGTGTTCTAGTTTGAGTCGGAGCAGAGAGATGGCGGGGTAGAAGGG
>CAZIMT010000085.1:0-11371 GCA_964540295.1 uncultured Phycisphaeraceae bacterium
ATGCCACCCACCCCCCACTCACCGCTCCCGACCGAACTCTCCGCCGTGCTCATCGGTGACAACACCGCTCGCTTCCGTGACCCGCGTCACGCCCAGCAACCCACGCCGCCCTTCCCGGCCCTGCTGCAACAGCCCACCGCTCGAGGCTCGTTGCCGAGATCGTTCCAAACCCGCCCGCGCTTTATGGACCACCGCGGCCAGCGCATCGTCCAAATCGATCTCCAACCCGGCACCAGCGTCTACGGCACCGGCGAGGTCTCCGGGCCTCTGGAAAGACGCGGCTCGGACATCACCCTCTGGGCCACCGACTGCTTCGGCTATAACCACCGCACCAAGTCGCTGTATCAATCTCAACCGTGGACCCTGGCCGTGCGCCGCGACGGGTCGGCGTTCGGGGTCATGGTCGAGACCACGCACCGCTGCCGCGTGAAGATCGGGCGCACGATCGAGTTCGCGTGCGACGGCCCTTCCCCGGCCGTGATCGTCATCGAGCGCCCCGACCCGCAGAGCGTCGTGCAAACACTCGCCGAGCTCACCGGGTACATGCCCATGCCGCCCAAGTGGGCGCTCGGCTATCAGCAGTGCCGCTGGTCGTACGAACCCGAGTCAAAGATCCGCGAGCTGATGAAAGAGTTCCGAGACCGCAAGATACCCTGCGACGTCATCTGGTTGGACATTGACTACATGAACGGCTTCCGCTGCTTCACGTTCGACCGCGACAAGTTCCCCAATCCGGCCCAGCTCAACGCCGATATGCGTGAGGCCGGGTTTCACAGCGTGTACATGATCGATCCCGGCATCAAGGTCGATCCCGGCTACTTCGTCTACGACGAGGGCCGCGCGGGCGACCACTTCGTGAAGACCGCCGACCACGACGAGTACCGCGGCAGTGTCTGGCCCGGCCCCTGCGCGTTCCCCGATTTCACGCGCGAGCGCACCCGTCACTGGTGGGGTGATCTCTACCGCGAGTTCATGGCGCAAGGCATCGACGGCGTGTGGAATGACATGAACGAACCGGCCGTGTTCGACGGGCCCGGCAAAACCATGCCCGAATCGAACCGACACGACGCCGACGCAGAGCTAGGAGGGCCCGGCTCGCACTCGAAATACCACAATCTCTACGGCATGCAGATGGTCCGCGCCACTCGCGAGGGCATCGAACGCGCCAGCCCCGACAAGCGGCCGTTTGTGCTCACGCGCAGCAATTTCTTGGGCGGACAGCGTTACGCGGCGACCTGGACCGGCGACAATACCAGCGACTGGAACCACCTTCGCTGGTCGATCTCTATGGCCCTGAATCTCAGCCTTTCCGGCCAACCATTCGTCGGACCAGATATCGGCGGGTTCGCGGGCAACGCCGACGGTGAGCTGTTCGCACGCTGGATGGGCATCGCCGCCCTACTGCCCTTCGCGCGTGGGCATTCGGTGAAGGATTCTGTTCCGCACGAGCCTTGGGCGTTCGGCGAGGATTGCGAAAAAGCGTGCCGTCTCGCGCTGGATCGTCGGTATCGCCTGATCCCTTATCTGTACACCCTCTTTCACGAGGCCGCGACAACCGGAACGCCGATCGTTCGGCCGGTGTTCTTTGCCAACCCGCGCGATCCGTCGCTTCGCGCAATAGATCACGCGTACTTGCTCGGGAACGACGTGCTGGTCGTCGCGGATGTCACACCGGGTGTCAAAGACGTTCCAGTTCCGTTGCTGGGGTGGCGTGAGTTCGAGCCCGCTCCGAGCACGCATCCGGCGCTCCCACGCCTCTTCATCCGCCCCGGCGCGATTGTTCCCATGGGCTCATCCGCCCAGCACATGGGAGAGGCCACGCTCGACGAACTCACGTTCCTCATCCACATCGACCCGTCCACTCGGCAGGCTGCCGGAACGCTTTATGAGGACGATGGCGAGAGCAAGGCTTTCCGAACCGGCGATTGGTACCTCAGGCATCTGAACGCATCCGTACGGATCAAAAACGGCGAAGTTCAGAGCCGTCATTTTCACCCACAGCACGGAATAGGGTCCCGAAAGCCGTTCGTACTCAACCGACTTCGAGCACACTGGCTCCTCCCTCAAGGGAAAGAAGAGCTATCCCCATGGACGGACCTGACGAACACGCGCGAATGGCTCGATAACCTGAGGCGGAGCGAAGAAGATGGTGACGACCCAGGTCAGGTTTAGATCGAGGATCTGCTCTCCACCCGATACAATGAGCACGAGCGATCCACCTGTCCGAGGAGGAGTTCCGATGACCGCAGTTCCTCATCAATCTGGTTTGGTGACATCTGGTCCCTGTCCGACCGATCTCTTCCCCAAGCTCGCCGCCGTCATCAACTATCTCGACTCTCTCACCGACCGAGCCGACCTCACGATCCTCGACAGGCTTCTTCACCAGACCGACGTCACCCAAGCCGACATCGCCCCTGCCTGCGTCTTTGGCACCAAGGGCTACCGCCGCAACACGATTTCTCGAACAGACTGGTACGAACTCCTCGCCCTTTGCTGGCGCAGCGGCGACTGCACGCCGATCCACGACCACGCCGGGTGCAGCTGCGCCTTCCGCGTCGTCGAAGGGCACGGCACCGAGATCCGCTACCAAAGCACCGAATCAGGGCTGATGTGCCCCGTGAACACCACCGTCATGGCCCCCGGCTACGTGTGCTCGGCCGAGGATGCCGACATCCACCAAGTCGCCAACATGCAGGCCGCCGGCACAGACCTCGTCACGCTGCACATCTACTCGCCGCCGATCAAGAACATGCACACCTACGAGTTCGCCGCCGCCACCGGCGCGGACAGATCGCCGGTGTGAGCGGCCTGGCTCTGGCGAGACAGGTTCCCAAACCGTCTCTTTCAGACTTCGGAAGCAGGTCAACAACCTGTTCCACAAATCGCCGAACCGATTCAGACCGACCTCTCAAAAACAATCGCGCGCGGACTACACTCCGCGCTCTAGAAACTCACCCGCGCGGGCCGATATTTCTCCTGCCATGACCATGACCATCCAAGCCGCAACCACCGTCCAATCTGCCAACGCCAACCCCACCGGTAGCCCCACCGCCAACCTCACCGCCAGCCCCGGTTTCGGGCTCTCTCGCGCCGCCCGCGCAAACTGGCCGATGGACCCCAGCATCACCTTCCTCAACCACGGCTCCTACGGCCTGTGCCCTCGCGCCGTCTCCGAAGCGCAGTCCGAACTCCGCGCACGAATGGAACGCGACCCCGTCCGCTTCTTCAAGGTTGACCTCGAGCGCTTGATGGACGGCGTGCGCGACCGCCTCGGCGCCTACCTCAACTGCTCCGCCGCCGACCTCGCCCCAGTCATGAACGCCACTGTCGCGCTGGCGACCATCCTTCACAACACGCCCTTCCAGGCTGGCGACGAAGTGCTCGTCACCGACCACGAGTACTCGTCAGGCCTCAACGAGCTCGCCCGCATGGCCCCCAAGCTGGGCATCAAAGTCGTCACCGCCAAAGTCTCGTTCCCGATCTATTCGCCGCGCGAGGTCGTCGATTCCGTGCTCGCCGCCGTCACGCCGCGCACCAAGCTCGTGCTCATCAGCCAGATCACGAGCGCCACCTCGCTGATCTTCCCCGTCGAGCTCATCGTGGCCGAACTCAACCGTCGCAACATCGACGTGATCGTGGACGGTGCCCACGCCCCGGGCCAGATCGCCGTGGATATCGCCGCGCTCCAGCCAACGTACTGGGTCGGCAGCTTTCACAAGTGGGCCTCGGCCCCCAAGGGCACGAGCTTCATGTACGTCCGCCCCGACAAGCAAGCCGACTTCCGCAGCGTCGTGCTTAGCAGCCGGGCCGACAAAGTCCGCCCCGAACGCAAGCTCTTCCTTCGCGACTTCGACTACATGGGCACCGCCGACTACACCGGCCTGCTCACCATCCCCGTTGCGCTCGACACCATGGCCAACCTGCTCCCCGGCGGCCTGCCCGCCCTCATGCGCCACAACCACTCGATGGTCATCCAAGCTCGCGACATCGTCACCCGCATCACCGGCCTGCAACCCACCGCACCCGACAGCATGACCGGCTGCATGACCACGCTCATCCTGCCCTCGCCCGACGCCGAGCACGCCAGCCGCCCGACCATCTACGACGACCCCATGCAAGACGCCCTGCTCGACCGCCACCGAATCCAAATCCCCGTATGGCCCTTCGGCACCGGCCCCGGCCAGCCCGGCAGCGCCTCCAACGCCGACCTCCGCCTCCTCCGAATCTCGGCGCAAGTTTATAACACGCCAGATGAATATCAGAAACTCGGCGAAGCCTTAGTCCAAGAACTCGCCCGCGAGCGAACGCTGCGGCGGACAGGCTGAATGTTTCCCGGCTTTCGCTCCTCGCCGCAATCTACTTCGGCACCCGCTGCACCGTGTAATACGCCACGCGGTGGACCAGCTCCTCACCATTCTCCGCCGCCGTCGCCGCCGACTTCACGCCCGGCATCGTCAGTTCATGCACATACCCCATCCCGCCCGATCGAATCTGGCTCGTCTTAATCCTCACCACGCGCGGGCTCACAAACTCCACGGCCTTAATCTCCACCTTCTTCGTGTCTATCTCGTCCGAGCCGTAGGTCTGGTGATATTCATATGTATAACTGCTCATCGCGTACGACGCCGGGTCGCTGGCCGCGGCCTTGTCCACGTCCTTGGTGAACTCCAGCTCGAAGCCGTCAGGCTTGATCCGCATCTCGCGCAACTCGAACGGCACCTCGCCGTTCCACACCAGCCGCTCGACGCCATAGCGAGCCCGGCCCGTGGACCCCCAGCCGCGGTCGGTCTGCCCGACGAACATCGACCCGTCGGTGCCCCACGCCAGCCGGTTCACGCCGCACTGCAGGCCTTCGCGGAATGGATAGCACGCGCCCTGGTACACGCCATCGATCTTCTCGATGCTGACACGGTTGACCATGCACATGGTCTGGTCGCCGCAGAAGACCTGCCCTGCGAACGGGCCGAACGGACCGTTGCCGTCTTCGGTGGCCGGGTACAGCAAGAAGTCCGCGACCGACTGTCCCATTTTGCGATAGGGGAACCAGACGGTGGCGGGCTGGACCTCGGGCGGCGTCTGACCCTCGCTCCAGCCCTCGCGCCAGCGCAGGCTGGCCGGGTGCCCGGCGAAGTTGCCCTTGAGCATGGGGCTGAGTCGGTTGGCGCCGACGTAATCGCCTTGGTTATCAAGGTAAAACATCGTCCCGTCGGTCCACTGCCCGATCCCGTTGGGAGAGCGCAGCCCGTCAGACCACGGCGTGACCGTTCCGTCGGGCGCGACCTTGAGCGACCACCCGCGATACGGCACGATCG
Source organism: uncultured Phycisphaeraceae bacterium (assembly GCA_964540295.1). GTDB lineage: Bacteria > Planctomycetota > Phycisphaerae > Phycisphaerales > UBA1924 > CAZCPB01. The sequence goes on from CAZIMT010000085.1 coordinate 5,313, forward strand.
CCTTCCCCAGCGCCCCGCAGAAGCCGACGTTGAGGGTCACCCAGGCGTTGCCGTCGCGGTCGAACTTCGGGCCGAACGCGAACTCGTGATAGTTGCCGCTGACGCTCCAGAAGTTCGAGACCGTGCTGTACTCGTCGGCCACGTCGTCGCCGTCGTTGTCCACCATCCGCGTCAGCTCGCTGCGCTGCACGCAATACGCGACGGTTTTGCCGTTCTCAATCTTCGCAGCAAGCCCTAGCGGCTCGTGCAGGCCGGTGGCAAACTTCTTATACTTCACGCCGAAGGGCGGGTTCTCGTAGGCGTTCTCGATGATCCAGACGTCGCCGCGGCGCGTGCTGACCATCGGGCGGCCAAACTTACTTTCGGGTTTCCCATCGATGCCCGCGGGCAGCACGGCCAGCCCGCCGACCTCCAGCACCGCGTCGGCGCTCGCGGGTAGCGTGATCGCGCGGTAATACTTGTCCTCGGCCGAACGCGGGAAATCGCTGTTCAGATAATACTGCAACGCCGCGTCCATCGCCGGTTCGAGGTCCGGCTTGGCGTTGATCTGGAACTCGAACGCCCCGGCCCCTTGCGAGACCTTGGCCAGCACATGGTTCACGCCCGGCTGAAGGTCGAGCTTGACCCGGTGCGAGAACGGATCGAGCCCGCGCGCCACGTCCGCGTCCACCACCAGCCGCCCGTTCACCCAGAGCCGCAGCCCGTCGTCCGAGCCCATCGTCACGTTGACGGTCGTCGCCTTCTCGGCCTTGACCTCGCAATAGAGATACCCGACCGCGTTTAGGTTGTCAGCGTTCTCCTTGTAGATCGCCATGCTCACGGCACGGTTTCTAATATCTCCAAGCGGCGACCAAGCCAGCTTCCGACTCTGCTTGCCCGTGTACTCCTTGCTTAGATCCGGCCCCGGCCCGCCAGCGCTCATCTTCGTCAGCTCGGCCTCGGGCGGCAGCACCGCCGCTAGGTTCTTGCCCGGCTTGGACTCGTATTCAAAGCCCACCAGCATCGACCAAGGTCCCCAGGCAGGCTGGTCAGGAAAGATCAGCCGCATCACACGCTCTTCGGACTCCTGCCGCGTCGCGAGTTTTTTGTACTCGATGTTCCCGATCATGTACTTGGCCGAGCCGTCTTGCGGCGGGGCGTCGCCGGGCTCGACCGCGGCGATCGACACCGCCTGAACGCCGAGGCACGTCGCCGCGAGCAACGCCGCAATGGTCACCGTGGTAACGCGATGGTTGTAGTTCGTCTTCATAGTGCTTGTCCGCCTTCCAAATCTCTAAATTTCCTCGTGGCCCAGACACCCCGCCTGTGTTCTCAAACTCTTCTCTTCCGCACACTGCCCGTCTGCGTCTCTTCGCTCCGTCTCTTCGTCTCGTTGCGTCTTCTCAAGGCTTCGAATACACCACCACGAACGAACTCTTCCCATCGATCGCCGAGAGCTCGACTTCGAACCATGTCGAGCCGTCGTCCCCGGCCCGCTCGATCGCCTTGCAGTTCTGCTGGTCCGCGATCAACACCTTGCCCTTGCCCGCGTTCACAAACAGCTTCACGCCGGTGGTGTTCGCAGCCATCTCCACGCCGAACGAGCGACGAAACAGCACGCCCGCCTCCGCCGCAGGCTCAAACCGCTCGCGGATGTTGGCCGAGACATTCTTCGATGATTCGGTCGGCCCCGCGGCACCGATCGAGTACATGAACGTCGGCACGCCGCCCTTATCGAGCGTGTACCCCTTGAACCGACCCAAGGCCTTCGCGCTCGTCACCTTGGGCCACCCCAGCCCGCCAGCACCGACTTCCAGAATCAGCGCCGGGCCTGCGGGGGCTTTCCATTCCGTGATCCCCTTCTCGTCGCTCACGTTCCCGCCGCGGCCCGCCCACGCGCCGCTCGCGTCAAGAAACCCGCCACGCCACGCATCCACCAGCCGCACGTCGCCCGCATCAAACGCGAAGTGCAGACCAGCCGGGAAACCGACCGCGATCCCCCGGCTCCCGGCATCCTTCATAAACGTCCGCAGCACCATCGGCCGATCGCCCACGCTCAGCGTCAAACCCTTGCCCGTGTTGATCCCCGTCGGCACCGGCGCAAAGTCGCCTTGGTTGAAGTACGCCCACATCGCGTCGGCCTGCTTGTCGGGGTCGCCGCCGAAGACGTCCTTCACCGCGCCCGTCCCGGTCTGATAGAAGTTCGGCATCCGCGTCCCGGCTTTGAACCGGTGCGGGTTCATGATGTACCCCTGCCACCAGTCATAACGAAGCCGCTCAGAAAACGCCGTGATGTTCGGGCCCGGCGTCCCCGCAGACGGGTAGTCGCCGAACACGTGGCACGAGATGCAGTTCAGCCCCGAATCACCCACCAGCTTCCGTCCCGCCGCCGCGATCTCGTCGCTCGGCTTGGGCTCGGTCCGGTCCGCATTGGGCCAGATCCCCGATTCCGCCGCCAAGCTCGTGACCAACGGCCCGACGTGCGCGTCGCCGAACTGCGGCATCCGCACGCCCATGTAAGGCCGCGCCCGACCGTGCTGCGTCAGCACCGTCTTCAACCACGTCGTCGTCAACTTGAAACCAACACCCGTCAGGTTCGGCGGCAAACGCCCCTCATCGCCAAGCTCGGTCTCGTTGAGCGTGCGGAAGTACGCATTGATCTGCTTGGCTGGCCCGCCCTCGTCGTCCTTCACGTGGCACGCTAGGCAGCTCAGCCCTTCGATCTGCCGGTGCGACGCGTCGATCGGCGCGAGAGCACCCTGCGCCTTGCTGGCCGGGATCACCGCCGCCGCCAACGCCGCACGCTCCGCATCACTCAACGTGTAGCGCGGCGCCGTTGTGCTCTTGGGATCAAGGCAGCCCTTGCCCGCCGTCAGCCCCGGCAACGCCTTGGCCTTCAGCGTGGACGCCACGCTCGGCAGGTTGTGACCAATCTGGTGACAGTCCGCGCAACCTCGCGCCGCGAACGCGGCCTTGCCCGTCTCAACTTTCGAGGGCTCTGCCTTGAAACTCGCAGGCTCCTTCGCCTCGCCGAACTTGTTCACCAAATACGTGGCGATCAGGTCCGCCTCGGCCGTGGACAGGTTCATGTTGGGCATGCGACCGCCCGGGTGTACCCGCGACGGATCCTGCAAGAACTCCGACAGCGCCGCTGGCCGCCACTTTCCCGCCAGATCGCCATACGCCGCAAAGCCCTTATATTCAGGAAGTTTCTTAGACAACCCCTGCTCGTTCACAAACGCCGCCGCTGGCGATTCCAGCGGCCCGTGGCACGCCACGCAACCCACCGTGTGAAAGTAATACCGCCCTTGATCGATCACGTCCTGCTCTTTAGCCGCCGGCTCCGTCGAGGCCGACGAAAGGTGCGGAGCGACCAGATACTGCACGATCGCCTCTGCGTCGGCCTTGTCCTTGGGCGACTCGCCCAGCACGTCGGGCATGTGCGAGCCCGGCTTCACCGCTTGCGGATTGAGGATCCACTTGAGCAACCACTCGGGTCGCGCACGACGGCCGATCTCGCCCAGCAGCGGCGCTTGCCGAACCGCCACGGCAGAACTCGAACTCTTCCCGTCAGCCCCCGCGTGACACGACGTGCAACCCAGCTCGCCCAGAAGCGCCCGCCCGTGCAGCGCATCCACGCCCGCCTGAGCCGCAACCTTGGCAAACTTGGGAACCTTCGTCGCCGTGATCGGGATCGCCTCGGAACGAAAGCCTTGATCGCGAACCTTCTCTCGGTCCCACACCGTGCGCAGCCGAGCGGCCGCGTCGCCCTTACGCGAGTACTTCACCACCACCTGCACGTCACCCTTGGGCAGCGCGACATACGGCGTGTTCGCCTTCCCAACCTTGCCCGAGCCGTCCACGTTCACCGACGCCAGCTTCGCCCCGCCCTTCGCGTCAAACACCGTCACCGTCGCGCTCCCGCCCTCGGCCTCGGCCCCGAAGCGGTACTTGCCCGCCTCCTCGATCGCGATCTCTGTCGTGTACTCGGCCACGAACCCCGCGGGCGCGACCTGCGGGTCGATCGTCGCTCCGGCTGGCAGAGCAAAGCTCGGCGACGCCGCGTGCGATTTCACTTCCACCTTGCCGCTGCCGCTATACACCGCGTACCACCCGCGAAACGCTTCCTCGGCTGGCTGCTCGGCGGCCTTCGCGCCCGCAGGTTGGTTCTCGGTTTCGAGCAGACCCGGCACGAACGACGCCGAAAGTGTCGTCGCACTCTCGGGCGCTCGAAAACCTGAAGCCATCCACGTCCCCGCAAGCAGCGCAACGCAAAGCACGCCCCAAACCGCGTCGGCCCACCGCCCTTGCCCGCGTGCAGAGAAACGCGATCTCGCACCTTGCTTCATCGGATTGACTTTCTTCATCGGAAAACCTGAACCGCCTTGCGTCGAGACAGCGATCTCAACCAAGCCACCGACTTGGGCCGCGTCCAAAACAGATCCGTGCTTCATCGTGCCGACTCCATAGGGAAGAGGTCAATAGTCTACTACGAATCGAGAGACAGCGATGGAACGCGATCCAGACTTTGTTCCATCGGCGAGCTCGAGCAAATGGTACTCACCGTGACGGCTTTCCGACAGACCAGCCAAACTCGCAAAGTGGTGCCAGATGCGCGAACCGGCCCGCACCTACGAGCCCGTACCAATTAGCGTGAGGGAACGTTCGTGCTTTGAAGAAAAAAGAACCGCCCGAGTCTTGCGACCCGGGCGGTTTGAAAATTCACAGAGCGTTCAACAACCGAGAACCGGTTGATTAGCAGCCCAGCTCGAACAGAGCGACGTAGGCGTCGAAGTCCTCGCCGGAGACGAAGACATCACCGTCGAAGTCGGCAGCGATGTCGCCAGCCTCGAAGGCCAGAACGAAGGCGTCGAAGTCGTCGCCCGTTGGGAAGCCGTCGCCGTCGAAGTCGATCGAGCAGCCGCCGAAGGCGAGCATCTTGCCCAGGGGACGAGCGCAGAGGCCGGGGCCGAAGTCGTAGGTATAGCACTCAATCGCGGCGTCGAACGCGCCGTCGAGAGGAGTATCGTCGTCGAACGAGTTCTCGCCCTGGTTGCCGAAGGAACCAGGCATGATGTCGCCGCCGCCCTCAGCGCGAAGGTTCTCAGTCGCGCCCCAAAGCATGGGCTGGCAAGGGAAGTTCGCGATAGTGATCGTCGTGCCGTCGAAGGCCTCGCTGATGATGCCCTGGTAGCCGGTGACCGTGGCGTCGAGGGTCAGACCGCCGAACAAGCCGATGTCCACGTTGCCGAAGAAATAGCCAACGCCCGGATCGGCCACGCCGAAGTCCAGCGCCACGCCGTCACCAGCGCCAGCGCCGGTGGTGTCGCACAGGTCCAGATTACCACCGGTGCTCAGGAAGTAGAACAGGAACATCTGGGTGGGAGCCGCGGGTCCCCAAAACCAAGCGATATCCATATGGGTCGCGGTGGTCTTGCGGAACGAAGTCATGTCGTCGAGCCAGTTGGGGTTAATGAACGTGTCGCCGAAGTACCAACGACTGCCGTTGCCGCCAGTCATGCAACCGCTCGGGTTCTCGGGCGCGCCAGTCGCCGCGAGCGACCAGTCACGACCGAAACCGTCGAACAAGCAGCCCGAGGGGATCGCGCGGTCTGAGAAACCACCGTAGGAGATCCAGTCGGTCAGCATCGTGACCTTGCCCGTCGCGTCCTTCTTCACCTTCGCGATCCGGACCGGGTCGATCTTCACGCCGGGGCCCGAAACCTGAAGCGGGGGCTTCGCCGAGGCGACGACCGCCATCGCACAACCAGCAACCAAAGCGATCTTCATACAACTCTTCATGGAACGCTCCTCTAAAAATGAAAAAATCACGTACAACACAGCCTCGAAAGGCTCCAATCTCCATCCACAAGGCTTGAAAATATCAAGCCCTTTGAACGCAAAAAAAAGAAGGCACAAAACTCTGAACGATCAAAAAACTCTTCTACAGACAGAACGCCTCATCCAGAACGCCTCGTCAAACACCAGAAATCTCAGGCCGGAGATCTGAAAGACCCGCGACCGAAAACCTGAACTTGAACCGATCCGAACTCCAAAGCCAACGCTCGAAGCCAACGCTC
>CAZIMT010000085.1:11471-14469 GCA_964540295.1 uncultured Phycisphaeraceae bacterium
AAGCCAACGCTCGAAGCCAACGCTCAAAGCCGCTAAACCAAGGCCTCTCGCCAGCCACCAAATCCTCTCACTTCAAAGCCGCGCTCAGAACGTCGCTCAAAGACCACGAACAGAAACGAGCCTAGACGCGAAAAACTTCTCACAACGACGAGAAGATCGCAAAGTCATCTTCATCTCAAAGACATGAACATTCAATCGAATGCCGAGAACCGGCTGGAAAAATCTCAATCGTCCTCATCGAAACCAATCGAGCCCACATGCCTGTTCCATCGCAACTTGAGAAATCGCATGGATCACCGTTTCTGATCCTACCATAAAATCAAGTGGCCGCAAGGCATTTTGGCACGGTTTGCCAGAATTTTATTTTTTCCGCCTGTGAGCGAAGCGCCGCACGTCAAAGTCAACCCATCTTCCCCCGGCTCGCAAAACCGCGAACCGTTCCGGCTCACTACCAATCTCCTAAATCACGCACTCAGAATAGCTTACAGCGATTCCGCAGAAAACAGACACTCTCTACGCCAGATCGAACGAGGGTTCGATCTTCACGCATTCACAGCCGCCGGTCAAGGCCAACCGACCTCACGTCTGAAATCAGATCTGAGCGGCAACAGACTCGAGCTGGAGATGCCGTCCGGCCGCGCTCATCGGCGTCGATTGACGTTCATCAACGCCACGAACTCATCGAACAGGTACCCGGCGTCGTGCGGCCCGGGTGAGGCCTCGGGGTGATACTGCACCGCGAAAACTGGCCTGTTCTTGAGCCGAAACCCGGCCAAGGTTCCATCATTCAGGTTCACGTGCGTCGCCACGCCCCCCACCGCCGCGAGCGAATCCGCGTCCACCGCGAACCCGTGATTCTGGCTCGTAATCTCGACCTCGCCAGATTCATGGTTGAGCACCGGCTGGTTGATCCCGCGGTGCCCGAACTTCAGCTTATAGGTCTTGGCGCCAGCCGCGAGCGACAGCAGTTGATGGCCTAGGCAGATACCAAAGATCGGCATGGACGCGGTTGGTGAATCTAAGCTTATCGGGCGGATGAGATCGCGCAGTGTGGCGACGGTGGCCTCGACGGCGGCGGGATCGCCCGGGCCGTTGGACACGAATAGGCCGTCGATCTCGCCGCGGTTGTAGCGCTGGGCGATCTCACGAGCGGAGGTGTCGTGCGGGACCACCTCGACCGCGCAGCCACGGTCCGAGAGATTTCGAAGAATGTTCCGCTTGGCTCCGCAGTCTAAGGCGAGAACTCGCAGCGGAGGGGAAGAAGAAGAAGAAGAAGAAGAAGAAGGCGAGACGCCTTCGCCACGAGGCTCAGGAGATACGGCGCTAGAGGGCAACGGCGTCCAGTCGCCGAGCGTCTCGGCCCAGGTCTGAGCGTTGGTACACCCGACCATTGGGACGAGGTTCTGGCCGTCCATCGAGGGAGCCGACCGCGCGATCTCCACGAGCTGGTCGTCGGTGAGGTCGGTCCGATCAGTGATGACGCCGGGGACGCAACCGACCGAGCGAAGACGCTTGGTGATCGCTCGCGTGTCAACACCCTCAAGCCCGAGCACGTTGGACCGCGACAGGTACGCCGACAAGCTCTCTTGGGCTCGGTAGTTCGAGTACCGCCGGGCCAGCTCGCGCACAACCAACCCGGAGACCTGCACCTTCTGCGATTCGGTGTCCTCGGCGTTGACGCCGGTGTTGCCGATCAGCGGGAAAGTTTCGACCAGGATCTGCCCGGTGTACGAAGGATCTGTGAGCGATTCTTGGTAGCCAGACATGGCGGTGTTGAAAACCACCTCGGCCTGGGCGGTGATGCCGCGACCGACAGCTCCAAAGGCGAAGCCTTGGAAGACCGAGCCGTCGGCCAGAGCTAGGCGGCCGGGCGGTCGGGCGGCAATGCGGTCACCGGTTAAGGAGAGATTCGGACGCGTCGAGTTCGGCGTGTCTGGCATCGGTAGAGTCTATGCACCGCCATGGCGAGCACGTCCAAAAACTCCCGCCCCGACGACACACTCTTTGCGGACGCTAGCGGCCCGGGGAATCAGCGCGACGATGGCGGCGGACGACCGGGCACAAAGCTTCTCGTGGCGACGCGCTTCGTGCGTGTCGCGGTCGAGCGCGGGATCGATTCGGTCGAACTTTCCGAAGGGCTGACCTACCGCTGCGACTTGCCCGGGGTGGTGACGGGCGATCGCGTGCGCGTGCCGCTGGGGCGCGGGAACAAGCCGGTGCGCGGGATCGTGCTGGAAACTGGAGGGATTGAACTGCTCGATGGGTATGCGCCCGAGAAGGTCAAAGCGGTCTTGGAGCACGACGGCGGCGGGCTGCCGGCGAACATGGTCGAGCTTGCGCGCTGGTTGAGTTCCTATTACGTGTGCCCGCTCGGGATGGTGCTGAGCTCGATGGTGCCCGCGGCCGTGAAGCACGCGACGGGGCGGAGGTCCGAAGTGGTGCTCGAGCGGGTGACGCTAGATGAATCTTCCGTGACTGCGCTCCCGAAGAACGCTCGCGCGATGGCGGAAAAGATCGCAACGCTGCCCGGGGAACGGTTCCCGACCACGCTCAAGTCGCTGGCAGCAGAACTCGGGCTGAAGACGACCGCGTCGGTCATGCGGCTTGTCAAACTTGGCGTGCTCTCCGCGAGCACGCGCGCCGTGATCCGAGACTCGGGGTGGACGGAGCCGGAGGATGTGAACAACAACGAGAGCGGCGACGGCGGCCGCGTTGCTCATGCCCCCCCATCGCTGACCGACCAGCAATCACACGTGGTCGAGAGGATCGGCAAGGCTTTGGGCGCGTTCTCAGTACACCTGCTGCGCGGCGTGACAGGGTCGGGGAAGACCGAGGTTTACCTGAGACTGATTGAGCGCACGCTGGCCGCGGGGCGATCGGCGATCGTGCTGGTGCCCGAGATCGCACTGACGCCGCAGACCAGCCGCCGTTTCCGCGAGCGGTTCGCGGCGTTGGGTGTGTCGGTGCTGCACTCGGGGCTGAGTTCGTCGCAGCGGCA
>CAZIMT010000086.1:0-14363 GCA_964540295.1 uncultured Phycisphaeraceae bacterium
GACCGAGCGGACTCGGTACGCGCGGGCGAGCGCCGGGGCGGGGTGCGGGGCGTGCGCCGGTTGATTTCGGACCTGTCGCCCCGGCGTTCCAGACCGCCAAGGCGGCCTTCGTTGCGTTCCTTCGCGTCGAGTGCGGGCTCAGCGTTAACACGCTGCGTGCGTACTCACGCGACGTGGACCTGATGCACGCGGAACTGACCGAGGGCGGGGCGAGAGCGGTTGAAACTGTCACCGCCCGCCAGCTTGTGCTGCACGTCGCGGGGTTGCGGTCGGAGCATTCGATGGCGGCCGCGTCGGTCGCTCGGCACTTGGCCACGATCAAGGTTTATTTTCGCTGGATGCGAGCGCGCGAGATGATCGACACGAACCCGGCCGACGCGCTCGATCGGCCGACGCGCTGGAAGAACCTGCCGGGCGTGATGACGCCGTTGCAGGTCAAGGCGCTGCTCGACGCGCCCCGGGCGCTCGACGATGAGCCCAAGCCAAGGCCTGCTCGCGCGATCTCGGCACAGGACCGCGTGCTGTGGCTGCGTGATCGTGCGCTGCTGGAACTGCTTTACGCCAGCGGGTTGCGGGCTAGCGAGGTTGCGGGGGTTTCCAATTCTGATCTCATCGACACGCTGGGCGTGGTGCGAGTGACGGGCAAGGGGAACAAGCAGCGGCTGGTGCCGATGGGCGAGCCCGCTCGCGCGGCGGTGCAGCGCTATTTGAAGGAATGCCGTCCGGTGCTGCGGCGTGCGGGGGCGATGGACGAGGGCCGGCTGCTGTTGTCGCGGACGGGCCGCCCGCTGGAACGGGTGGCGGTGTGGCAGATCGTGACCGGGCACGCCAAGGCCGCGGGGCTGAGGGATGTTCACCCGCACACGCTGCGGCACAGCTTCGCGACGCACCTCCTGATCGGCGGGGCAGACCTGCGGGTGGTGCAAGAGCTGCTGGGGCACGCGGACATTGCGACGACGCAGATCTACACGCACGTCGATGGGTCGAGGTTGAAGAGCGTGCATCGGAAGTTTCACCCGCGCGGGTAGGTTTCGGATATCGGTGCCAAGATATGGGGCTTAGAGTGGGGGCGCGAGGGTTCTGGAAACGCCCGGGCCGAGCTTCTATACTCTTGAAGTTTCAATAATCACTGAAAACTCAACTCGGGCCGTCGTCGCCCGATGATCCGTCTCGTTTCGCAAGCATCTAAGCACACCATGCCTCACTCCACCCCCCCCGAACTCTCTCACCTCTCCGCCGGTGACCCGGGCCTGCTGGCCGCGGTCGTGGCGGGTCACGCTCGGCTGACGGTTGGCCAAGGTTTGGAACTCTTTCGTTCCACGCCGTTGCCCGAGCTTGGGCGGTGGGCCGACGCGCGCTGCCGGACGATCCACGGCGACACGTTCCGCACGTACGTCATCGACCGCAACGTGAACTACACCAACGTGTGCAACGCCAAGTGCACGTTCTGCGCGTTTCGCCGCGACGCCGACGACCACGACGCGTACGTGCTGCCTAAGGAGAAGATCCACGAGAAGATCGCCGAGCTGGTGGCCATTGGCGGGACGCAGATCTTGATGCAGGGCGGGATGAACCCGGACCTCAAGCTCGACTACTACCTGGACCTGCTGGGCTCGATCAAGGAGAAGTTCCCCGGCGTGCACGTACACGCGTTCAGCCCGCCGGAGATGGTGGAGTTCGTACACTTCTTCGACCCGCCGGGCGCGAGGTTCGAGGATAAGTGCCGGTGGGTGATGATGAGGCTGCGTGAGGCGGGGCTTGATAGCCTGCCGGGCGGCGGGGGCGAGATTTTCGCGGATCCTGTGCGTCGCAAGATCGGGCTGGGCAAGTGCGACGCGGAGAGCTGGCTGACGGTGATGTACGTCGCGCACACGCTGGGGATGTTCACGAGCGCGACGATGATGTTCGGGCACATCGAGGGGCACGCGGACCGGATCCATCATTTGTGGATGGTGCGGCAGTGGCAGGACCGGGTGCTGCGCGAAGGGCACGCCGAGGCGGGTCGGCCTTCGGAGCCGACGGTTGGTTCGGCGAGCAACGTGGACGCTTGGTCTGCGACGGCGCCCATGATGGAAAGAGATCCAAGGGGAGGCGAGGACCAGCGAGGCGGGGAAGAGTCGGCTCGGAGAGCCGACCTACCTGGGGAGCGACCGCTGGGGCATTATAAGGCCTTTATTTCTTGGCCTTTTCAGCGTGAGAACACGCCGCTCGGTCGCGTGAAGGACTGGGGGCATAACGCCAAGGAGCTCGCGGCTGGCGCGGAGTTCCCGGGCGATGTCGTGGCTCGCGCGTTTGATTGGGGTAAGAACCCGGACGTGGACTATCGCACGCTGGGCCCCGAGGCCGCGGAGTTTGGGCGGCGCGTGCGGATGTCGGGTTCGAGCGACTACCTGCGGACGCAGGCGGTCAGCCGGCTTTTCCTGGACAACGTGTACTCGATCGGCAGCTCGTGGGTGACGATGGGACCGCACATTGGGCAGCTTGGGCTGATGTACGGCGCCAACGACATGGGCAGCGTGATGATGGAAGAGAACGTGGTGAGCAGCGCGGGGACGACGTACTGCCTTGACGAGGCCGTGCTGTGCCGGTTGATCCGTGACGCGGGGTTCATCCCCGCGCAACGCAACAACATCTACGACATTCTTCGCACGCACAGCGGCCCGACCGCGCCAGACGTGCGCGTGACGGACTGGTCGCAGCACCGGGCTCAGAAGCTTCACAAGGAAGCCACGCCCAAGCCGCAGACCGGCGCGACGCTGACCATCAGTACGAAGTGAAGAGAAGATTTACCACGAGAGGCTCAGAAACTCCAAGAATATGAGCGTGAAAAAGTCAAGAGGGCTGGCCTTGTCTTCTTCAAAGCATTCCGATTCTCACTCTTCTCTGTGCGGCTTTGCTGTGTGCTTGTGTGTCTTTCGTGGTGAACTCGCATCTTTGGATCGCTAACGAGGAAAGACCTGCGTGTTCCTGCGCGTCTTTGTTCATCGCTTTGGACTGGCTGACGCGGCGGCGGCTTCGTCGTAGATTGCGCCGAGCGTGAGAGGCAGGTTCTGACTGCCGCCGTATCCGTCGAAACCGACAGGCTTCATCTTGGTGACGATTTCCTTGCGCGTCATTCCGTTCTTGATTGCCGTCTGAACTTTCGCGCCGACCTGGTCGAAGTACTCGACCTGGGTTCGCAGGCCCGTGATGTCGGTGATGTCGCCGTGGCCGGGGATGACGATGGTCTTTTCGTCGCAGAGGGCGATGATGGCGGCGAGCGAGCGTCGCCACGCGGCGGTGTCCGCGCCGCCGTCGCGGTCGATGTACGGGTGACACTTTGAAAAGAGCAGATCGCCCGCGTGAATGATGTTCAGTTCGGGGATATGAACAAAGAGGTCGTTGTCAGTGTGCCCCGGGCCGACGTGCGTGAGGCGGACTTCGAGCCCGCCGATATTCAGTTGTTTTTCCGTCTTGAAGTTCTCGGTCGGGGCGAAGTCCTTGGGATTCAACTCGGCGAAGCGTGCGTGAAGAGCTTTGAAATCGTCGGCCACCATCGCGGCCTTTTCCTTGTCGCTGGCTAGTTCCATCACCGCCTGTTTGACGGTGGCGATGTAGCGATCGGTCTGGGTCAACACGCGCGAGACCGCCAGTTCTTGCGCGATGACGGGCACAGTTTCGACGAAGACGTAGTTGCCGCCGGTGTGGTCGGCGTGGTGGTGTGTGTTGACCACGGCCGCGAGCTTGGCGGTGCCGAGCTTCAGTTCGCGCTTGAGGATGGGGCCGTAGGGGGAGGTTTTGCAATCAACGAGCAAGGCTTCGCTACCCGAGACGAGCACGAGCGCGTTGCCGCCCTGGCCGATGGCGACGCGAGACTTTTCGCTGATCGGTTTCCAGTCGAAGAAGGTGGCTTGGGCGTGGGGCATCGTGAACGCGGCGCGTGCTTCCGCGGCGCGGATCGCGGGAGCGAGGGCCGCGGCGCCGACGGCTGCGCCAAGGAAAACGCGACGCGAAACGCGAATATTCGCGCAGTGCATGATGGTTTCCTCAGCAAGCCGACTCGGCCTTGACACGAGCACAGAGTTTGATTCCGATGCGGAACATAGCGAGAGAAGCAAAAAAGAAGTAGAAATTCAGAGCGCGACAGGTTGAAAACCTACCTCACGAGATGAGGTAGGGAGAAAGACACGAGGGCAGAAAGGACGCCCGCCTCACGATGCTTTGAGGATAGAACAATTCGGAGCGTAAAACCGAGAAGATCGACCTCAGCGTGCCTCGACCACCTCGTCGTAGATCGCGCCGAAGGCGATGGGCTTGATCCAGTCGCCGCCGTAGTCCTTGAACTCGTCGATGACGGTCTTCTGGAACTCTGGGCGTGTCTTCTTTGCGGCCACGGCCTTTTTGGCCTCGTCGAGCACGCGGCGGTGGTACGCGACTTGGGCTTTGGCGGCGTTGACGTCCCCTACTTCGCCGTGACCCGGGACCAGCACGGTCTTGTCGTTGCAGAGCGCGATGATTTTCTCGAGGGATTTGATCCAGCCCTGCACGGTTGCGCCGCCGGAGGGGTCGAAGTAGGGATGGACCTTGTTGAACACCAAGTCGCCGGTGTGGATCACGTTCTGCTTGGGGAAGAAAACAATCAGGTCGTTGTCGGTGTGGCCGGGCCCGACGTAGACGAGCTCGATGCGCTCGCCGCCGAAGGTCAGCGTCTCGTTGCCGCGCGTGGTCTTGGTGGGCTGGTAGGTCGCGGGCGTGACCTCCTCTTTGCCGAGGGCTTCGGTCTCGGCCATGATCTTTTTGGCGATCGGCGTGTCCACGTTCTTGAGCGTCCGCAGCGTCTGCGGCAGGTTGCGGGCGTAGAGCTGGATCTGGTCGCCGATGCGAGCCTTGGCGGATTCGTGGGCGAGGACCGTGACGTCCTTAGTGAACGCCGCGTTGCCGCCGGTGTGGTCGTAGTGGTGGTGCGTGTTGATGACCATCTTGAGGGGCGAGCCAAGCGACTCGACATCGCGCCGCAGCTGCGAGCCGAAGCCAGCGTTCTTGGTGTCGATCAGCAGCGCCTCGCCCCCGGCCAAGAAAGCCAGCGAGTTGCCGCCTTCGCCGGTGAGTGAGTAGACATTGTCGGCGATTTTCACGGGCGGGAAGTAGGTGTCTTCGGTGCGGCCATTGAACAGGCCGTCAAACAGGCCCCCCGACCGCGCCCGACCGGGCGCGATTCGACTCGGGAGGGCGCCCAAGGCTGTGGAAGCGAGGAAAGCGGTGGTCGCGAGCGTGCTCGAGATCGCCAAAAAATCGCGGCGTGTGGTGAACATGATGAGAGCTCCAGAGTCGGCGTGGTTGGCGGTTCTCGAAAACGATGCGGTCGCGGTCTGTCGCGGCTCGATCAGCGTAGTACATCGATTCTGGCTGATACGGTGGGGTCCGCGAGCGCGAAAATCAAGTTCATCGCTCGGAGGGATGGCAGCGGGTGACACGAACGATCGAGATGATCCGTTGGATCTTGCACCTTCCGCCCTCGCATCGCCGACGGCCTACGATCCTCCCCCTCGAATCCACGCGGATTTTCAGGGCTGATTGATGTTCTGACCCGATCACTCCGCGGCCGCTCGTGCCCTGGGTGATCTCAACCCCTTGGACCCGCACTCATGAAAGCGACCGACCTTCGCATCGGACTGGGCGTCAAGATCGACGGCAAGATCTGCGTGCTCAACGCCGTCGAGCACCGCACGCCTGGCAACCTTCGCGCCTTCATCCAGATCAAGTATAAGGACGTGATCAGCGGCAAGTCTTTCGAGAAGCGGCTCGGCTCGGCTGACGATGTTGACGTGATCGACCTCGACCGCCGCCCGATGGAATATCTCTATTCCGACTCCTCGGGCGCGACGTTCATGGACATCGAGAACTACGACCAGATCGTCATCAACGCCGACGTGCTGGGCGACGCGCTCAAGTTCCTCCGGCCCAACTCTCAGACCGTCGTCCTGCTTTTCGACGGCAACCCGGTGCTGATTGAACTCCCCGCGTCGGTCGATCTGACGGTGAAGGATTGCCCGCCGGAAGTCAAGGGCGCGACCGTCACCAACCAGACCAAGGACGCCGTGATGGAGACGGGTCTGACCGTCCGCGTACCTGCGTTCATTAAAGCCGGGGAAACGCTGCGGATCGCGACGGAAAACGGCACGTACCAGTCGCGAGCGTGAGACGAGAACTCTTCCCAGAGGAAGAGGCCAGGGAAGGTTCTAGCCTTCGAATCCAGCAAAGGCTGCTCCCGTTGGTCGTTCGTTTGTGAGCCGCACAACACGCTTGTCCCTGAGAACGAAACCCTGGACCACCGGGGTTTTTTCATTCCTATCTTTGCTCTGATGAACATCGCTCTCATCGGCCTTCGCGGCTCAGGAAAGTCAACGCTCGGCCCGCACGTCGCGGGCTCGTTGCAACGAGGATTCATCGATCTGGACCGACTGATCCCGGGCAGACTCAACGCCGCGAACATCGCTCAAGCCTGGGCCACGCACGGCGAAGCAGGATTCCGCACGGCGGAACTCGAAGAACTGCGGCGCGTGCTGGAAATGTACGACGATCAGATCATCGCTCTGGGCGGGGGCACGCCCACGGCACCTGGGGTCGCCGACCTGCTCCGAAAGCACCGTTCCACGGGCGATCTGCGAGTTTTCTACCTGCGCGGTAGCGCTGGCACGCTCCGAGCTCGCCTCGCTATCGCGGACAACGCGCACCGACCCAGCCTCACCGGAGCCAACCCGATCGACGAGATCGACGCGGTGCTCGCGGCTCGCGATCCGCTCTATCGCTCGCTCGCGGACGTGGTCATCACGATCGACGACCTGCCTTATGATAGAGCTGCCCAGCAACTGGAAGACGCGGTCCGTTCATTGACGCCGTGGTAGAAATCGCGAGAGATATTGCTTCGGGCGGGTCGCCCGCGCTGGCGAAGTGTGTCAGAACGAGCCTCGCGCGTGGGCTTCAACAGAAGTCAATCACTCGTCGGCTCTCCGCACCGCTTCGCAGAACGCCGCGATGAGGCCGAGGTCTTTCACGCCGCGTTCCTTCTCGACGCCGCTCGAAACATCTACGCCGTACGGCCTCACCGCGCGGATCGCCGCGCCGACATTGTCCACTGTTAGCCCGCCCGCGAGAAAGATCGGCTTAGAGATCTCGGCCGCCGCGTCTTCGAGCTTGGCCCACTCGAAGGCTTGCCCTTCGCCGCCTGCTGAACCATCAACCAGGATCGCATCGACCTCTTCGATCGCGTCCCAGCGTTGCAGTTCGGCCGCGATCGTGTCGGCGTCGAAGCGGATTGCGCGGATCACGCCCGGGCCGCACTGGCGGGTGAGAGCCTCGTCCTCGCTGCCGTGCAGTTGCGAGTATGTCGTCGGGCAGGACTCTTCGAGGTCGCTGAACGCGTCGATCGACATGTTCATCACCACGCCGACCGTCGAGACCATCGGCGGCAGCACGCTCAGGATCTCGAACGCCGTTTCAGGATCGATGTAACGCGGGCTGGTGCGGACAAAGATGAACCCGACGGCGTCGGCTCCGGCGTCGGAGGCCGCGGTCGCGGCCTCGTGAGTGCGGATGCCGCAAACTTTGATGCGCGTTCGTGCCAAATCGCTCACTCCGTTCAGGCTTGGGTACCGTCCCAACAACCGCAAGACCGGACGGTTGGGCTTTCAAAGGCACCTGAACCAGAACAGTAGCGGCTCAACAACCGGCCTGAAACGCCGCGGTGAAGGCGTCGAAATCGTCGCCGTTGACAAAGCCGTCGCCGTTATAATCCGCCGTGCTCTCGCCAGCATCGAACGACAGGGAATAGAGATCAAAGTCGTCGGCCGTGACAAAGCCATCGCAGTTGAGATCCGCGCCGCAGATCGAGAGCTTCGACGGAACACTGAACAGATTGCCGCACGCCTTCTTCACAGAGCAGCGAAACTCTCCGACAACCCCTGTCGGCCACAGCGTAAGTCCGTGATCCACGAGCAGGCCGCTGGTCTGGGTGCCGACGGCGCTGAGAACATACTTCCCGCCGACTAAGTTCGCGCCTTCAACCAAGTCGGTCCACGCCTCCGCCGCGCCGACCTTGAACTGCCATTGATAAGTGAACGGCCCGTCGCCCTCTGGCATCACCGAGAACTCTGCTGGCGCGAACGGGCACACAGCCGCGTCGCTGGCGGACGCGAGGGCGAAGCACGCTGGCCATTCCACGTTGATCGTGGCAACGTCGGGCGCGATCAACGTGCTGCGTATGCTGGCCGCGCCGGTGGCGGTTGCCGTTTGGTACACCGCATAACTATTCACGCGATCGATCGGGATGTTACACACAAGCGTGCGCGGATTGCTCGAGCCGGGGATCGGGTTCTTCAACTTAATCTCAGTTTGAAACACCAGCACGCCGTCGGCTGTGTTGAACGCCGTGCCGAGCATAACCGGCGAGTTCTGCTTGATCGCGATGCCGCTGCCCACGGCGTCGGTCGTGTTCCCGGCGGCGGCGATGCGGAGCCGGCCCGCGTCGATGCTGGTCGTGAACTGCCCCTGTGCCTGGTTCCCGAAGTTAAAGTTGCCTTGCCGGCCGTCGGGGTGAAGCGCGCTGTCGGGCCGATCGGCGAGCGTCGCAACATCGTCGGGAAGCCAGTTGCTGATATAGAAACTCTGAACACTGATCCCAAAGCCGTAGCCGGAATTGCGGTAACAGAGGACAGCGACCTCGATATCGATCGTGTCCTCGATCGAGGCGGCCGTGACACTGACAACATCACGCCACTCGGTCGTGCCCTTGACGCGAGCCTTGAGGTCGATTTGAGTCTTTGTGCCGGGCTGGGCGAGAGCGATCTCGCACAGCGACGCGAGCACAACAAGCAACACGAGAAGCTTCATGGCCTCGAATCCTTTCAAGCCATCGACGACGAAGATATCGACCAACGACGAGGGCCTCACCCTGCTCAGCACCCGGCCTCGAACGCGAGGACGTAGGCATCGAAATCGTCGCCGTTGACAAAGCTGTTCCTGTCTAGGTTCGCGTCCGTGTTCTCGACCTCGAAGGCCGTGACGAAGCCGTCAAAGTCGTCGCCGGTCAGGAAGCCGTTGCAATCAAAGTCGGCCGGGCAGGCTGATGAGCACTTGGGCCAGTGGACGTTGATCGTGGCGACGTCGGTGGGCAATAGAGAGAGGTAGCAAAAATCACACGTTGTGTCATAGACAGTAAAGTTATTGATCCGATTCTTGGGCACGTCGCACACGAGGGTGCGGCCCACCACTCGGTCTGGCGTGCGGTTCACGATCGTGGTTTCAAACTTGAAGCCCAGCACGCCGTCCGAAGTGTCGAACAGGGTTCCCGAAGCAACCGGCGTGTTCTGCTTGACCGATATGCCGCCGCCTAGAGCGTCGGCTTCGTTGCGAAGAGACGCGACACGCAAACGACCCACGTCGATTCCGGTTGTGTACGCCGCCTGCCCTTGACCTCCGAAATTGAACCTCCCCTGCCGGCCGTCGGGATGCAAGGCGCTGTCGGCCCGGTCCAGCAATTTGACACGATCGCCGGGCAGCCAGTTGCTCGTCATCACCGCGAACACGGAGGTAGAGAATCCAACGCCGCGGCTGCGATAGAAAAACACCCCGACCTTAACATCGACCCGCGTGCTGGCGGTGGCCGCGGTAGTGTCGATCACCTCCAGCCACGCCGTCGTGCCCTTGACGCGGGCCTTCACGTCGATCTGGTTCTTATCGCCGGGTTGGGCGAGCGCGGAACCAGCGAACAGACTCAACGCGGTAACGCTCGCAATCTTTTTTGTATTCATGGCAGAGTCTTCATCAGGCTGCTCGTGTGGAACACCGTGCTTTGATCACGCTCAATACCTTTGCTTTATGAATCGCTTCGCGACGAGTCTACACGAAGCGCTGTCAGACGCAAGAGTCAGTGCGCGCTCGCGCAAGAAATCTGAACCAGACCTTCGCAGACGCTCAGGCCCGGCGTCCGGGATTGGTTCGCTTCAGGCCGCCCCACTCCCAGCACCTCGCACACTTCCAGGCCCTAACTCGTCCAGAATCTGTCGCGCAAGTTCTTTCTGTTCCTCATCGCCCAGCTTGGGCATCGCTTGGCCGATGAGCGCTCGCGCTCGTTCGGCCTGCCCTAGGTACCGGGCCGCGATCAGCCCCATGAGCAGTTTCACGCGCGAGGTTTCTGAATCGAGCGGGTACGCGGCCGCGTAGCGCTCGAAGGCCGACATCGCGTCGGCGTGCCGGGCCTGCTCGAAGAACCAGTTGGCTAACAACATCTGCGGGCGGCGGCTCATCACGGCCGTGCCGGGCAGCGCGCGATCCTCGGGCGCGCTTCCGGAGATTTTCTTGATCGGCTCTTTTGCGACGGCGTCCTCCGGCTCGTGCATCGCCAATAGCTCTTGATACGCCGCGGCCGCGTCGGGGAATTGCTCGCGCGCGATCAAGCCCGTGACTTTCGCGCGAGCCGCCGCCAGAGCGTCGGACCGGGCCGAATCGACCTGCCCCGCGGCCTTGCGTGCGTCGCTGGTTGCTTTACCGGGCCGTTCTTCGTTCGCAATCCCGAACCGCTGCTTGCGCTCTCCTTCGGCCTCGGCTAGCGCTGAACGGATCTGGTTGCGACGTTTGGATTGTTTGAACAGACTTATGAAATCGAACGGCTCGCGAGGCACGAATTTGAAGAGTTGCAACGCGAACGCGGCCGTGATGCCGACGCCGTACCCGCCCAGGTGAGCCGCACGGGCGACGTTGTCCGCGGAGCCGAGCCCCGCCAATAAAAAATCCTTGACGATGAAGAACCCGATGAACCACAGCGCCGGGATGTTGTGTATCCCGATCACGAAGAACAGGATCAGGGTTCGGATGTGCACCATCGGGAAGAGCACGAGGAACGCGCCGCCGATGGCCGCGACCGCCCCCGAGGCCCCCACCGCTGGCGCGGCCGACGTTGCCACGTGGGCCGCGGCCGAGCCGACCATGCCCACACCATAGAGAGCCAGATACCCGAGCCGCCCGAGCCGATCTTCGACCGGCGGCCCGAAGACCCACAGCATTAGCATGTTCCCCGCCACGTGCCAGATCCCGTCGTGGATCACGGAGTATGTCGCGAACCGCCACCACTGGGCTGGGTCCCAGAGCAGGCCCCACTTCATCACGAAGGCGTCGAAGCGTTGCGGGTCTTGCGCGGTGACCGCGAACATCCCGATGAACACGGCCAGGTTGACCGCGATCAGCGCGTGGTTGACCACGGTGGGGCGACGAAGCCGAAGATCGGTGCCGAGCGGCAAGAACACGTGCGATCGTAAGGCACGCACGCGGACCGGTCGCGGATCAGCGACGGAAAACACTCGCGTCTTTTCGCGGGCGCACCGGATTCTTGCGCTTCAAATCTGTCCGCGTCCCCCCCGCGTAAAGGGTGCTCGTCTATAATCCGCCCCTTCGTCCGGCTGGGGTGGGTTCGCGGTGGTCCTTGGGCTCATCTCGGGGACGCGGCCGGTCGAAGATAGAGCACTTTGCGGGCTCTTTCAGCTCGCACGGTCGCCAGGTTGGGTGAGATTTCACACGCCGAAGGGATATCGAAGCATGGCCAGTTACGCCAAGGGTTTGGAAGGGGTGATCGCCGCCGAGACCAAGCTGTCGTTCATCGACGGCGAAAAAGGAATCCTCGAATACATCGGCATCCCCATCGGCGAGCTGGCCGAGCACTCGACCTTTGAGGAAACTGTCTTCTTCCTCTGGAACGGCCAGCTTCCCAAGGCCAGCGAACTCGAAGCCTTCCGCGCCGACGTCCGCCGCCGCTATGACCTTCCTGCGCCGCTTATGGCGCTGCTCACGTCCATGCCCAAGACGGCCCAGCCTATGCACATGATGCGCACGATGGTCTCGGCTCTGGGCATGTACGATCTCAAGCCCAACGACAACGACCTGCCCAGCATCCGCGACAAGTCGCTCAACATGCTCGCGCAGGTCCCGACGATCCTGGCCGCGTTCCACCGGTACCGGCAAGGCAAGCCAGTCATCGCGCCCGACAAGTCCATGAGCATCGCCGAGAACTTTCTTTACATGCTCAACGGCACCAAGCCCACGCCGACCATGGCGCGAGCGCTGGACGTGTGCCTCATCCTGCACACCGACCACGGCTTCAACAACTCGACGTTCTCGGCTCGCGTTGTCATCTCGACTCTCAGCGACGTCTACTCGGGCATGACGGCCGCCGTCGGCAGCCTGCGCGGCCCGCTTCACGGCGGGGCCAACGAGGGCGTGATGGTCATGCTCAACGAGATCCCCACCGTCGAGGCCGCCGAGAAGTACACGCTGGACAAGCTCGCCAAGAAGGACAAGATCCCCGGCTTCGGGCACCGCGTTTACAAGGCATACGACCCTCGCGCGACGCACCTCAAGGCCCTTGCCAAGCAACTCGCTCACGATACCGGCAATTCGGCGCTGTATGACAAGAGCACGATGATCGAGAAGACGATGGCGACGGCGGTGGCGGCCAAGGGGATCTATCCCAACGTCGATTTCTACTCGGCCACGACGTATCACTGCATCGGGTTGCCGCTTGACCTCTTCACGCCAGCGTTTGTGATCAGCCGCGTGGGCGGGTGGTCGGCGCACATCCTCGAGCAGCTCGCGGAGAACCGGCTGTTCAGGCCTGCGGCGGAATACACGGGGCCGCATGAGGTGAAGTACACGCCGATGGGAGAGCGGTAAGCAATCAGACGAGTTCTGGTGAGTTCCTGCGCTCGAGGACGCCGTCAGCCCGAGCGTGGGGCTGGCGTGTGACATGCCTGCTATTCGGAGCGGATATGCTGCCTTCACACTTGCCTGCCCATGCTCGCTCAATCCCATGGGCATGTCATAAGTCGGGTGTGATCGCGGAAGGCGGTTTAATTTGGGCTTGACACGCCGATAAAGGTCCGGTAAGTTGTAAGAGTGTCGATTTCAGCATCGTCAGATTCTCTTCAAGGAGCCTTGTCATGCGAAATACGTCTCTCTCTCTCTCTCTTGTCGCAGGTTCGTTGACTTTGTGATCGAGGTTGTCGCGGGTGCGATGATCCTGGTGGGTGGGCCTGTGGCGTGGGCGACTCAGAGCCCGACCGCGGACGCCTTGCAAAATTCCGATATCACTCGGGTCGCACTGGTGGGTACTTTTCTGAGTTCAGTAGCGCCAACGACGGTCGCTCTTGACGCCAGCATGATCGGTCAAGCGAACGTTGCCCCGCCGTTCTGTGAGGCGATACCGACCTTGCCAGAGAACGTCCGCGCCTTGGCTTCGATGCAATGCGAGGTTGCCAATCGCACCTTTGGCGATAACCTCGATCCTTCTGCGGCGTTCAAGTTTATGAGTCCGGTGACCGGCGCTGGTTTGTTCCTTGGTACCGATGGTCATGGTCGGAGCGTGTCTTTCGAGTCAATACAGTCAGTGGTCATCCCGCTTCGGGAGCTTCATCCCGATCAGTTTACTGAACAGGACAAGGGATATGCCTGCTTCGGGTGGCTCCAAGGGTCCGCAGGAAGAGTTCCGGTTTCCGCTGCGTGCCTGAAGAAAGAATCCATCACCGGTGACCCGATGGCTAGTTTTTTGATGGTCACAGGGATTCTTTCAGTGGCCGATATGTTGGTGATCGTTCAATCAGCAAGAATTCTGGACGGAGCGCGTGTTATTTCCGTTGAAACGGGAGAGTCCGTTCCGGTTTCGCAGGTTGCAAGTGGCCAAGAACTTTCAGGATTGTCTTCTGAGCCGGGCACACTCTACGCGGCGACCGCTCCGGTGGGAGGAATTGTGCCGCTACCAGATTGTGTCACGATTGCCTATCAGCGATATGCTGCGGTCGATAAGGCGGCCAGCGAGAGACTTGGCATTTGCATGGTGAAAGCTACGATTGTTTTTTCCGTGTGCATGGAACTCTGTGCGCTTGCCACGTTTCTGGTAGTGGCATGTTGCTTGGCGTGCCTCGCTATTCAAGCGAATGAGATGAGCGACTTCACGGCAAATTACATGTCAGATAAGAAGTTGAATTTGGAGATGCTGAGACTCGATTTATTGGCGTGCGGCGTTGTTGTTGTGAATCAATGAAAAAACCATCGCCCCAGCAAGTCAACGGGTGGCAGTTTGATCGTTATTATATCGCCGCGGTTTTTCTAGTTATTATCGCTTCGCAAGCGATAAATTTTATTCCACAGCACAGCAGTTGGTGGTTCAAGGCGGGCGGCTATCTGGTAATAATCGGCGCGCTGATCGCTGCGTTCAGGCATAAACAACGACTGCGGGCAAGAGTCAGGGGCTCTGCGGGGCGGATGTGCATGCACTGCAAATACTCTTTGGTCGATCTGCCTGCCCCGGGCGTTTGTCCTGAGTGTGGGCACGCGTTTCC